>CAMWUL010000026.1 GCA_947177445.1 uncultured Lachnospiraceae bacterium | reverse complement strand
TCGACGCTGTATCAATCATTGCAAAGTCTGCAAGGTATGCCGAGAGTAAATACAGCCTGTAGAGCCACAGAGGGCAGTAGTATATTATTTGTTACTTTTCACGGCTTCGCCGTTAAAAGCAACATGATGCCCAGCGCATGCTGTCTCGGGTTTTTGTGCAAACAGTGCACAAAAACACCTCGCGGACTCTACCCGTGAAAAGTAACGAAATATATGGAAACCCACAAGCAGATTTTGTTTGTGGGTTTTTTTATGAGATAGGGTGTGATATACTTATATTGAACACAGAAAGAATGGAGGAATAAGAAGTGCCAGAAATTTCATTGTTTTACGGAATACGGGTGACAATGTATTATGACGACCATAATCCGCCTCATTTTCATGCTGAATATAATGGGAATAAAGCAATTATTAGAATCGACGAGGCAAGGGTAATTAAGGGGGCATTACCGTCAAGGCAGTTAAAGCTGATTTTAGCGTGGTGTGTTCTCCATCAGGATGAATTGATGCAAAATTGGGAATTATCAAAGGACGGAAAAACGTTGAACAGGATTAATCCATTAGTGTAACGGAGGTGATGATATGTTTCCAAAGGTGGTACAGGTTATGCCTATGAAGGATTATTCTGTATATGTATATTTTGAAGATGGAAAGATTGTACATTATGATATGTTGCGGATGATTGAAAAAGAGGCTTTTTGTTGCTTAAAAGAAATTGAAATATTTATGGGCAGATGCACTGTAATGAACGATACACTTGCGTGGGACATCAGTGGGAACTGGGATAATACAACATGCCTTGATATTGACCCGGATACATTATATGCATTGCCGTATGCTGAAGAGGCTATTGCATAGCGTAAGGCTTGTTTAGTAAAATGGTATGCAGTTCTATAAAATAATATGGGTAAGTGACAGGTAACTAACAAATGCCTTGAAAACACCGGAAAATAAGGGATTGAAACTATCAAAGAGATAAGCAGAAATATTTGCGGATTTAGAAATATAGTTACTTTTCACGGCTTCGCCGTTCAAAGCAACATGATGCCCAGTGCGTGCTGTCTCGGGTTTTTGCGCAAACAGCGCACAAAAACACCTCGCGGCCCCTACCCGTGAAAAGTAACCACTACATTCCTAACGGTTTGCATTAACGGTAATTTGTACTTGAAACAAAAGCTGAAACATGATATATTATAGATACAAAAGAGGAAACAACAGTCCACAAAGTGGTTGACCTCCAGTAGCAGTAAAGCCTACCTTCACCGGGCAAGTGACAAGGTAGGCTTATTTATTTTCGCTTATTATTCCTATCTATGTAGGTAAGCAGTGCAACAAGAAACGTTCCGAAAAGAATTAACAGCGTTAAAACTTCGTATGTACTCATATACACCACCTCTCCTCTTTTTCAAGTTTAGGGAGGCTACCACCTTGCAACACGATTGTTCCTCTCTGATATTCTCCATATTCTTTCTTTTGTGACAATTCCCTATCAAATTTTATTGACACTATCTATAGTTTGTTTGTTACTTTTCGCGGCCCCTACCCGTGAAAAGTAACAGAATATATACTCTGCAGGAAAACCTGCGGAGTTTTTCCTTAACATCTATAGAGATTTGGGGTATAATATGATATAGTACACATGGTGTTCTACAGGAGGTAATCATTGACAACCACAACCTTAAAGGAGGTGTCCAAATGCCTGGCGGAACAATAGGATTTATTTTATGGTGCGTCTTTGGGTGTCTGTTCATATGCCTGGCGGCATATACATGGTTTTCTAAAAAGCCCATGGGATTCTGGGCCAATGCAGAGGTTTTTGAGGTATCGGATGTGAAAAAATATAATCATGCGCTGTCCCGGCTGTTTTGCACATATGGTATTGTGCTGATTGTATTGGGGCTGCCTCTGCTGGCAGGCCCGAACTCTCCGTGGATCGTAATTACTATTTTGGGAATTATGCTGGAAAGCATTGCCGCCATGATAGTATATTCTGCGGTGATTGAGAAGAAATATAAGAAAAGAAAATAATTTTTTACCGGGACATACGTCTGTCCCTGGCATCTGCTATACTGGAGAAAATCAGGAAGCGTAGTGCGGGAGCCAAAACAGGGAGGATGCCGGGATGGAGCATACAAAACAGGAAAGAATTCTTTCGATTTTTTTTCGGGCGCTGCGGGGGGAGGAGCTGTTTGTTCGTCAGCTTGCAGACGAGTACGGAATCTCATCAAAGAGCGTAACCCGTGATATCAATGATATCAAGGCTTTTTTTGCGGATCAGCGGGAGCTGGCCGGCAATGTGGAGCTGGTCTATTCTTATCAGCGGAAATGCTATTACCTGAGCATGGATGACTTCTTAAGCAGCAGGGAGCTGTTCGCCCTGGTGGAGGTGATCATTGGGTCAAGGGCCTTTTCGAAGCTGGAGACGCTTCAGGTCACAGGAAAGCTGAAGCGTTTTACATCCGCAGAGGACAGGACGCTTCTGGATGCCCTGGTGCGAAATGAGATCCGCTGTTTTTCCGAGGTAAAGCATGACTGCGACAGCGTTCAGGATAATCTTTGGCAGCTGGCCCACTGCATCAGGGAGCAGAGGGAAATATCCATCGACTATTATCGCATGGACAGGGCCTGCGTCACCCATCGATTGAGGCCGGCTTCCGTGATGTTTGCGGATCACTATTTTTACCTGATTGCATTTTTCACTCAGGGAGATTTGGAGAAACCAATCTATTTCAGAGTGGATCGGATACGCAGTATCAGGGTTCACCGAAGGTCCATTGACGGCAGGAATGCGCCGGTCTTCGACGAGGGTGAGCTGCGGCGGCGCAGTCTGTATATGTGGCCCGGAGAGCTTAGAGTAATCCGGTTTGAATTTTCCGGTCCTTCTGTTCAGGCGGTTTTGGACAAGCTTCCCACCGCCAGGATCCTGGAACGGACAGGGGAAACATATATCATAGAGGCTGAGGTGTACGGCAGCGGAATCAAGATGTGGCTGCTCAGCCAGGGGCGCTGGGTAAAGGTGCTGGAGCCCGCCGGGTTTGCAGCGGAAATGAAGGAAGAGCTGGAGCTGATGCTGAAAGGATATAGCTGAATATGATTTACCGGGGAGGGGAAAAATTTGATATGAGCAAAAAGATCAGTGAAGTGAGCATGGGACTCTGGCTGGCTGAACATCCCATTTTAAAGGAAAAGAGCCGGTCAATTAGAGAAAAATATCTGGGTTTTCTGTTCTGCTACACGCCTCCGGGAAGAAGCAGGCTGACGGATTCTCTGCTGGCGTTGTACCGGAAGCGGATCCTGGAGGATGAGACCTTTGATCCGGTTCCGAATCCCTCCATTAAAGGGCTGTTTAAATACCGATTTGCTCTGTATATGGATATCTGGTTTCTGAACGCCTTCGGTGACAGGGAGCAGGCGCAGTATCTGCTGAGAGAGCTGGAGACGAAAGCCGGTCTTGCGGGAATCTACAAAAAGAAGCTGAGGTTTTTATACGAGCGGCTTTATGTCCGGGACAACGGGGTGAGATTTCCCAGAGTGGAGCCCTTGATCGACCTGTGGCAGAAAAATAATGCGTTTTTTCAACTGCCGGTGCGCAAGATTGCTTTTACTGCCAACATGAGCTCCGGGAAGTCCACCCTTATCAACGCGTTGGTTGGAAAAAAGGTGAACAAATCCCAGAGCATTGCCTGTACGGCAAAGCTTCATTATATCTGGAATAAGCCCTTTGAGGACGGCTTTTCCGCGGAGGATGATAATGTATTAAATCTGGATGCGGATTATATGACATTGATGACCGACGACGAAGGCAACAAAAGCTCCAAAATCACGGTGGGCACCTATTTCCGGCTTATGTGCGGCGAGCCCGGTCCCCTGTGCCTGCTGGATACGCCGGGAGTGAATTCGGCGCTGGATGAGGCGCACAGGAAAATTACGAAGAATGCCATGGCAAAGGGGGATTTTGACCGGCTGGTGTATGTGGTCAATGCGGACGGCGCCATTGCAACCAACGATGAGCATGCCTATATGACTTATCTGGCTCAGAACCTGGGAAAGGAACCCATAATCTTTGCCGTCAACAAGCTGGACTGCTTCCGGGCCGGGGAGGACAGCGTTTCCGAATCCCTGAAGGGAATCCGGGAGGATATTCGAAAGCTGGGGTTTGAAAACGCCGTGGTGTGTCCGGTTTCCGCCTATGCGGGCTATCTGGCCAAAAAGGCTCTCTATGACGGCGGGCTGGAGGAGGACGAGCAGGATGAGTTGGATGTCATGCGCCGTATTTTCCGGCGAAAGGACTACGACCTGTCCGTGTATTATCCCCGGGAGGCGGCAGAGGCCGGCAGACAAGCGGCAGAGGCCCAGACGGATCCTGATCGGCAGAAGTACTTTCAGCTGTTATGTAATTGCGGTATTCTGCCGCTGGAATACATACTGACAAAGAAGTGAGGAACGAATGAAATGAGAGAGATTTTTATCAAGTACAATCCCTATAAGGTGGAGACGGCCATTACCATCGACGGGAAGCCTGTCAAAAAAAGCAGTGCGCTTAACAAGGAGGACCGCAGACTGCAGGAGTGGATCGAGGAGCTGCCTCAGAACCTTCTGGAGGAATGCAACACCAAGAGCTTCCGTATTACATTTCAGGGGACGATTCTGGACTACGAGGACTTTCAGTCGGTGATAGCCGATGCCAGAAACGACGGCTTTGAAGTGGAATGCGAGTACATTCCCGCCAAGGAGGTCCGGGATAAGGAAAAGGCCATCGAGGAAATTTTTGCCCAGATTCAGGCAGGCCCCTTTGAGGAACTGAAGACGCCGGATGTGGCCAAGGCCTTCCGGAACGCCCAGACCAGCGACTTCCCCGTAAATGTGGTGGCTACCATGAGCGCCGGAAAGTCTACGCTGATTAATGCACTGCTGCGTGAAAAGCTGATGCCTGCCAAGCAGGAGGCCTGTACGGCCACCATCACGGAGCTGAAGGACAGTGATGCGGATCGGTTTCATGCGGAGGCATATGACAAAAACGGTAATCTGATCATGGCGGTGCCGGAGCTGACTTTGGAGGACATGAAGGCTCTGAATGACAATCCTGCGGTTTCCATGATCAAAGCGGAGGGAGACATTCCCTTTGTGAGCTCCGAGGATGTGTCTCTGGTTCTGGTGGACACTCCTGGCCCCAATAATTCCCGGGATCCGGAGCACAAGGCGGCAACCTACAGGATGCTTTCGGAATCCTCCAAGACCCTGGTGCTGTATATTTTAAACGCTACCCAGCTGGCGGTTAACGATGACGATAACCTGTTAAGCCATGTGGCCGACAGCATGAGGGTGGGAGGCAAGCAGTCCCGGGACCGTTTCCTTTTTGTGGTAAATAAGCTGGATGATTTTAAAAAAGGAGAGGACAGCGTGACCTCTTCCATTGAAAAGGTCCGCAAATATCTGGAGGACAAGGGGATCAGCAATCCCAATATTTATCCTGCCTCTGCTCTTACGGCGCTGGATATCCGCACGGTGCTTCGGGAGCTTAGGGTGGTGGGTTACACCGAGGAGGAGCTGGACGAGCTGGATCCGGAGGTGTCGGGAGTCATCAATAAGGTCAAGAAAATCAACAGGAATCCGGATCTTCACCTGGAGCAGTACGCCCCTCTGACTCCCAGCGTCAGGGCGGAGATCGCCCGTCAGGCGGCTCAGGCGGAGGAACTGATCCAGCGGGAGAATGCTGAAGAGCGGTCCCAGGGGATGAAGCAGCTTGCCCTGATCCATTCTGGCATTATTCCCATCGAGTCTGCCATCAGAATGTATGTGCAAAAATACGCCAAGACCGCAAAGATCAAGAATATTGTGGATACCTTCTCCAAAAGGCTGGAGAGCGCCAGCTCCTTTGAAAGGACCAGGCAGGAGATCGCATCCAACCAGAATAAGAAGGAGGAAATTCTGGCGCAGATCGGTACGATTAAGGCCAAGCTGAAAAGCGGCCAGGAGGCGAAGAAGTTTAAGGGAGAGATCGACAAGGTTTCCTATGACGGCGAGATCAACAAGATCTCCACCGATGTGATCACATCCGCGCAGTCCAGAATTTCCGGCCAGATCAGCGGCACTAAAGGGAAGAAGTGGAAAAAGTCCGAGGCAGAGAGCATGATCCGCACCTTTGAGAAGTTTGCGGGGGATCTGCAGGCCAGCGTCCAGGTTCAGCTGGAGGAGCTGATCACACAGCACGTCCAGAAAAATGCTCAGGATCTTCTGAACCAGTATCGAAAGAGGCTGGAGGAGCTGTCGGATGAATTGTCCGTGGGAACGGTTCAGATCAATGCTTTTGAATTGGTGGACGGCGAGCTGCCGGATATCAATGTGGTATCCCTGATCAGCACCGCCACAAAGAAGCAGAGGGTAAAGGTGGGCAGCCATCAGGAGAAGAATCCGGAAAGATCGGGCTTTTTTGGTTTCTTTAAATTCTGGGAGCCCCGCTATATCAGCGTGGATGATTATGAGGATCAGGAATATATCGACGCGGGAGCTCTGGCGGACAAGTTTTTTGCCCCCTTTCAGAAGCAGCTTTATACCAACCAGAAAAGCGCGGTGGACTATGCCAAGGGCCAGGCGGCAGCCATCAAGGCGGCCTTCCGCGAGAAGTTTGAGGAGCTGGACGAGCTGCTGGGCAGCAAGCTGAAGCAGCTGGAGACCTGCGCAATGGATGAGAAAAATGTGGACGAGATTCTGGGCCAGACCAGAAAGCGTCTTGCGTGGCTGGAAAATATTCAGACCAGGATCCAGGAGATTCTGGACATTTAAGGAGGAGAAGAAATGGCACTCAGTTCGGATTTTATTAATGCAGTGGACTCACATGACAGTATTATGACCCGGATCATGCTCAAGGACAGCATGCTGGTGGATCTTACCCTGAAGGAATTTCAGGAACGGCTGGCTTATGCGGAAAGAAAAATGAGCGATCTCTATGACGAACATGACGGGGAGGTATTTACCAGCGACATCACTGCATGGGATCAGGAGCTTCTGGATCAGCAGATGGTGAAGGTGGTAGGCAACTTTTCCAGAGAGCGGATAGCTTTTTTGAAAAAGCTGGTGAGAAATGTGCATTCTCAGGCTGCCCAGGAGGCGGACAGAGACGAGTTTGTGGAGAAAAGCAAGGACAGCTCCTTTGGGGCAACCCAGGTGGTGGGTGCAGGTCTTGCGGTGGGCGGCGTCGCTGTTGCCGCGGCAGGCGTGCTTTTCAGCTCCCATCCGGTGGCCCTGGGGCTTGTGGGAGCGGCTGCGGCGGCAACAGGCTTCTATATTATTGCGAAAGATAAATAGACAGGCGCTGCCTGCCGAAGCGGGTGAAGGGAGCGACAGCATGAATGCATTTTTTTCCGTTACCGAGACGGGCCGGCAGATTTTTCCCCTGCGGGAGCTGGCCCGCAATGCGGGGAACGAGAACTTGAATATAAGTCAGCTGGACAGATCTGTGGTCAGGGAGATGGCTGCAGTACAGGCCCAGGGGAATCTTGAAACAAAGGATTTCCGGTCAGAAGCCGACAAGCCCCTGGCAGGGAAGCTGGATTCTTTGAATATTTCCCGGGAGTACCGGCAGGTGCTGGAGGGCAGGTTTCGGGATATGGATCTTCAGCTGAAAAAGGTTTATGACCGTTACGGGGAACGGCTGGTCTGTCTGGATACCAGATACGCGGGCACCCCTTATTTTTCCTGCGAGGAGGGAGGCTTCCGGGTGGATGAAGCCTCGGATCTGGGAAATCCTCTGGGGCCCGGGAGCACCTTTTTCCACGAAAGCGCCCATATGCTCGACTGGCTTATGGGAAAGGAAAAAGGACTGGAATACATAACCTCAAATCCAGAATTTATAAATGCCCTGGAGGCTGATCTGAACAGCGCCCTGTCCGGAATCATGAGGTCGGAGGGATGCACCCGGGAGGAGGCTCAGGAGAAGCTCAGTATGGAGCTGTGGGCAAATCCCTATGACTCCAGCTGTGTGTCCGATGTGTTCGGAGGACTGACGGGAAACAGGGTCACCGGTGCCTGGGCGCATTCCAGGGAGTATTGGGCTGTGAGAGGCCGGGAGGGCGTGGCCCGGGAGGCCTTTGCCGAGATCACGGAGCAGATGGCCTGCAATCCGGAGGGGCTGGCTTATACAACGAAAATGATGCCGAAAACCGTAGAGGTGTACAGGCGTATTCTGGCAGAAGTGTAGGAGGTGAAGAAAATGGTGGAATTGACAAAGGAGCTTTTAGGCGCCATGCAGAGGTTTCGGGAGCACTTTGGCGACGTGGTCCCGCTGAGGGAGATTCCCGGCAAGGCTTCCGCCGCAGAGCTGATCGACGCCATAGACCGTTCTATTCGAAAAAATCAAAACCTTCTTCCCTCTATATTCGGCTATGGGAAGATGGATCAGGATAAAAGCAAGGACATTTAAAGCAGCGATGTCCTGCGAGATATGCGGGAAAGACAAGGAGGTGTCTTCATTTGGATGAATTAGCAAAGCAGGAAAAGTCCGCTCCCCCGGTTCCCCGGTATGAACAGCTGGATCTGCAGTTTCGTTCGGCTCTTCAGGTGGTGGACGATGTGGTGTTAAAGAACTATGTTCAGCGGCTGCACGATTTTTCCATCGTGCCTCTGGACGAAGAGACAAAATATGCCAATCTCTCGGCGAATGTGAGGCTGTTTAAAATCACGGAGATGGTTTACGAGAAGGACGAGTATGCCACCTACAAGTTTGCAAGCGTTTTTAACGCCCTTTCCACCACAGACTGCGCCGTGTTTATCATTCTTGACTCCGATGGGGAAAAGACGGACTTTTATATGGGAATCCGGGCCTTTGATCCGGAGCTGACGCCCAATATCCTGAAGGATACTCTGAAAAATGCCATGATCGGACAATTTCCCGGCATTAAGATTCAGGAATATCTGGATGAGGAAATGCACAGCCTTTTGAAAAAGAAAGTGAACAATATCTCTGTGGTCTCCTGTGTGGCCAACAGCAAGGACAGGGAAAACAAGGAAAACCGTTCCTTTGTGCAGGGACTGGAAAAGCTGGCCTTCGCCATGCAGGGGGAGCGGTATACGGCTGTGATTCTGGCCAATGCGGCCTCTCAGCAGCAGCTGGATCAGACCAGAAAGAGCTATGAGGACATTTATTCCCAGCTGTCGCCCTTTGCCAAAACCCAGGCGGCCTATTCCTTCAACGCTTCCGAGAATATTTCCCAGTCGTTATCCAAATCCCATACGGAGGGAACCACGCACAGCATCAGCCGTTCTCACACGGAAGGCACCTCTGATTCCACCAGCAGCTCGGTCAACGTTTCCGATTCCCGTACCGGCAAGGGCAGTATCGCCGCCGCCGGTCTGGCCAGCGCCGCAGGGATTCTGGGATCGGCCCTGGCGCCGGTGACCGGAGGGTTGAGCATGGTGGTGGGCGGTGTGGTTTCCGGAGGACTTGGACTGCTGGGAACCGCCCTTCAGCAGCGGACGCATTCGGAAGGGACGTCTTCCGGGGAGAGCCATTCCAAGAATGAATCGGATACCACAGGCAGCTCCGAGGGTCGATCCACGTCAGATACCGAGACTGACACCCAGACTAAGGGGATGACCCGGGGCAGTGGTGAAAATATTACCTTTCACATGGAAGACAAAACTATTTCCAATATGCTGCAGCGGATTGATCTGCAGCTGAAGCGGCTGCAGGAATTCGAGAGTCTGGGCATGTGGGAATGCGCGGCCTACTTTATGTCAGAGAAGCCTCACACAGCCGAGATTGCCGCCGCCACCTACAAGGCGCTGATGCGGGGAGAAAATTCCGGTGTGGAGGTCTGTGCGGTAAACTCCTGGAGAAGCTTTGAAAAGGAGGAGGTGAGGCAGCTTTCCGAGTATGCTCTGAATCTGATCCATCCTGTGTTTTCCTATCCAAGCGCTGCGGGAGAGATCCGGGTGAATCCCTGCTCTCTGGTCAGCGGCAATGAGCTGGCCATACATATGGGACTTCCCAGAAAATCCGTGTGCGGACTGCCTGTGATCGAGCATGCCGATTTCGGCAAGGAGGTGGTCAGCTACACCCATGAGCAGACCCGGGCGGCAGTGAATCTGGGCCGTGTGTTCCACATGGGCAGCGAATGCAAAAATGATGTGAGGCTGGATCGAAACAGCCTGTCCATGCACACCTTTATCACCGGCTCCACCGGTTCGGGCAAGAGTAATACGGTCTATGAGATCCTGCGCCAGCTGGACACGGTGGGAATCAATTTCCTGGTGGTAGAGCCGGCAAAGGGCGAGTATAAGAATGTTTTCGGGCACAATCCGGGTGTATCCGTATTCGGCACCAACCCGGACTACACCCAGCTGCTTCGGATCAATCCTTTTCGGTTTCCCAAGGGAATCCATGTGCTGGAGCATGTGGACCGGCTTATTGAAATTTTCAACGTCTGCTGGCCCATGTACGCGGCCATGCCTGCGGTTCTGAAGCAGGCCGTGCTGCAGGCCTACGAGGTGTGCGGCTGGGATCTGCAAAGCTCAAGGAACGAGTATGATGAAGACCTGTTCCCCACCTTCCGGGATCTCTGTACGGAGCTGGAGGATGTGATTGATCATTCGGCCTATGACCAGGAGGTCAAAAGCAATTACAAGGGCTCTCTGCAGACCCGGATTCAGTCTCTGGCCAACGGATTAAACGGCCAGATATTTACCACGGACGAGGTGGACAATGAAGTGCTTTTTGATCAGAATGTGATCGTGGACCTGAGCCGCATCGGTTCCCTGGAGACCAAATCGCTGATTATGGGAATTTTGGTGATGCGGCTGAACGAGCGCAGAATGTCCGGGGCGGAGGGCATGAATGTGCCTTTGCGCCATGTGACGGTGCTGGAGGAGGCCCATAATATTCTGAAACGCACCAGTCCCGGGGACGGCGGACCTGAAGGAGCGAATGTGGCCGGAAAATCCGTGGAAATGCTGTCCAATGCCATCGCGGAAATGAGAACCTACGGCGAGGGCTTCATTATTGCGGATCAGTCTCCCGGCGCGGTGGATATTTCCGCTGTCCGGAATACAAATACCAAGATCATTATGCGGCTGCCGGAGGAGGCGGACCGCCGCCTGGCAGGCAGGTCTGCGGCCCTGAGGGAGGACCAGCTGGACGAGATCGCCAAGCTGCCAAAGGGCGTGGCTGTGGTGTACCAGAACGACTGGCTGGAGCCCGTGCTGTGCAAGATCAAAAAATTTGCGGGGAAGGAGATCCCTTACCAGGCCGGAGAGAGGAAGCAGTCCGGGAAAAGCGATTCGAAATGGTTTGACAAAGAGCTGATCAGGCTCCTTTTGAAGGGCAGGGTCAACGAGGCGCTGGAGGTGGATATAGACCGGATGGAGGATATTCTGCCGGCAGCAGAGCTTTCCACAAAAAATAAAATCGGGGTCCTGCGTCTTTTGCGGGAATACCGGGAGACGGGAAAACTTAAGATATGGGAGGACGCCTGGTTTGGCCAGCTGTCCCGGATGGCAGGAGATGTGCTGAGAGTAAAGGCCCGGGTGGAAAGGCATGTGAGGGAATCCGAAGATTATGACAGACTGACGGATTATCTTTCCGGGCTGGTTCGGGAGCAAATTGACGATGCCTCAGAGGAGATCAGTCTCGCAGCCTGTCAGTGTCTCATGAGAGAGTACGTCTCGGACCATCAGGAGGATCTCCGGATTTATGCCCAGTGGCGGGAAAGCGTTATGAAAAGAGGAGGGATCGCATGAATGCCTTTTTTAAGTGTGCGGAGCTGGGCAGAAATATGGACTTTCCTTTGAAGGAGCTGGCACAAAATTTTCCCTTGGATCATATCACTCTGGACCGGCTGGACCGGTCTCTGGTGAAGGAGCTGGCAGAGCGTGAGGGCGGCCCGGGCCGTCCGGGGGATGCCTTGCAGAAGGAGGATAAAGCAGAGAGCCGGGAGAGAAAGAAAGCCGGAACGGAAGCGTCGGAAACACAGGAAGCTTCTGAGGCGGGGAAGAACGGCTCAGAAGCGCCAGAAACGTCTGCGGGGAAGGGGAAGGAAGCATCAGAAACGTCTGCGGCGCAGAAGGAACAGGGCAGAAGCGGCGAAAGCGCGGAGTCCCGGGCTCCGGAGGCGAAGGATAAAAACGAGCTTACGCCGGATGAAATCAATGAAAAACAGCGGGAAGCCATCAAGGATGCTTTTCAGCGGATGCTGAAGGGAGAAAAGCTCACCGACCAGGAGAAGGGAAATCTCTGCGAAATGCTGATGGACCAATATTATATCAGCCAGGGTTATACACCGCTTCACTCTCCCCGGGTTACCTCTCTGGATGATGCGGGACATAAGGGCATAGACGGTGTTTACCAAAAAGGCGATCATTATATTATCGCCGATGCGAAATATGGAGAGGCAAGGCTGAGAAATACCCAGGATGGCCGGCAGATGTCCTGGGACTGGATCGATAAGCGTCTGGATGATGCGGTGGGGAAGGAAAAAGCGGATGAAATCCGGCAGGCCCGCGAAGAGAATCCGGACAATGTGTCTACGCAGGTGTATCACTTTAACCTTGATGACGACTTCGAGAAAAACGGAAACGCTTACGGCAGTGTATACTATGTGAATGAAGACGGGGAGAAGGAGAGCCCTGATTTTGTGACAGAGACCTATCACGACGGCGAAAAAGAGCCGTCTCCTGCTTACGCAGGGGACGGCCGGCTGACTCAGGCCCTGGTCAGTGAGCTTCGTGATGCAGGAAGACCTGAAAAGAGCGAAAACCAGGCGTAGGGCGCCGGATGAATGGAAAGACCTGGAAGCGAAATGGGAAGCGGGGTATTAAAATTGCGTGACAAACGAAAATCAAGGGACTATTTTGAAGCTTATATTGCCTGTGAGAGAAGGCGGCTGGAGGCGGGGATTGAAAGACTCCGCGCTTGTCAGGATGAGGAAAAGGCTTCCCGAATCTGGGGAAGCATTTTTCTCAACCGCATGAATCTGCTTATGGCCTCCTTCTCCTGCGGGACGGACCAGACCCGGCTGGAAGCCATGCATGAAAAGGCCTGTGAGGCGGCGCTGAAGTCCTCCAGGCTCACGTATGGGGATGCGCTGGCGCTTTCCTCCTTCGGAATTATTTTGGACAACACGTGGGCGGTAAAACCGGTGCTGGAGAAATATGAAGCCGTATTTGCCGCCGACAGGCTCCTGAACGGGTTCAGAGCCTATATTCTGGAGAGAAAAGCGGTCTGGGAGGGGGATTACAGCTTCCCGGAGGTTTATGGCGGTCTGGACAAGGTTTTGTCCGCCGGCACAAAGGATGCCGGAGAAGAAGCTCTGCTTTCCTGGCTGGAGACATGGTACGACAATTGTGAAGACTGCGCCTGGCATGGTACGCTGGAGAGCAAAAATGATGTGTACTACGGATATTGGTGTCTGGAGGCGGCGGCGCTGGCAGATATTATGGGTATGAATAGAAACATTCTGGCCCAAAACGAATTTTTTCCTGTTTTGTAAATTGTTACCTGTTTTAAGAATAGAAATCCTCTGGATATTGACAGAGCCGGAAGAGTATGATACCATAATCTTATTATGTTGGCAGGAAATCAAGCGCCAGTAAAAATCATTGCGCGCGAGACGGCTGAAGAAAGCACATACTGAGGAGAAAAAGAATGAGGAATGATACCAGAGGATTTTGTAAGTATTGCGGAAAAGAGTTTACACGCAGCGGGATGATGCGGCATCTGCTTACCTGTAAGAAGCGCACGGCGGTATTGGAAGCGGAGGAAGGGAAGCGTAAGGCATGCTATTATCTGCTGCTTATCTCTGCCAAATACAATAGTGATTATTGGATTGTCGTTGAGATCAGAGAGGATGCTTTGCTAAAGGATCTGGATCAGTTTATCAGAAATATTTGGGTAGAGTGCTGCGGGCATTTGAGCGCCTTTCAGATCGGGGGTGTGATGTACGAGTCACATCCGGAAGGAGGAAATATCTGGGGGCCGCCTTCTAAGAGCATGAAGTGTAAGGTCGGTGAGATTTTCTCTGACGGTATGGCCATAGGCTATGAATATGATTTCGGATCTACTACGGAGCTGGTGATTAAGGTGCAGGATCATCGGTTCGGTGTCTGGCAAAAGGAACCGGTGGTGATTTTGTCACGAAACAATCCGCCGGAGATTTTATGCGGCCATTGCGGCACAAACAGTGCCCGCTGGGTGGATCCGGAAAGAATTTACGAGGAAGATCCGTACTGGTGTGATGAGTGCCTTTTGGCCGAGAGGCGGAAAGAAGCCTCCGAGGAAGACGGGGAAGAATACGACGAAGAGGACGGATGGGACGAGGAGATGGCGGAGACTGAGTTTTTCCTGCCCGTGTGCAATTCTCCGCGGATGGGAGTCTGTGGATATGAGGGAAGCGAGACATATCCGGATCAGTTCCAGCCGGACGTGATATAACAGCCCTGGTGGAGCGTCGGACTTTCGCGGAGGTCTTCGTGGAGGATTCCGCGGAGAATCATGTGCGGCGAAGCGGGAAAGGGGAGTACAAAAACTTGAAATTGATTTCGTGGAATGTGAACGGCTTGAGAGCCTGTATGGGAAAAAATTTCCTGGAGGTTTTCCGGCATTTTGACGCGGATTTTTTCTGCCTTCAGGAAACCAAGCTGCAGGAGGGGCAGATCAGTCTGGAACTGCCGGGATATGAGCAGTATTGGAATTATGCGGAAAAGAAAGGCTATTCGGGAACGGCAGTTCTGACAAGGAGAACGCCGGAGAGTGTTTTTCTCGGGATTGGCGTGGAGGAGCATGACCGGGAGGGGAGAGTTATCACCCTGGAATATCCTGACTTTTATCTGGTGACGGTATATACTCCCAATGCCCAGAGAGAGCTGACCCGTCTGGATTACCGTATGCAGTGGGAGGATGCCTTCCGGGATTATCTTACCGGGCTTGCGGAGAAAAAGGGCGTTATTGTCTGCGGGGATCTGAATGTGGCACACAGGGAGATCGATTTGAAAAATCCCAAAACCAACCGGAATAATGCAGGCTTTACCGACCAGGAGCGGGACAAAATGACCCGTCTGCTGGACAGCGGCTTTGTGGACAGCTATCGCTGGTTTTACCCGGATACGGAAGGGGCATACAGCTGGTGGTCCTATCAGTTCCATGCCCGGGAGAGGAACACAGGATGGCGCATCGACTATTTCCTGGTGTCGGAGAGTCTGCGGGAGCGTATGGAAGGAGCAGGGATCCATTCGCAGATCCTGGGGTCGGATCACTGCCCTGTGGAGCTGGTTATGAATATATAGCAGGCGGCGGACAGCTTTTGTTTTTCCGCTCTCCCATAATAACGGGTTCGGGTTTTCGCAGCCTATACACTCATACTTAAAGCTGCCTCTTGTTTATAACTGGAATACTTACAGCAACGCATACTATACACAAGGAAACAGCAATAACAATAGCTTTAATATATGCTTCTCTTTCCTCCATACCCATCAAAAGCGAGCTGGTATGCATCAACACAGTGGGAGAATACGCTTTTATTTTCGGTATAATACTCAATAAATATGCTAACAGCACTGTTCCGCCAGTACACAGGGAAACACCTGTGCTGTTTTGCAGCAAGGATGAAAATAGAACAATAAGGCATAGGACCCATACGCCGAACAGCCACCATATAGTTACCGAGAAGAATAAGTTATTCGCAATACTGTTATCCCAAAAATAAGCAGTGTATCCATAGGTAATGGCAAAGCAAATTCCATAGCCAACTGTCCAAAGAGACAGCAGCAGCACAGTTTTTGCAAGCACAATCTTATATCTCGACAACCCTTTTGTCAGTACAAGCAATAATGTTCCAGATTTGTATTCTTTGGTAAATATATCGCTGTAGATCAGTACAAAGGCAATCAGTACAATAGGAATATTCTTAAAAAATTGTGTCCATGAGGTCAGGGCGTCTACTTGAACATTTGTGACAATCAGCCCATTTTCTGCCATTGAATCAGACAGCATTTCCACCATCCACGGTGTTAGCTTTGCAATCGCAGGGTTCATAATACCGAACAGAACAAACAGTAGTATGAGAACCGTGATTTTACCAGTCCGTGCAGCTTCCAGATATTCTTTTTTCATAAGAGCAGGCAGAGATTTCATTTTGTCACCTCCAAAAACAGCGATTCAAGTGTCGGCTCTATTCGTTCAATTCTTTGTATAGGAATTCTGTTCTCAGAGATATATTGCATAATATAAAAAAAACGATTCTCGTCTCCATGAAAAACAAGCACATTTTCCTCTGTGCGTTGGAGTTCACTAAATGCCTCTGCAAGCGTATCAGTAACTTCTTTTTTCTCTATTTCAATGAAGAATCCGTTAGATGACCGCTTGCCCCGCAGTTCTGCAATGGTTCCCTGCATAGCAATTTTCCCATCGTTCAAAAAAGCTGCATCAGTGCAGATACGCTCCACATCCGAAAGAATGTGCGTGGAAAAAAGTACCGTGGTCTGTTCTTTTGCTGCAAGAAGTATATCTAATATTTCCTTACGTCCTGCTGGATCAAGTGCTGATGTCGGCTCATCACAGATTAAAAGTTTTGGACGGTTTAGAAGTGCCTGTGCAATTCCCAGGCGTTGTTTCATTCCTCTTGAAAATCCTTTTATACGGCGTTTTTCTTGTCCAAGACCAACAAGTTCCAACAACTCTGTGCTTCTCGTTTCAATGTCAGCTTTGCCCATTCCGCATAGATTACCGCAGAGAGTTAAATATTCAGTCATTGTCATATAGGAATAAAATTCTGGAACATCAGGTAAATAGCCGATATACCTATTGGTGCTGGTCTGCCCAAAATGTACTTTTTCACCCATAACATAGATTGCACCACTGTCACATTTTATAAGCCCAAGGATTGCTTTCATCGTTGTCGTTTTTCCTGCACCGTTTTTACCGATAAAGCCGAAAATGCTGTGCTCTGGAACAGATAATTCGAGTCCATAAAGCACTTTTTTACTGCCAAAACTCTTATTTAGGGTTTGTATTGTTAGTACATCCATGTTATTCCTCCTTACCAAGCAGGAAATAAAGGATTGGACCGATAAACTCCATGCCAATAATCACAACAACGAGCCACAAAGTGCGATTGCCTCTTTTATAATTCTTATGGGTTAAAATATGATAGAGTGTATAACCCAACAGAACAAATTCTGCGATTGCCAATGGAAGCAAAAATGGAAGTAATTCCATAAATTTATTCATTCTTTTTCCTCCCCATAGGTTTCCACGCAAAAGCCTTTATACCCACAGCGGGTACATGTCAGTTTTCTAAGCGTGGGAGTGTGTTTTGCAAAAACAGCCTCTTTTCGTTTCGGTTTAAAAACCTCATGGCATTGCGGACAGATATATGCTAGTTTTTCGAAATAGAATTTTGTGACCCAGGCTGCATATAGGATGGCTATCAAAACATAAAGAGTAAACGGCCACCAAATTCCTGTGACTATCCAAAGAATAATAGATGTCCATTGGATTATGTTAATAGGAAGACCTGTAATCAGCAGGGCAGCATGCAGTTTCCTCATTTTCTTTTTGTTTTCCATCGCATAAGCTATATCACCAATAGATTCAACAGAGAAATTTTCTATTCCTTTTAGCTCTCGTTTAATCCCATCGAGCATATCGAGTTTTACTTGCCTTTCATGTATTTCCTCTTTGAAAAGCTGTTCTTGCTGTTCGAGTAAAACTGAGATAACACTGCCAGGATCATTTCCAGACAGCAATTCTCCTATGCTGTTTATTGAAATGCCGGCGTCACGAAGAAAGCAGATAATCTTCATCCGCTTTAAGTCATCTTCTGAATAAAGCCGCCTGCCTCCCTCTGTGAACTCGCTGGGTGTTAGAAGACCACGGGTATCATAATACTGCACCGTTCTGACAGATACACCACATAGCTTTGCAATTTCTCCAGTCGTGTATTTTGACATAGCTTCCACCTCCTCTCTCCCTTTATTTTACTTCATTACGCAGCGTTACAAGCAATATGTTACGCAGGGTAATTTTTGATACAGAACTTGTATTTTCTGAAAATTACAAAATATTCTTAATGTCATCAGAAAAATTATTTGAATATAATTATTGCGGCAAAGAAAAAGAAATAGTATAATATATTATAACAAAAAACGTATAGTAACTATAAACGCGGGATCACCACACCATTAAATAAGGAGAGCGAGTATGATTGACCAACTGTCTTTATTGAGGAAAAACAACAGGGCGGATATGGGAAAATTAAAAAGGACAGATCAGGCTATGCTGGAAAAATGGATGATATACACTGGCTTTTCTGATATAAATCCTTATGCCCGTGAAATGTGTCTGCGTGAGTTAATCAGCATTGCCAGACAGCAGGAATCCGGAGAAAACAGTCTGAACCATTTCTTTGGCAGTGATCCGAGAGCTGTATCTGAGAAAGTAATACAAAAATGTCCTAAAAAGAGCTGGATAGACTTTCTTGTATTTGATGTAAGAAGCGTGTTATTGGTCGGGGCAGGTGTATTTTTCGTCATGCTTGCCATAACAAGACAGCTGTTTACACCAATCAGTCTTACTGTTACCATATGTGCGATCATATTGGCAGGAATATACCTTCTCTTTCAATGTTTGTCCAGGAGGCCGTCTATCAGAAAAAAACGAGTCTTTCAAAATCTGGAAATAAACGAGACAATAAACAGAATCCGTATTATTATATTTTCATTGCTTCTTTTGCTGCTGAATTTATTTTATTTCAGAAATCCCCAAATTAGTATACCTGGAATTCCCAATGTGGCTTTTCCGGTTATGTGTATTGCTTTATGGTTCATATTAACTATATTCCGAATGATCTATATCAGTAAACTTGCCGGAAGGGAAGAATGCTGGGCAGAGCTTGCAAAATTATGTATTGACATTTTCTGAGAAGGAAGGTAGAATAAAAGAACCAGAATACTCAATGGCGGGTGATCCTGACCGGGAGTATTCTGTTTTTTTATCAGGCCGGATTGGCGAAAAAAATAAGGATAAATGCATTGAAAGAGACTCTTGTCAGGGAAAACGACAGGAAGACGGCGTCACCGACTGAGAGCGCTGTCAGCGGGAACTGGCGAAGGGAACACTCTGGAGCAGGCTGTCTGAGCAGAGGCGGGAGCAGGAAAATGTTTCGCGGCTGTTAGGACAGCACGTTGCACGCGTTAAGTGTATGAGTGGAACGGCCCTGCACGGATTTTCCGGATTTCCGGGTTTGCAGAGGAATGGCAGGCTGTTCAAGGCGGGTGGTACCGCGGATAATTCTTGATGATTATTCGTCCCGGGATGCAGAAGACTGTGTCTCGGGGCATTTTTTATGGGCAGGTTCCTGTATAAAGTGCTATGGCATATTGTACAGGAAAGAAGGTTTGTCCCGGGATGCGAGCGCTGCTGCTCTTTGCGCAAATGTGTATTACACAGGGCATTTAGCCGCAGGAGCAGCAAGTTTGGAAAGCCGGAAATGCCGGTTTTGTCTGTCATATATGCGGATGAAAAAGGCTATGCAGCACGGCTTCGGCAGGGAGGTCATTATGAAAAGACAAAACTGTTACAGGGACTTTACCATCGGTGAAATCGGCGAGGAACACATTGGCAGAATGCTGCGGGCGGCGGGATGGATCGAGAATATCCGGGATCATGGAGGGGTGTCCTTTCTGGATCTGAGGGATATGTATGGGGTGCTTCAGGTGGTTATCCGCCGGGGGGAGCTGCTGGAGGGGCTGTCAAGGGAAAGCTGTATTACCGTGCAGGGAGTGGTGGAAAAGCGCAGTGAGGATACTTATAACCCCAGGCTGTCCACCGGAACCATTGAGCTGGAGGCCCGGGAGATTCAAGTGCTGGGAAGGGTTTGCCGTCCGTTGCCTTTTGAGGTGATGACCTCCCGGGAGACCAGGGAGGAGGTGCGCCTGAAATACCGTTATCTGGATCTGCGCAACAGCAGGGTGCGGGATAACATTTTGTTCCGGGCCCGGGTGCTGGGATTTTTGCGGCAGAAAATGACGGAGCTGGGATTTGTGGAGATTCAGACGCCGATTCTTTCTTCTTCCTCTCCGGAGGGAGCCAGAGATTATCTTGTGCCATCCCGAAAGTATAAAGGCAGATTTTATGCACTGCCCCAGGCGCCTCAGCAGTACAAACAGCTTTTGATGGCTTCGGGGATAGACCGGTATTTTCAGATTGCGCCCTGCTTTCGGGACGAGGATGCCCGGGCGGACCGTTCTCCGGGAGAGTTTTACCAGTTGGATTTTGAGATGAGCTTTGCTGCCCAGGAGGATGTGTTTCGGGTGGGAGAAGAAGTGCTTTCGGCGGTGTTTCAAAAGTTTGCGCCGGAGGGCTTTGCAGTAGACGAAGGTCCATATCCCGTTATCAGCTTCCGTCAGGCCTTGCTGGAATTTGGCACCGACAAGCCCGACCTGCGCAACCCTCTGCGCATTATGGATGTGACGGACTTTTTCCAGGGCTGTACCTTCCGTCCCTTCTTGGGAAAATGTGTGCGTGCCATCCGGGTTCAAAGCTGCATGAGCAACGGCTTTCACGAGAAACTGCTGCAGTTTGCCTGTTCTTTGGGAATGGGAGGACTGGGCTATCTGGAGGTGGAGGAGGATCTGTCCTATAAGGGGCCAATCGATAAATACATTCCACAGGAACGAAAAAAGGAGCTGAGAGAGCTGGCGGGTCTGGAGGCGGGAGACACTATATTCTTTATTGCCGACAAGGAGGAAAGAGCAAACTATTACGCCGGAAGACTGAGGAACGAGCTGGGAGAGCGGCTGGGACTTATTGAGAAGGATGCGTTCCGTTTCTGCTACGTCAACGATTTTCCCATGTATGAGCGGGATCCGGATACCGGCGGGCTGATGTTTACCCACAACCCCTTTTCCATGCCCCAGGGTGGACTGGAGGCTCTGGAAAAGAAGGATCCTCTGGAGATTCTGGCATACCAGTACGATATAATATGTAACGGGGTGGAGCTTTCATCCGGAGCGGTGCGCAACCATGATATCACCATCATGGAAAAGGCTTTTGCCCTGGCGGGTTATGACACAGATACGCTGAAAAGCAGGTTTGGCGCTTTGTATCAGGCCTTCCAGTACGGTGCGCCGCCTCATGCAGGCATGGCCCCTGGAGTGGATAGAATGCTGATGCTTCTGCGGGGAGAGGAAAACATTCGGGAGGTCATTGCTTTTCCCATGAGCGGTTCCGCCCAGGATCTTTTGTGCCAGGCCCCGGGAGAGGTGACAGAGCAGCAGCTCAGAGAGGTCCATATCCGGGTAAGGGATTAGCCGGCGGCAGGAGCAGGTTTTTTTGCGGAAGAATGGTCCAGGGAAGGAGGAGCAGAAATGGCGGTTATCAGTGAAGAAACGATTGATTATGTGAGTATTCTGGCAAAGCTGGAGCTTTCCCCCGAAGAGAAGGAGCAGGCGGGAAGGGATATGGGAAGGCTGTTGGAGTACATTGACAAGCTGGCAGAGCTGGACACGGGAAATGTGGAGCCCTTGTCCCATGTGCTGCCTTTGGAAAATGTGTTTCGGGAGGACGTGGTGACAAACGGAGACGAAAGCAGTATGATATTGGACAATGCGCCGGAGCAGAGGGATAATATGTTTTCAGTGCCAAGGACATTTTGAAGCCTGCGGGAATTTCGCATCGCGCTGCCGCAAGAGCCGCGGCATGGAGGTTAAAATGGATTTACTTTCTCTTACGGCTGTGGAGTTGGGCACAGCCATACAGCAAGGGCAGACTACGGCCCGGGAGGCCATAGAGGCTGTACTGAAACAAATAGACAAAACGGAGGAAATCCTTCACTGCTATATATCCATTGACAGAAAGAAAGCGCTGGAGGAAGCGGAAGGGGTTCAGAGAAAAATAGAGGCGGGGGAGTTGAGCGGTCCTTTGGCGGGGGTTCCCGCGGCGGTGAAGGATAATCTGTGCACCGAGGGGATGCTTACGACCTGTGCTTCACGGATGCTTGGCAATTTCGTGCCGGGCTACTCCGCGGAGGCGGTACTGAATCTGAAGCGGGCAGGGGCGGTGCTGGTGGGAAAAACAAACATGGATGAATTTGCCATGGGCTCCACCACGGAGACCTCCGCGTTCGGACCCACCCGAAATCCCCGTGATCCAGAGCGGGTACCCGGGGGATCCTCGGGCGGCTCGGCGGCTGCGGTGGCCGCCGGAGAATGCTTTTTTGCCCTGGGCTCCGACACGGGAGGCTCTATCCGGCAGCCGGCGGCATACTGCGGTGTGGTGGGGATAAAGCCCACCTACGGAACCGTGTCCCGGTATGGACTGGTGGCTTACGGTTCCTCCCTGGATCAGGTGGGGCCCTTAGGCAGGACGGTGGAGGACTGCGCAGTGGTATTGGAGGCGATAGCCACCCACGACAGAAAGGATTCTACTTCCCTGGCCAGGGAGGATACGGATTTCTCCTCCGCCCTGGAGGAGAACGTGAAGGGGATGCGGATCGGTATCCCCAGGGATTATTTTGGGCCGGGGCTGAACGGAGAGGTAAAAAGCGCGGTGCTGGCGGCGGCAAAGCGGCTGGCGGCGGAGGGAGCATGGGTGGAGGAATTTGACCTGGGACTTACGGAATATGCCGTTCCCGCATACTATACCATCGCCTCTGCGGAGGCCAGCTCCAACCTGGAGCGGTTCGACGGTGTTAAGTACGGATACCGGGCGGAAGGGGGAGGGAGCCTCCATGAAATGTATAAAAAGACCAGGTCCCAGGGCTTTGGGCCGGAGGTGAAACGCCGGATTATGCTGGGCAGCTTCGTACTCAGCGCCGGATACTACGATGCCTATTACCGGAAGGCGCTTCGGGTGAAGGCCATGATCCGCAGAGCCTTTGACGAGGCTTTTGCCCGGTACGACTGTATCCTGGGACCTGTGACACCTGACACAGCGCCCCGGCTGGGCGAGAGCCTGGCGGATCCGCTGAAGATGTATCTGGGAGATATCTATACCATTGCCGCCAACCTGGCAGGGCTGCCGGCCATCAGTCTTCCCTGTGGGAAAAACGGCGCGGGCCTGCCCATAGGGCTTCAGCTGACGGGGGACTGTTTTCAGGAAAAGAAGCTGATTCGGGCGGCGTATACCTATGAGCAGGCAGTAAAGAAGGGAGGGCAGACTGGTGACGAAGGAATTTGAAACCGTTATCGGCCTGGAGGTTCATGTGGAGCTGGCCACGGCCACAAAGATATTCTGCGGCTGTTCTACGGCCTTTGGGGGCAGGCCCAATTCTCACACCTGTCCGGTGTGCACCGGAATGCCGGGGACGCTGCCGGTACTGAACAGAAGGGTGCTGGAGCATGCGGTAGCGGTGGGGCTGGCGGCAAACTGTGAGATCACCCGGCACAGTCAGTTTGACCGGAAGAATTATTTTTATCCCGACAATCCTCAAAATTATCAGATTTCTCAGCTGTATCTGCCAATCTGCCGGGACGGCTATGTGGAGATAGACACCCCGGAGGGGGAAAAAAGGATCGGAATCCATGAGATCCATATGGAGGAGGATGCGGGTAAGCTGATCCACGATGAGTGGGAGGAAGGGACGCTGGTGGATTACAATCGCTCCGGAGTTCCTCTTATAGAGATCGTATCCGAACCGGATATGCGTAACGCAGGGGAGGTGATTGCCTTTTTGGAAAAGCTTCGCCTGATCATTCAATACCTGGGAGCCAGCGACTGCAAGCTCCAGGAGGGCTCCATGAGGGCGGATGTGAATCTGTCTGTGAGGGAAAAGGGAGCGGCGCCGGGGACGCGCACGGAAATGAAAAATCTCAGTTCCTTCCGGGCCATAACGAAAGCCATAGAAAGCGAACGGGAGAGACAGATCGACCTGATCTGCGCAGGAGGGGCGGTGACTCAGGAGACCAGGCGCTGGGACGAGGCAAAAGGAACATCCTTTTCCATGCGCTCCAAGGAGGATGCCCGGGATTATCGCTATTTTCCTGATCCGGATCTTCCGCCTGTGCACATCAGCGACGAAATGCTTGAGGAGATCCGCAGCCGCCTGCCGGAATTTCGCACGGAAAAGATGCGCCGGTACAGGGAGGAATACGACATTCCGGAATATGATATTGAGATCATTACCGGCTCCAAGCATATGGCGGATCTTTTTGAGGCGACGGTGGCTTTGGGCAGTCAGCCCAAAAAGGTATCCAACTGGCTGATGGTGGAGACGCTGCGGCTGTTGAAGGAGAAGGAACTGGATCCGGAGGATATCCGTTTCTCACCGTCACATTTGGCGGCTTTGATCGATCTGGTTGAGAAGCGCACTATTAATTTCACTGTGGCAAAGGAAATTTTTGAAGTAATGTTTGAAGAGGATGTGGATCCGGAGCGGTATGTGGAAGAAAAGGGACTGAAGATGGTCAGCGATCAGGATGCCCTGCGAAAGGTAGTGGAAGAGGTCATAGCCTCCAACCCCCAGTCCGTGGAGGACTACCGGGGAGGGAAGGAGAGAGCTTTGGGCTATCTGGTGGGACAGACCATGAAGGCTATGAAAGGTAAGGCCGACCCGGCCTGTGCCGGCCGGCTGCTGAAGGAGCTGCTGTGACAGCATAATTATTGCGCAAAAGAGGAAGGCGGCTGCAGTCAGGTATATAATTCGCTGATCAAGAGAAGAGGAGGGGATGTCATGAAAAAAAGCACCATACTGCTGTCATTTCTCTTTGTGATTCTGACAGCCTGCGGCGCAGACCCAAAGCCTGTAGAGACGATTCGCGTGGTGGAGGAAGAAGAGATTCGGAAGGGCATGTACCAGGAGGTGGAATATCTGGAGCGCATGCCACAGGTCACCCGGATTGCTCCGTTCATGCCAGAGAATGCTATCAGCGGCTGCTTTTGTGCCAACGGGGATACTGTGTTTTATCTTGCTTATTTTGGAGATTATTTGTTGGATCAGGAGACAGGAAACAATAAGGAATTTGAACCCCAGTATAATACCCAGATATGGGCCTATGACAAGGAAAGCGGGAGTTGTGCGCTGATATACCAGTATGATGAGGACTGGTGCGTGGAGATTTCCGACATGGTCTGCGATGAAAGCACTCTGGTTTGGGAGGACTATGGCGACGAGGGGTGGCGATTGCAGGCAATGCCGCTGGACGGAAGCGCTTCACCGGAAATCATTATCAGCAAAGCGGACATGAATTCAGACATTTGGACGGTTACGCCGGCTGTCTGCGGAAACAGAGTGTATTGGTATGACAGTAAGGCGGGTGAGGAGGGCTTCAGCGCATATGAGTACGACCTGACATCAGGAACGCTGACAAGGCTTCAGGAGGGAATCGCAGGCACCCCCTACGAACACATTTCTGTTATGAATCGGATGTTTACCTTCTGTGAGACGGCAGAGGACATATACCGCCTGCAGTTTCGGAATATGGATACGGGGGATTCGCTCCTTCTGGAAACCACAGTTCCGGTGCTGAATCCAATCTCCAACGGAAGGGTCTGTGCCTGGCGGACGAGCTATGACAGTGACAAGCGTTTGTATGTATATGACCATAAGGCAGATACAATGGAATGGATTGAACTGCCGAAGGATGTGCTGGAGAAGGAGGGGGATTTTTTTTCCTATGCGGTACTGGACAGAATGGTTATTGTTAACTACCGCGGATCGTCGCTTTCGAGGGTGGGCAGGCTGCTCTGTTATGATATTGAAACCAAAACCTACACGGAGTTGGCGGCGGTTGACGAAAACGGAACGTTGATGTACACCTTTCAGGACAGTGAGTCCAGGGTTTCTCTGGAGATGAGTCTGGAACAGGATGATTTCCAGGTTTTGGAGATTTTCTATGATTCAGAGCAGAATTAGGGAAGGCTGAACCGGGATACAGGAAGCTGTATCCCGGTTTTTTTTGCATTTAAGTATCCAGAGGAAGTGTATTATTGCATCAGATAATCAATATACAGAGCTGCTGTATCGGGCCGGGTGGTATTCACCAGCACGCTGAGTACCACCTCATCCTGCTGAAAATAGTAATCCTCCCGGATGGATTCACAGCCGTCCAGATATATTCCCACAGGGATGGGATCCTGCATGTTTTCCGGTTTCCGGGGATTCGGAGCCTGGAGTACATAATCGGTGTCCAAAGCCTCGGAGGCAGCTTCGAATTCTTTTATAATCTCTCCGTCTACATAATAAAAGAAGGGTTCGTACCGGTCAAACTGCTCCGGTGTGAGAAGCTCCCGCAGATCCATAAAGTCATCCTGATAGGCATATCGTTCCAGCGAGGAGGGATTGGTGACGATCACGTCCAGCTCTGCGGCGGCAATATATACCATCAGCTTCTGGGCAGAGGCAACCTCGTCGGGGGAGCCGGAATTGACCTGGACAGAGGTGTCGTATATGATGCTGTAGGCGCCCGGGTCGATGCCGGCATATTCCATGAAGGGATCCCTGTCCCCGGAGCTGTTTTCTCCGAAGCCGCGCTCCACCGCATTGATCAGGCATACATACAGCGCCGTATCCTTGCTCGTGGCTATCTGATGGATCAGAGATACCACAATTCCGATGATTGCGATCCCCGCAACCAAGTGCCATTTGTAATAGTCCATGAAATACGAAAATTTCTGTTTTGGAGTCCCGTGCTTCAGGGCTTCCCGTTCCTCTTTGAATTCGTCCATTACCGGCATAATTGTCCGCCTTCCGCCTTTGAAATAATGATTTGTCTGTGACAATTATTATAATACGGGGCGGGAGACACATTGTCAATGAATCCGGTCTAACCAGAATCTAAAAAAAGGATAAAAAGGGGCGGATTTGGGAAAGTTGTCTTGCAAGTTCGGGGAAGTTGAGATATCATATTATATGAATATAAATTATAACGGAAAGGGATTTAGGGTGGGAAAATGAGTGAAGCATATGTTGAATGTCTTGTGAAGGCAAAGCCTTCCATTTTGGGTAAGTTTTTTAAATATTTGTTGATCATGCTGACGGTGGCATTGGCGCTGCTGATGTTTTTGACTATGAATGTAATTCTGATGATTCTTGCCGTGGTGACAGGTGTGGGCGCATATTTCGTGAATCTGTTCACGGATCTGGAATATGAGTATCTGTACCTGGATAAGGAGCTGGTTATCGATAAGGTGATGGCCAAATCCAGGAGGAAGCGTGTGGCCACATACAGCCTGGACAAGGTGGAGATCCTTGCTCCCATCAAGAGCTATCATCTGGACAATTACAAAAACCGCAATGTAAAGCAGAAAGATTATAGCATTGGTATTGAGGAAAAGCCGGATCTGCGCTATGCCATGTATTATGAAGGCGGGGAGAAGCTTTTGCTGAGCCCTTCGCCGGAAATGATCAAGATCATGAAAAATGTTGCTCCGCGAAAGGTGTTTTCCGACTGAGGAAGGGCCGAAGCTGTAACATCTGTTTCATGCAGCAATATGGAAAT
This sequence comes from uncultured Lachnospiraceae bacterium, assembly GCA_947177445.1. GTDB lineage: Bacteria > Bacillota > Clostridia > Lachnospirales > Lachnospiraceae > Acetatifactor. The sequence continues at coordinate 14,950 of CAMWUL010000026.1, read as the reverse complement.
GCTTTCTGCGGCAGGACGCGGCGTTGCCTGGATGGCTGTAAGGAGGGTGATGCAGTATGGGGATTTATCTGAATCCCGGAAATGAGGCATTTGAAGAATCGGTGAATTCAGAGATCTATCAGGACAAGTCAGGACTGATTGCTTTTACGAATAAGGTTCTTGAGACTGAACAGAAGTATCTGTGCGTCAGCAGGCCGAGACGCTTCGGCAAATCTATGGCGGCGAAAATGCTGGCGGCATACTATGATAAATCCTGCAATTCTCACAGACTGTTCGAAAATCTGCAGATTGCGTTGGATTTTTCTTACGAGAAACAGATCAATAAATCTTCCGTATTATATTTGGATATATCCTGGTTTAGAACTATGGCAGGAAATGCAAGGCAGGTTCAGACTGTACTCCAAAGAGAGGTTATCAGTGAGCTTAGGACAGAATATCCGGAAGTGATTGATAAAGAAGTCGATTCACTGCCCCTGGCACTGGCAAATATTAATCAGGCAGAGGGAGAAAAGTTTGTAGTTATTATTGATGAGTGGGATTGTTTGTTTCGTGAGGACCGATTTGATGAAAAGGCGCAGGAAGAATATATTGGTCTTTTGAGAGGTTTGTTTAAAAGTGCACCTGCCTCAAAATATATAAGGCTGGCTTATATGACGGGTATTTTACCTGTAAAAAAATATGGAACACAGTCTGCATTAAATAATTTTAAAGAATTTACCATGGTTAATCCAGGAGCTTTGTCAGAGTATGTGGGATTTACGGAAATGGAAGTTTGTGATTTGTGCGGGCGATATCATATGGAATTTGAGGAAGCGAAGCACTGGTATGACGGATACTATTTTAGCAGAGTCGGCTCCGTGTACAGCCCGCGTTCCGTTGTCGAGGCTATGCTGAGTCGGGAATTTGGTAATTATTGGACAGGAACCGAGACTTATGAAGCACTTAAGATGTATATTGATATGGATTTTGACGGGTTGAAGGATGCCGTGATAGGAATGCTGGGAGGACAGCGATGCAAGATAAATCCGCAGAAGTTCCAAAATGACATGACTGGTGTCAGAAGCAGGGATGATGTGATGACACTGCTGATTCATCTGGGATACCTGGCGTATGATGGGAAGGAGCAGGAGGCATATATTCCCAACCAGGAAGTGGCGGACGAATTTGAGAACGCTATGGAAAGCAGCGGATGGGAAGAAATTGCGAGATCGCTGCGTGCTTCGGAGGCGTTGCTTAAAGCTACTTTACAAGGGGACGGAGAGGCTGTTGCGCAAGGACTGGACAGCATACATGCGGCAAATACATCTGTGCTGGCATATCATAACGAACTATCATTGAGCTGTGCGATTACGCTTGCCTATTATTGCGCGAGAAAGGATTATACGTTGATTAGGGAGATGCCGGCCGGAAAAGGATTTGCGGATATTGCCTTTATTCCAAGAAAGCATTCCGATAAGCCGGCAATGGTGGTGGAGCTGAAATGGGATACTGCGGCGGAGGGAGCGATCAGTCAGATCAGAAGCCGTGAGTATGCCGGAGCATTGAAAGAATATGCCGGTGAGATTCTATTAGTGGGAATCAGCTATGACAAAAAGGACAGGAAGCATAAATGTATAATTGAGAGGTTTCAGGAGGATTAAAGGTCAAACTTATCATTGACTTTAAGGCAAAACTTTGATACACTCATATGAAATTAAACGTAACCCCGGAAGACTTTCTCCGGGGTTATGAGTTATATATTAAACACAGGAGGATTGAAGATGGGACAGATTATCGGTGAAGGGATCACTTTTGACGACGTACTTTTGGTGCCGGCGTTTTCCCAGGTGATACCCAATCAGGTGGACCTGACTACCTGGCTGACAAAGAAGATCAGGCTGAACATTCCTATGATGAGTGCGGGAATGGATACCGTGACAGAGCACCGTATGGCGATTGCCATGGCCCGGCAGGGGGGTATCGGAATCATTCACAAAAACATGTCGATTGAGGCCCAGGCCGAGGAGGTCGACAAGGTAAAGCGTTCCGAAAACGGTGTCATCACCGATCCCTTTTCACTGACTCCTGAACATACTCTGGCGGACGCAGACGCTCTAATGGGCAAGTTCCGCATCTCCGGCGTTCCTGTCACGGAGGGCCGTAAGCTGGTGGGTATCATTACCAACCGCGATCTGAAATTCGAGACTGATTTCACTAAAAAAATAAAAGAGTCCATGACCAGCGAAGGGCTGATTACCGCCCATGAGGATATTACGCTGGAGGAAGCGAAGCAGATCCTGGCAAAGGCCAGAAAGGAAAAGCTTCCTATAGTAGATAAAGACTTTAATCTGAAGGGACTCATCACAATAAAGGATATTGAGAAGACCATAAAATACCCGCTGGCCGCAAAGGACGAGCAGGGCAGACTTTTGTGCGGGGCAGGCGTAGGCATAACCGCCAATGTGCTGGACCGGGTGGGAGCCCTGGTGGACGCAAAGGTGGACGTGATTGTACTGGATTCCGCTCATGGGCATTCTCAGAATGTATTAAACAGCCTGAGGATGATCAAGGAAAAATTCCCCGGGCTTCAGGTGATTGCCGGCAACGTGGCTACCGGAGAGGCAGCGGCGGATCTGATCAAAGCAGGAGCGGATGCCGTGAAGGTGGGTATCGGGCCCGGATCCATCTGCACCACCCGGGTGGTGGCGGGCATAGGGGTGCCTCAGATTACGGCGATTATGGACTGCTATAATGTAGCTAAGGAGTACAATATTCCTATCATTGCCGACGGCGGAATCAAGTATTCCGGCGACATTACCAAGGCCATTGCCGCAGGAGGCAGTGTGTGCATGATGGGAAGCATGTTTGCGGGCTGTGAGGAAAGCCCCGGGGACTATGAGCTGTTCCAGGGAAGGAAATATAAGGTTTACAGGGGCATGGGCTCCATTGCCGCCATGGAGAACGGAAGCAAGGACCGCTATTTCCAGGAGAATGCAAAGAAGCTGGTTCCCGAAGGTGTGGAGGGCCGCGTGGCTTATAAGGGAGCTGTGGAAGACACTGTGTTCCAGCTGCTGGGGGGCCTGCGCTCCGGCATGGGTTATTGCGGAGCGCACAATATTCAGGAGCTGAAGGAGACCGGAAGGTTTATTAAGATTTCCGCGGCGTCACTGAAGGAGAGTCATCCTCATGATATTCATATCACCAAGGAAGCGCCCAACTATAGTGTAGATGAATAGGGTTACTTTTCGCGGAGCAGTTCCGCGAGGTGTTTTTGGCATGATGCAGGTATTTTTCCTGGAAGGAGGAGAAGCATGTTGCAACTGGAGCAGGAGCTGAAAAGCAATGCATATCCCGGGAGAGGGATCGTTATAGGCCGTTCCCGGGACGGAAAATACGCCGTGGCCGCATACTTTATTATGGGAAGGAGCTCTAACAGCCGCAATCGTGTCTTTGTGACGGAAGGAGAAGGCATCCGGACCCAGGCCTTTGACCCGTCCAAGCTGGAGGATCCCAGTCTGATCATATATGCGCCGGTGCGGGTGCTGGGAAAGGATACGATTGTTACTAATGGAGATCAGACGGATACCATTTATGAGGGGCTGGAAAAGGGGCTTGGCCTGGAGCAGTCGCTCAGATGCCGTGAATTTGAACCGGACGGTCCCAACTATACGCCCAGGATTTCGGGTGTGATGCATATTGAGGAGGGCGCCTTTGATTTTGCCATGTCGATTCTGAAGAGCAATGGAGGAGATCCGTCCTGCTGCTGCAGATACACCTACGCCTATGACAATGTATGTCCGGGAGAGGGCCGTTTCATACATACCTATATGCATGACGGGAATCCGCTTCCCAGCTTTCAGGGAGAGCCCAAGACCGTGGCTGTGGAAGGGAACATTGACGAGTTTACTCAAATGCTCTGGGAGAATCTGAACGCGGAAAACAAGGTTTCTCTGTTTGTGCGGTATATTGATATTGCGTCCGGAGATTACGAGACCCGGATCATGAATAAAAATGGGGCGGCAGAGCAGTAAGACTGCCTTGATGCAGAGTAAGGAATGGCCGTGGGGCGGTCAATATACGGAAAGGCATGGTTAGTTTTATGAAAGAAATCGAGTTGAAATATGGATGTAATCCCAATCAAAAGCCTTCCAGAATCTATATGGAGGACGGAGGGGAGCTGCCGGTGACAGTGTTAAACGGCAGGCCGGGCTATATCAATTTTCTGGATGCCTTTAACGGCTGGCAGCTGGTGAAGGAGCTGAAGGCGGCGGCAGGTCTTCCCGCAGCGGCTTCCTTTAAGCATGTGTCGCCTGCAGGCGCGGCGGTGGGACTTTCGCTGGACGAGACTCTGGCCAAAATTTACTGGGTGGAGGATCTGGGGGAGCTGTCGCCTTTGGCCTGTGCTTATGCCAGGGCCAGAGGCGCGGACAGAATGTCCTCCTTTGGAGATTTTATCGCTCTTTCGGATATTTGTGACCTGGATACCGCCAGGCTGATCAAGAGAGAGGTATCCGACGGAGTGATTGCTCCCGGCTATACGGATGAGGCGCTGGCTGTGCTGAAGGAGAAAAAGAAGGGTGCATATAATGTGATCCAGATCGATGCCTCCTATGTGCCTGCTCCGCTGGAAAAAAAGCAGGTGTACGGTATTACCTTTGAGCAGGGCAGGAATGAACTGGATATCAACAGCGGTCTGTTTTCCAATATCGTCACGGCCAACAAGGTGATACCGGCGGAGGCGCTTTTGGATATGAAGATTGCAATGATCACCCTGAAGTATACGCAGTCTAATTCTGTGTGCTATGTAAAGGGCGGACAGGCCATCGGCATCGGAGCCGGACAACAGTCCCGGATCCATTGCACCAGACTTGCGGGCCAGAAGGCGGATAACTGGTTCCTGCGCCAGTCACCTCAGGTCATGGGACTGGAGTTTTTGGAAGGACTGGGCAGAGCGGACAGGGACAATGCCATTGATGTGTACATGAGCGACGAATACATGGATGTTTTGGCAGACGGCTCCTGGGAAAGAATTTTCCGGGCCAAGCCGCCGGTGTTTACCCGCCAGGAGAAGAGGGAGTGGCTGGATCAGATGCAGGATGTGACGCTGGGAAGCGATGCGTTTTTCCCCTTCTCAGATAATATTGAGAGAGCCTATAAGAGCGGAGTGAAATATATTGCCCAGCCCGGCGGATCCGTCAGGGACGATGCGGTGATCCAGTGCTGTGACCAGTACGACATGGTGATGGCTTTTACCGGGATCAGACTGTTCCACCATTGATTCATACGGGAAATTGACATTTTCTTTTTCGTATGCTATTATGCTTGAAACAACTGAATATCAGGAATGTCTTCAGGGCAGGGTGAAATTCCCGATCGGCGGTTATAGTCCGCGGGCGTGAAAGCGCAGGGTTTGGTGAAATTCCAAAACCGACGGTATAGTCCGGATTAAAGAAGGTGTATTGAGATTGTCAGAATGAATCTGACTATGATTTTGCACTTTTTCTAAACTTGCACTGATGACATTTTCCATACACCTGAGAATTAACACCTGAAAGGCATTCAGATACTTTCAGGTGTTAATTTTTTTTTAAGGAGGTATTCAGAATGAATATTAAAAGAACAAAGAAACTTGCAGTAACAGGTATGCTGTGTGCACTTGCTTATGTCGTGGCAGCGGTTGGGCGCATTCCAATCGTACTTTTTTTGAAGTATGATCCATAGGATATTGTCATCGTGATTGGCGGATTGCTTTTTGGCCCTTTTATCTCATTTGTGATAGCAGTAATTGTTTCTGTGGCGGAAATGTTCACCATCAGCGGGACAGGAATTTGGGGCTGCCTTATGAATATTATTTCCAGCTGTTCCTTCGCATGTACAGCAAGCTGCATCTATCGAAGGAGACGGAAACGTTATGGTGTTACGCAGGGACTTCTTTGTGGGTGTGCCTGTCAGGCAGCAGTAATGATACTATGGAACTATTTGATTGTTCCAATTTACATGGGATATCCGCGGGAAGCGGCTGCAGAATTGCTGTTTTCAGTATTTTTGCCCTTTAATTTGTTTAAGGGTGGATTAAATGCAGCACTTACATTGATATTATATAAGCCTGTTATGTCTGCGCTGCGGCGCTGGCAGATAACCTTATGAGAATAAGAAATGCAGGGTTGACATTGTCCGCCAATCCCTCCGTGAGGGGCGGATTCCCTTTGTTTGAACGGCGAAGCCGTGAAAAGTAACTACCGATCTGGACGAGCTGTTCGCAGATAGATCCTTTACTTGACGCTGAGGAAAAAAAGAATTATGATTAATGACAGATAAAAAATAAGAAAGGAAAAACATGGCAATGAGGGAAGTATTCAAAAAGGGATTGGCAAGGGCGGCAAAAGCGGGCAGGAGGATCGCCATTGCGGCAGCCGCAGGAGCGATAGCGCTGGGAAGCATCAGTTATACCCATGCGGCAGGCATAGGCATAGAAACTGTTTTTGACGAACGCTATTATGCAGATAAGTATCCGGATCTGAAGGAAGCATATGGCTATGACAGGGCGGCTCTGCTGGAGCATTTCATGACCTTTGGGCTCTCAGAGGGCAGGGAAATGAATGAGATGATAGACATAGTCAAATACAGGGAGAAATATCCGGATCTCCAGGATGCGTTTGGGGATGACTGGGATGCTTATGTCGCGCACTATTTTTCCTATGGGGCCTTTGAGCACAGAGACAACGGCACTGACTTTGACCCTGTGGATTATCTAAACAGATACAGCGATCTGCAGGCTGTCTTTGGCAATGATATATTGGCGGCTTACAGGCATTACGAGGAACATGGGAAGCAGGAAGGCAGAGAAGGCAGGAGCGAGGCTGTGGTAAAAGCCGAAGAGGCGGCGAAATATAACGGCTCCGCAGCGCCAGCAGAAAAGCCTGCAGCACCGGAAAAAGGAAGCTTTGAGATTCAGAGCGTGCAGGTTTTGGGCAGCGGTCACATCAGAGTCACTTTGAACCAGAAGACGGATCAGCCTCTTGCGCTGGAAGCGTTCAGCATCATATGCAACAGCGGCGGCTCCGATATGACGATTCTGTCTGTGTCCACGAATGATAATATGGTTTATGATCTGGCGACTGCCTATTACAGGGATCAGGAATACGATATACAGATCACCCTTGCCGATGGAACATCAATCTCCAGAGTCTTTGCCTATAGGACAGATTGTGCCCAGATCGCCGGCATTAACGCTGTCCGCACCAGTGCCGGCGAGGCCAGGATTACCTATAACTCAGACCAGCCCGGGTATTTTTACTACATTTTGAGGGAAAACGGGAAGGCTTCGGCACGGGCAGCTTCCACAGGGGGATCAGCTGAAGCAACGGAATCAGAAATCATAAGTTCTGGTGTTAAGATTCAGATGGAACAGCATGAGAATGTCTTTACCGTTGCCGGTCTTGCCGAGGGCATGCCGTATACCATGTATTATGTGGCTGTCAATACCGAGGGAAAAGCCACTTTGGTGAACAGCCTTTCTATTGACGGAGAAGTCTATGTGGAGAGTGCGGCTGCAATCAAAGGAGCCAGGGCATTTGCTGAGAAGCAGGCAAACGGCGAATTCCTGTATGGTTTTGAGATAGAGCTGGAGACTGCCACTTCAGAGAGCCTGACCCTGGGGCAGTTTGACATAAGCTGTCCGCTGAACCAGACGACACTTGGAGAGGTCAGGACTTCCGATAATAAGATTTACCGTGTGTATATGCAGAGAGGTACCGTTCCGAAAGGCAATAATACTTATACGATCCTGATCAACCTGAAAGACGGCACACAGCTAAAGGGTACTTGTTATCTTGACCTGCAGGCGCCCAGCGTTAACGTAAGAAGCATCGAATGGGTAGATGCGGATACCATAAAGGTTACTGTGAACTCAGACGAAGCAGGCACCCTTTACTATGCGGTTCAGGACCAGGTAGAGGGCGCGGGTACGATCACTGCCAAGGATCCCGCGCAGATTTATGCTAGTGGCACGAAGGCCTCCATAGGACACGGCTTGAGTTATGTAACGGTCAAAGGCGTAAAAGAGGGGCAGTGGTTCTGCTATGCTTCAGAGGATGCAAGTGGCAACAGGGAGGAGTTTTACAGCTATAAGCAGATTCCCGAATATACTGCTCCGGCGCCTGATGATACGTCCCAGCCAAAGATTACAGGCGTAACGGTTCTCCGTGCATCAAACGGCGCGAAGCTCAAGGTGGTGTTCAACCAGGGCGTATATGGGCTTTACGACAATGGCCAGACCCAGATCAGCGGGATCGACAAAAAGCTGGCGTTCATAGGGGATTATAGCTCTGAGGGAGGTCTGGAGGATAATGTGCTGACGCTTACTGTGACGGATTCGTTTATTACCATACCTGAGGGAAGCCATACCCTGACCATTGTATTTTATGATGGTAAAATACTGACGTTTGATTTCACGGTATAAATGTGTCCGGCGGACGCAGGTGCACACAATAAAAGCCAAAATGTGAGGCCGTCCTTGCTGCTTAACAGTTTATAAGGCAGCAAGGGCGGCTTTGGTTCAATTAAAAAGGGAAAAGTGAGTATGAAGAAACAGCTGCTGTTGCGATATTTGATTTGCTATAAACGGGAAATATTACTTGTCTTATTCTTTTCCTTGCTGTCATCTGTTATGACAGTGACATGTTCGACAATAATGAACAATGTCATTGCAGAGACATTAAATGGTAATGGAGGTAACCTTTGGACTGCGCTGGGCGTATTATGCTGTATAGCGCTTGTATGGGTGGTTTTTGTTTATGCACAAAGATTTACTTCAGGAAAGCTTGGTATCTGTCTGACACAGAGGTTAAGGCAGGATGTCACAGAAAAGCTTATGGCAGTGCGGTATGATTGTTTTGTGGAGCAGGAAAGCGGAACTTTTTTAAATCGGTTAAATGATGACATAAGAGACACGGCGGACTATATTGACAAACTGCTGTCTTCTGTTTTATCGAATGGCATCATTATCATTGTGATAGCGGTATATCTTAGTACGGTTGATTGGAAGCTGCTGCTTGCTTCGATTTTATGGATTCCTGCGGCGACACTTATTTTTCGAGTTTTTCTTAAAAAAATTTCCTCTCTTTCGTGGGAAAAAAAGCGCAGGCAGGATAAGCTGACAAATATTATCCAGGAGTCTTTTGCCTCTACGGAAACGGAAAAGAGCTTCAACCTGCAGGAACGGAATTTGAATATTGCAAATCATTCTATAGATAAAATCCTGGCGGTAGATTTGAAGCAGCAAAGGCAGGAAGCCTTTATAACGCCATTTTCCTTTGTAATACAGTCATTGCCCGTTTTATTATGCTGCGTTTACGCCTCTTTCCTGGCGTTTCGCGGCAGGCTGGCCGTAGAGGATTGATTGTGGCGCTGATGAGTCTGGAATCGAGTCTGATTTGGGCGGCACTCCAGGCAGGCAAAAGATTTCCGGAGCTTTTTGAAAATATAGCAAGTGTTGAGCGCACTGAAAAATTTCTTGCCTTAAAGGAGGAAATGATAACCGTTCCGGATGGAAATATTGATTCGGATAGTGCAGCTTATATTGAATTTCAAAATGTAGCCTTTGGATATCCCGGCCAGAAAAAAGTACTTAATCATTTCAATTTAAAATTACAGGAAAAAGATTCGGTGGTTGTGACCGGTCCTTCTGGCTGCGGAAAATCCACCTTATGTAAGCTGCTGATGGGATTTTACAATATAGAAGAAGGTGCGATTTTCGTAAAAGGCAAAGTAATCAGCGGCTATGGACCGGGCGCATTGCATGATATGATAACATATATTCCGCAGAAGCCCTTCTTATTTAATGATACCTTGTATGAAAATATAAGATGCGTAAGACCGGAAGCATCAGAGGAAGAAGTGATCCGCGCAGCCAGGGCGGCAAACGCAGACGATTTTATCAGAGGGCTGCCCGGCGAATATAATTATATTCCCGGTGAACAGGGGAAGAAGTTATCCTTTGGACAGCGCCAGCGCATAGCCATAGCAAGAGCTTTTCTAAAGGATGCACCGATTATTCTCTTTGACGAGGTGGTATCGGGATTAGACTATGAGTCGGAACGGGCAATTTGCGAGGCAGTTTCCGTACTGATCAAAGAGAAGACTGCAATTATTATTACGCATAGAGACGCAGATGCATGGCATGCCAAAAGAAGGATTGACATGACCCCATGTTAGATGTGTTTCGGTTTTACGGGTTTTACCGCCGGAGCTGGCGCTGTTGCTATATTGCAATAGTCCACCTCCGGCTGATGCACAGCTTTCTACCCCATGGCCTTCTGCAGCTTTGCGGAGGCCTTTTTATGTTTCTTCTTTTTCTTGGTCTTAGTGGGCTTTAATTCTTTTTCAATGTCATAATCGTTTTCATCCACACCCTTGCTGTACTCTCGCAACTCAGGCAGGACGGCGGCGATCTCTTCATCCTCATGTTCATCCTCCGGGGAGTGGGGATCGGCATGGCATTCATGCTCCTCCGCCTTGGAGAAAGCGCGTGTCCGGGATTTATGCGGCTCATCCTTGGAGCGGGAACCCTCCGGGCGTTTGTGCTTTCTCTTGGCGGAGCCGTCATCTGTATGAAGCTCATGCTCCTGGTCCTGGGAGTGCGGGGATGAAGGAGACTTCTGCCCGTCTTCTCCGGAAATGGAATCTGTGAGGAGCTCTTGCACGTTCTCCTGAGAGGGAGATTTTGCGGAAGGCTCGTTTTCTTCCTCCTGGGAGCGGAGTTCGGCGGCAAGCTCTTCCTCATCCGCCTCATGTGTTTCGATTCCCTCCGGGGCCGGGTCTTTCATGTGGGTGATGCTGCCCGACAGGAACAGGGCCGCTTTTGCGCTGACGGGACCCACCATCTCATAGAGTACGGAGGAGGAGAGGATGATGGTCAGCATCATACCGGCAGTTTCCGGCGGCAGCATACGCTGGCCCAAAAAGGCGAGACCGATGGCCACGCCGGCCTGGGGAATCAGGGCAAGCCCCATGTAATTGCGGACGGCAGGGCTGGTTTTCATGACCAGGCAGCTGATATAGGTACCCATGTATTTTCCGACAATGCGGATTAAAAAATAGCTTACGCCGATGGCGCCCACCGTAGTCAGGGCATTTAAGTCCAGGTTCATGCCGGAGACGATGAAGAAGATAGACATTACAGGCGGCGTGAAGTTATTGATCTGGCGGAACAGCTTTTTATCCCGGGTCAGGTTTATGTATACGGCGCCGAATACCATACAGGACAGCAGGGGCGATATGTCAATGGCGGCGCAGATCCCGGACAGTCCCAGAAGCATTGCAATGGCCAGGATCAGGCGGTTGTCCCGGCTTCTGGCGGGAATCAGCAGCCGGCTCAAAAAGTATCCGCAGAACACACCCAGGGCAATCATGAGAAAATTATAGGCGATAGGGATCAGGATATCCCGGGCGGAAAGGCTTCCCGCCGCATTCCCGTTGATGACGGCGGAGACGATGCTGAAGGCCAGCAGACAGACCACATCGTCAAGAGCCACAATCTGCAGCAGGGTATCTACGAATTCTCCCTTCGCTTTGTACTGGTTGATGGTCATCATGGTGCTGGCAGGAGCCGTGGCCGTGGCGATGGCTCCCAGGATCAGAGCGAAATCCCAGCTCAGGTTGAAGATCAGCTTCAGCAGCAGGGTCACCAGCACGCCGGCGGCCAGGGCCTCACTGAGGGTTATAACCACGATTTTTTTCCCCGTCCGCAGGAGTACTTCCTTTTTAAAGAATTTTCCGATACCGAAAGCAATAAAAGCCAGAGCCAGGTCACTGACAAAGCTCATGGAACTGATGATCTGCTTAGGGACAAAATTCAGGCAGCAGGGACCGATCAGGATACCTGCCAGGATATATCCGCTCACCTTGGGCATGTTCAGCGTATTGGTCAGCCTCGTCATGATAAAGCCCGAGAACAAAATGACGGAAAGCACCATGAGTACCCTTGTCTCTTCATTCAATTGGCTGAGAAATTCTATCATAAGCGTCGCTCCTTTTGGCAAAAGCCGTTTCTATGTATTCATTCGGTCTATATAATCCATTTTACTATAAATCCAAATGAAACAAAACACCAATTTATATTAAATTTTGCGGGAGGCTGTAAAAGCGGCATTTCAAAGCTTACTGTGAGGAAAGCGTTGACTTTTTCGATTTGGGGGGGGGTATAATGGTTAAAATGATATTTTCAAATTTCTTCAGATTATTTGCATGAGATGAACAATTCCTTGTTGCAGTATTCAGGGGGGCAGAAGATGAAGGAAAAGTCGAATAAGAGAAGACTGAAGGAAGAAGAGTGGGATCAGCTGACAGGGTTATTGAAGAAAAGTATAGCAGAAGAGCGGATTGCATCTCGGATGATAGAAACGCGTGGAGGGACGCTTTTTTTGTGTGATGTGGATCACATGAAACGGATCAATGAACAGTATGGCCACCAGATGGGGGACGAGTGCCTGAAACGGGCTGCACAGATTCTTTCCTATATGATTGGCTCCGACGATATTTTAAGCAGATGCGGAGGGGATGAGTTTGTTATCTTCATGCCGGGGTGCCAGGATGCGGAGCAGGCCCAGGAGCACTGCCGGCGTATCCAGGAGCGCTTTCACACCGGCAGGGGAAAAGAAAAAAACAGAGTTCCGTTTTCTCTGACTGTTGTCTGGGAGCAGCGGAAGTCGGGGAACACATATCAAATGCTGTTTGAGCACGTCTGGGATAAGCTTGAGCAGCAAAAAAGATTATTGGATATAACAAAGGCAGAGAGCGACAAAAGAAAGGATCATTATGTAGCGGATGTCAGGCGGGTTAAAGAGGAGCTGACAGAGCAGATCCGAAAGCAGGAGGCCTATTGCCGGGACTATGAGACATTTAAGAGTATTTACCGTTTTCTGGAACGGGGGATTGCAAGAAGCGGACAGAAAGCGTGTGTGATACTTTTAACGGTGGTGGATGGCCACGGAAAAAGCCCTCTTCCTTATGAAAAAGATATGTTGATGGAACAGCTGGGGAGGGATATCGGAATGACACTTCGAATTGGAGACGTGTATACCAGATATTCCAGCAGTCAGTATCTGCTTCTTGTTATAGATACCACAGAAGGACAGGTGGATAGGATTGTGGATCGTATCAGGAGACGGTTTGTCGAAGGCAGACAGGGAGAGGATGTTCTGATTCACCACTGCTATGAACTGCAGTCGGTGCGGAACGAGCAAGTAATGATATAGAGGATGACAGTTGCGTATTGGAGGAAGCCGTGAAAGGGAGACAGGGTGTAATAACAGAGAAATTGCGCGTAAAGATGTTTGGCAGTTTTTCTGCCAGCTATGGAGATGAGGCGCTTACGTTTGGCAGGCATAGAGACTCCAAATTCGGACAGCTGTTTCAGATCCTGATGACCAGGCCAGGGCAGTGGTTCAGCAAAGGGGATGTTATGAATTTTCTCTATGGGCGGGAGGAAGTAGAGGATCCCAATGCCAGTCTCAACAATACGATCTTTCGGCTCCGTAAATACCTAGAAGCATCACCATTGCCGCCGGGAGATTATCTGATTTTAAACGGGGGTGTAATGCGTTTTGACGGTGGAATTGAGGCGGAGTCAGACGTGTGGAACTTTGAATGTGCAGTGCGGAAGTTTGAAAAAGAGCAGGATCGGCGTAAGAAGGCGGATCTCTGTCTGAACGCCTGTGAGCTTTATCGGGGAGAATTTTTACCTCAGCTGTCTAATGAGCAGTGGGTTATAGAGAAAAGCAGAAAGTATGAGGAGCTGTACTTCAAAGCGATGAATTATCTTCTTCACTATCTGAAAGAAGAGGGAGACTATAGAAGTATAGAAAACGTGTCTGCCCGGGCGGTGGAGTTTTATCCCTGTGCAGGGTGGGAAAGCTGGCGGCTTGAGAGCCTGATCGCTCTGGGAAAGCATGAGGAGGCGGAGAAGTTTTATCAGGAGACAGCGGCGTATGTACAACAGATAGGAGGCTTTCTTTCAAAGGATCAGCAGATAAGGTTCCGCCGGCTTGGAGATCGGATGCGGTGGCCGGAGGGAACGGCGGAAGACATAGGAAGGTGTTTGATGGAGCCGGAAATGAAGGAGGGGGCATACAGATGTACATTGCCTGGATTTTCTGACTGCTTCCGCATGGTGAAACGGACTGCCGCCCGGGAGGGCTTAATTTGTTTCAGCCTTCTTTTGTGTACCATTTTGGATTCGGGAGGACGTCCTTCCAGTGACCGGGAATATTGTGAAAAACAAGGGAAGAAGCTATGTGCTTCGTTTGAGGCATATTTACGAAGAGGAGATATTTACACAAGATACAGTGAGAACCAGTATTTGCTCCTGTGCATAGGAGCAGAGAAGGAGAACGTTGAGGATATTGGAACGCGCATCAATACGGACTATCGGAAACGCTGCGGCGGACGGGGCAGTATCAGTTACCGCCTGCTGGACGATGGAAGTATATGGTAGAAAGGCATATAAATAAAACGCATGAAATCCAGTAAACGAAAGAGCTGGTGAAAGACCTGTTTTGTTATACTGATACATAAATAAAATACTATAATCCAAGAATCTGAAAAGGGGAAAGGAAAAATGAGCAAGAAAAACCGCAAAAGCAGTAAAGCAAGTAAGGTTTTAAAGGCAGCTGGAGCTGCCGGCATTGTCCTCGGAGGAGCGGCGCTTGACGCAAATGTTGTATTTGCAGCTGAGCTGGAAGGAGAGCTGGAAGCGCAGCTGCAGGAAGAAGCCGAGGCTATTGAGAAAGAGTTTGAGAAGGAATTGGAGGACTCAATACAGGTTCGCGAAACGGCCGGCAAAGAGCCGGTGGAAATAGCAGAAGAGGGCCAGGAAGCGCCGGAAGATAACAAAACAAAGGAAAATGCGGCGGAACCTGTGGCAGATACAGGGGATGAGGTCGGAAGCGAGAGCGGTTCTGAAAGCGGCTCC
>CAMWUL010000025.1 GCA_947177445.1 uncultured Lachnospiraceae bacterium | reverse complement strand
CCCAGGCGCAGCGCCGTCCTGGCTGCATCCATGGCCACATTGCCGCCGCCTACCACCGCCACCTTTCTGCTGTGCATAATAGGCGTGTTTGCCTCCTGGTCAAAGGCCTTCATCAAATTGCTTCTGGTCAGATACTCATTGGCAGAAAATACACCGTTGGAATTTTCCCCGGGAATTCCCATAAACTTGGGAAGACCGGCTCCGGAGCCAATAAACACGGCGGAAAAGCCTTCCTCCTCCAACAGCTCGTCGATAGTGACGGATTTTCCCACCACCACATTGGTCTCGATCTTCACCCCCAGGGCTTTTACATTTTCGATCTCCTTCGCCACCACATCCTGTTTGGGAAGCCGAAACTCCGGAATGCCATATACCAGCACCCCGCCGGGCTCATGAAGCGCTTCAAAAATTGTCACATCGTATCCCATCTTTGCCAGATCCCCTGCACAGGTAAGACCGGCAGGACCGGATCCGATAACGGCCACGCTTTTCCCCTTCCGCTCCACTGCTCCCGCAGGCTTAATGTTGTTTTCTCTTGCCCAATCGGCCACAAATCTTTCCAGCTTGCCGATGGAAATAGGATCTCCCTTGATGCCTCTGATACATTTTCCCTCGCACTGACTCTCCTGAGGGCATACACGCCCGCAGACTGCGGGAAGCGCACTGGCCCGGCTGATAACCTGGTAGGCCTCTTCGATCCGGCCCTCCTTCACCTTCTCAATAAACCCGGGAATATCTATTGCCACAGGGCATCCCTTCACGCATTGCGCATTCTTACAATTGATACACCGGGAAGCCTCCTTCATGGCCTCCTCCTGATTATAGCCCAGACACACCTCCTGGAAATTAGCCGCACGCTCCTTTGCGTCCTGCTCTCTCACCGGCACCTTTACTAATACATCCATTCTCTACCAAACCTCTCTATAATGTTGTTTTTACTGATCGTCCCTGTTTTTCCTGTTATCGCTCTCTTTTAAGGCCCGCATCATATCAGACCCTTCAGCAATTGCCGCAGCCGCCGTGATGGGTGTCGCCCTCCTCCAGCTTCAGCATGGCCCTGCCCTCCTGAGTCTTGTAAATCTGCTGGCGGCGCATTGCTTCGTCGAAATTTACTGCATGGCCGTCAAATTCAGGACCGTCCACACAGGCAAATTTCACCTTGCCGTCCACTGTCACCCGGCAGGCTCCGCACATACCAGTGCCGTCCACCATGATGGGATTCAGGCTTACCACGGTGGGAATCCCCAGCTCCTTTGTAAGCAGGCATACAAATTTCATCATGATCATAGGACCTATGGCAATACAGATATCATATTGTTTTCCCTCAGCCACAAGATCCTTGATGGTCTGCGTAACCATGCCGCTTCTGCCGTAAGAACCGTCATCCGTGGTAATATACAGATTTCCGGCCACCGCTTCCATTTCCTTTTCCAGAATCAGCAGCTCCTTCGTCTTGCTTCCCACGATCACGTCTGCCGACACTGCGTTTTCATGAAGCCATTTCACCTGGGGATATACCGGCGCGGCACCTACTCCGCCTGCCACAAACAGTATTTTTTTCTTTCTCAAATCCTCCAGAGGCTCCTTTGTCAATTCGGAGGGACAGCCCAGAGGACCCACAAAATCCTGGAAGGAATCCCCCTCCTGCAGGCCTGCCATCATGACGGTGCCTGCGCCCACGCTCTGAAACACAATGGTGACGGTTCCCTTCTCCCGGTCATAGTCACAGATCGTCAGAGGAATGCGCTCTCCCTCTCTGTCCATCCTCACAATTACAAACTGCCCCGGCTGGCAGGATCTGGCAGTCCTGGGGGCTTCCACATCCATCAGATAAATATTTGTGGTTAATTCCTTTTTCTTTAAAATTTTATACATGCTTCACCTCTCTATTCCCCTTCCTGGGAATCCTCTCTTATTTCTAATTCAACCAGACTGGTTCGGCCTCTCTCATCCCGCTGCAGCCGGAATCGCTCTCCTGTGTATACGTTTACCGCATAATTATTGCCCGTTCTGGTAAGAGTACCGTCAGCCGCCTGATAGATCTCAGCTATAATATAACAATCGTCCGCATCCCTGATATGCGTCACATATTGATATACATACTTGTACATATCTCCGGATTCATCAAAATGCCCCTCCGTATCCAGGATCTTTCCGGTTTCCAGGGCATATGCCGCCACGTCTGCCGCCGCCTGTTCCGGCGTATATTCCGTATGCAGCTGCAGATAATAGGTCCTCTCTGCAATATCTCCCACAACCCCATCCTCTATCTTTGCAAATTTGAAAACCGTCTTCCCCAGAGGCATGGGAATGGGACCTGAATATATGGAAGAAGAATATGTCGGATCACTGCCGTCCGTAGTGTAATAGACCTCATCATTATCATCAAGTACCTCTATGGATATGGGAAATTCATACTCGCCGCTGACCGCACTGATCTCCGGTGCCGGAATCTCATCATTCTCAACATGATATTCCTTGGAAACGATCTCACTGGGAACCCCATTGTCATTGATAAAGACGGCCTTCACCAGATAATCTCCATCCTCCAGGAGGATCGGAGTGGTATAAGGTGTGGAGTCTGCGTCCGGATCGCTTCCGTCCAGCGTATAATATACCTTTCCGGAGCCGGACGCCGTAAGCTTTAATGGTTGAATACCTGTATAATATCCTTCCGTCAGGCTGAACTCCGGCGCCTGTGCAATATAATTTCGATATGTGGCAATCAGCTCCTGATCCTGACTGGCCTGCAGCAGATCGTTGATAGTCTGGTAATCCCCTCTGGCACGGTAGATGGCAATCAGCTTGCCATATGCCCGATCCAGCTGCTCCAGAGTGGCACCTTCATTTTTTACGATCTCCCGCAGCAGATATTCATATTCAATTTTATTATTCTTGAGAAAATAAACCTCTGCCAGACTGAACAGCAGCTCAATATCCTCCCGGTCCAGCTCAATGGCCCGATTGTAGCAGGCAATCGCCCTGTCATAATTTCCTTCGGAAACACACTGGACGGCCCTGGCTGTCTGATATTCCACAGAATGATACTGGTACGCCCAGACCCCCATAAAGACGGCCCCTATGATCACCGCAAAAAGCAATCCGGAAAGGAATTTCCACAGAAGCCGCTCCTGAAAGGAAAGCTTCCCGCTTCCGCCGTCAGCGTTGTCACTCCCTGAATCCGATGGATCCTCTTCCTCCGACGGGTCATTCTCTTCCGGGGCGAAAGGATCCTTTCGTCCCAGTTCCTCCAGTATTTCACTGATCGCCAGCTCCATGGTTTTCGCGATGCTTTTTTCCAGTTCGGGTTCAAAATCAGGCACAATATGGATATCTTCGCCGCAATGCTCGCAGTACAGGCTTCCTTCCGCCATTTCCTCTCCGCAGTTGGGACACTTCATGCATATACCTCTATTTGTTAAAACAGACCCTTGATAATCCCGTCTTCATCCACGTCGATCCTGTGGGCGGCAGGCTCCTTGGGCAGACCGGGCATCGTCACCACATCCCCTGTCAGAGCCACCACGAATCCCGCTCCCGCAGATACATAAACTTCCCTGACATTTACTTCGAATCCCCTGGGTCTCCCCAACCGCTTCGGGTCATCGGAAAGTGAGTACTGATTCTTTGCCATACATACAGGAAGACTTCCGAAGCCCAGCTCCGTCAGCTTCTGAAGCTGCTTTTGGGCTGCGGGCGCAAACTTGACTCCATCTGCACCGTATATCCTGCCGGCCACAGTGCGAATCTTTTCCTCCAGCGAAAGCTCGTCTTCATAGAGCACCCGGAACCTGCTTTCCTTTTCGGCCAGCGTCTCCAGCACCTTCTGCGCCAGCTCGATTCCTCCTTCTCCGCCCTTCTCCCATACCCGGGCCAGGGCAAAGCCGCAGTTTCTGGCCTGACAAAACTCCCTGACAAAAGCCGTCTCGGCATCCGTATCCGTCACGAAGGCATTGAGGGCCACCACCACAGGAACTCTGTATTCCTGCAGATTCTCAATATGCTTTTCCAGATTGGCAATGCCCCGGCTCAGCGCTTCCAGATCCTCCCGCACCAAATCGGCCTTCGCCACTCCGCCGTTGTATTTTAATGCCCTCACGGTGGCTACCAGTACCACCGCGTCCGGTTTCAGCCCCGACATACGACACTTGATATCGAAAAATTTCTCTGCTCCCAGATCGGCGCCAAAGCCCGCCTCCGTAATGCAGTAATCCGCCATCTTCAGCGCTGCCCTGGTAGCCCGGACGGAGTTACAGCCGTGAGCAATATTGGCAAAAGGCCCTCCGTGAACCAGCGCCGGCGTATGCTCCAGGGTCTGAACCAGATTGGGCTTCAGCGCATCCTTCAGCAGCGCCGCCATAGCCCCCACCGCCTGAAGCTCTCCTGCCGTCACCGGCCTGCCCGCATAATTGTATGCCACTATGATCCGGGACAGCCTTTCCTTCAGATCCTTCATATTCTCCGCCAGACAAAGTATCGCCATAATCTCGCTGGCAACAGTAATGACAAAATGATCCTCCCGCACCACTCCGTCCATTTTGTTTCCCAGGCCCACCACCACATTCCGCAGCACCCGCTCATTCATATCCACACATCTCTTCCAGACCACCTGCCTGGTGTCAATCTGCAGCTGGTTTCCCTGTTGAATATGATTGTCCAAAAGAGCCGCCAGCAGGTTATTGGCTGCGGTAACCGCATGAAAATCTCCTGTAAAATGCAGATTCAATTCTTCCATGGGCACCACCTGGGAATATCCGCCCCCAGCAGCGCCCCCTTTGATTCCAAAGCATGGACCCAGGGACGGCTCCCGCAGAGCAATTACCGCCTTCTTCCCCATTTTTCCAAAGGCCTGGCCCAGTCCTATGGTAACGGTAGTCTTCCCCTCTCCCGCCGGAGTGGGATTGATGGCTGTCACCAGAATCAGCCGGCCGTCCGGACGTTCCTCCAGGCCGGCCAGATATTCGTCGGTAAGCTTGGCCTTATACTTCCCGTAAAGCTCCAGATCCTCCTGGGTCATACCGAGGCCTTCTGCCACCCGGGTAATAGGCTCCAACGATGTCTCCTGTGCGATTTCAATATCTGTCTTCACTCTCCAGATTTCCTTTCTTCACTGAGCTAATGTAATTACAGGGATTCCTCTATAAGCTGTTCAAACTGCTCCGGTCCCATCAATATCTTTCTGGGCTTGGTGCCTTCCTCCTCGCCCACCACGCCATACTCACAAAGCTGGTCCATAATCCTGGCCGCCCGGTTGAAGCCGATTTTCAGCGCCCTTTGCAGCATACCGATAGATGCCTTATCCTTTTCAATGATGAACCGGCCTGCCTTCTCAAACAATTCATCCAGCTCCGATTCCGCGCCTTCCAGTCCGCCGCCTGAGGACGAACCCATGCTTTTGATCTTTTCTTCGATATCCTCCGCATATGTATTGCCCAGCGCCTGATTCTTCAGGAAATCCACCACATCCGACACCTCCTTGTCGGATACGAAGGCGCCCTGAATACGGGCCGGCTTGGAATAGCCCTGGGGATAGAAAAGCATGTCTCCCTTCCCCAAAAGCTTCTCGGCGCCGTTCATATCCAGAATCGTGCGGGAATCCACACCGCTGGACACGGAAAACGCCGCCCGGCTGGGCATATTGGCCTTGATCAGGCCTGTGATTACATCCACACTGGGCCTCTGTGTGGCAATGATCAGATGAATTCCCGCTGCTCTGGCCAGCTGAGCCAGCCGGCAGATGGATTCCTCCACCTCCCCGGGGCAGACCATCATCAGATCCGCCAGCTCGTCCACAATGATAACGATCTGGGGCAGCCTGGCCGGAGCCGTCTCATCTCCGCCCTCCCGCATGGAATCCAGCTTTTTATTATACCCCTTCAAATCCCTCACATTGAAATCCGCAAATTTCTTATAGCGGTCTTCCATCTCCGTGACTCCCCAGTGCAGCGCCGCCGACGCCTTTTTAGGATCGGTGACCACCGGAACCAGCAGGTGAGGGATACCGTTGTATACACTCAGCTCCACCACCTTGGGATCTATCATGATCAATTTTACATCCTCCGGACGCGCCTTATAGAGAATACTCATAATCAGCGTATTGATACACACTGATTTTCCGGAGCCCGTGGCACCGGCAATCAGCATATGAGGCATTTTGGCAATATCGGCCACCACTACCTTGCCGGCGATATCCTTTCCCACAGCAAAAGCAATGTTGGACGGAAACTCCGCAAATTCCCGGCTCTCCAGCAGATCCCTCAGCGCCACCGGTCTGTTTTCCTTGTTAGGCACCTCGATGCCGATAGCTGCCTTGCCGGGTATCGGCGCTTCGATTCGGATATCCGTAGCCGCCAGATTCAGCTTGATATCGTCCGCCAGCCCCACGATCTTGGATACCTTTACCCCCTGCTCCGGCTGCAGCTCATATCGTGTAACGCTGGGACCCTGGCTGATGTCCGTGATAGTGACCTTCACCCCAAAGGTACTCAGTGTCTGCTGAAGACGCATGGCCGTCTCCTTCAGCTCCCTGGTGGAATCACCGGAGACAGGATCTCCCTTCTGAAGGAGCTTAATGGGAGGAAACTGATACTGCGGAGGCACTTTCTTCTGTTCCGGCTCCTGCACTTTAAGCTCCTGCGCTTTAGACTCCTGCACTTTAGTCTCCTGCGCTTTCGGCTGCTGTGCCTGACCTGCGAAAGCTTCAGGCCTATTTCCTGTGCCTGCGCCTCCCGGCCCGTTCCCCGTCTCCGCCTCGGATCCGGCTTTCTCCACAATCTCTTCTTTATGTATACGGATCGACTGGCCCGCAAGCTCCTCCACAGAAGGAACTTCTGCCCTGCTTTCCGGCTCCGGAGGCTCTTCCCGAACCGCCGCGGTCTCTCCGCCCTGACCGGGATACCCCTCCCATTCTGCAAAATCCTCCTGCCCCGGATACTCCTCCGGAACATAATCCTCCTGCGGGTATTCCTCCAAAAATTCTCCGTCCTGACCGGGAACCTCCTGCAGTGTCACCTGATGCATGCTCCGAATCTGTATTCTGTCAAAGTCAGGAGTTGGAACGGCCTCCTCCAGCTCCGGATACTCCTCCGGCAGCGCTTCCTGAAATTCCTCGTCAAGTGTAATCTCGTGGATATCATCTCTGCGCCGGGCGTCATCACGCCTTGCCAGAGAGGTGTCCAGCATGACCCCCGACACCTTCTTCTCCATCCGCAGAATCCGTTCATTTTCCTTCTCCTCTGCCCGAAGCCTGCGCTCCTCCTCACGCTGCCTGCGCTCTTCCTCGCGAAGCCTTCGATCCTCTTCCCGCCTGCTCCGCGAAGCCTCCTGCTCCTCCCGTCTGGCCCTGACATATTCTCTGCGGCGCTCCGCATCCTCCCGGGACAGCTCCCGCATACGGCTTCCGCCCCTCCGGACGCTTTCCAGAAGAGACTTTTCCGTCAGGAGTATCAGACTCACCACAGAACATAAAAGCACCACCAGCACCGTTCCTATAGTCTCCAGATAATGCTGCAGAAAATAGCGGATACTGCCGGCAATGATCCCGCCTCCCGCCTTAAAGTCCCGGCAGGCCTCATAGATAGCTGAAAGACTGTAGCCGCCCGAGGCCTCCGTGCTTCCGGTTATCAGATCGGCCATAACCCCCAGCATTACGAACAATACGATCCCGGCCGAAAGCTTTCTCACCGCGTTGGGGTTTCCCTCATTGGCAAACCAGAAAGCCGCCGCTAAAAACAATAGAACAGGGGCCGCATATGCAGTCAGTCCCAGCACGCCGAATAAAAAACCGCTTATGGCGTCTCCCACAGGACCTATGATGCCAAAATTACAGCAGAACAGTATAACCATAGCCACAAACAGAATAATCAGGCCGATTTCATGAAACAAAACACTGTCCTGCCCTGTCTGAGCCTTTGTTGTTTTCTTTTTTGTGCTTCCGGACCTTGTTCCGGTATTTCTTCTATTAGAAGATGATGTCTTTTTGCCAGCAGAACCCGCCATCTCATCATACCTCTCTCATCTCTTCTGACCAGTGCAATAAAAAGTATACCATTTTTAAAGCCGCTTGTCATCACAAATCATCTAAACTCCTGTTGGTCCGATTCCCTGGACCCTTTCTTCTGAATCATCTCATGAAGTCTGGCGATAGCCTTATCTATTCCTCCCACTTCATCGATGATCCCATATTTTACCGCATCTTCCCCCACCAGGATCGTACCCACATCCTTGGTCAGAACTCCCGTCTCCATCATCAGCCTCTCCAGCGTCTCCTTGCTGGCCTTGCAATGGCTGCACACAAATCCGGTGATCCGGTCCTGTATCAGCTTGAAATAATCAAACGTCTGCGGAACCCCGATAACCATTCCGCTCATCCGCACCGGATGAATCACCATGGTACCGGTGGGCACAATATAAGAATAATCCGTGCTGACGGCAATGGGTACTCCGATAGAATGGCTTCCCCCCAGAACCAGGGAAACTGTCGGCTTGCTCAAAGATGCGATCATTTCCGCAATAGCCAGCCCTGCTTCCACGTCGCCTCCCATAGTATTTAAAAGCACAAGCACTCCCTGGATATCCTTGCTGTCCTCAATGGCGGCCAGACTGGGTAATATATGCTCATATTTCGTTGTCTTGGAATTATTTGAGAGATTATCGTGCCCTTCTATCTCTCCGATAATGGAGAGCAGATGAATATTGTCCAGGCTGGCGCTTTCATCCAGCGTAGCCTGGCCCGTCTTTTCTATTCTCTCGTCCTGATGTTCCTCTTTTTCGATCCGTTTATCCCGTTCTTCCTGATCACACTGATTTTTGTTTGCCATATCCGCTCCTGTCCGTGCTCACGCACCTGTCTGAATTTCCGGGAATGCCTTCCTTCGGCAGACCCCGGTTAGACTTAGGATGTCCGGATCCGGCAAAAACATGCGTCAAATGCGGCAGTTCAGATTCGTCCCCGCCTCATATATCAAAATCGTCATTTTCATCAACAAAATAATCAAATTCCTCCCCTTCTCCTGTATCCTCCAGGTGATAATCCAGCACACGCTTCTGATGCTTCTTGGGAAGCGGAAGCGGATTGTCGATAAACTGAACCTTTTTCTCCTCTCCGGCAGTCTCCAAAGCTGAGACATCCTCCCCGGTGTCCTGAACATATGACATTTTTTCAATGCCAGTCACTTCCTCAGTACCAGACACTTCCTCAATACCAGGCGTCTTCCGGGCATCGGGCACTTCCTCAATGCCGGGCGTCTCCCAAGCACCTTCCTCCGGAAAGCATCCCCCCAGACCGATCCCGGCCAGCAGGGTCATGAGCAAATACAAAAGCAGACTCCCCGGCATTTCCTCCGTAAATATTCCAAAGCACATCCCCAGAATCACCAGACACATTCCGGCGGCATATATGCTCATACGCTCTTTTTGTCTGTTTATCCAAAAGCTGAAAATACCAAAGGCCATGAGTCCGGCCAGAATCAGTGCTTCCCAGTACAGCGCGCCGGATTCCCCGCCGGTCACCGGCAGCCGGAAAGCCCCCGGTTCATAAAGCCGGTACCAGGCTCCCGCCACCCCCTGAAAGGATTTTCCGCTGAGACAGGAATCCGCAAGCACACAGCCCGCAAAGCCTGCCGCCGCTCCCAGGAAACACAGCAGAAGCGAACCGGCTTTCCTTCCCGGAGAATTTTCTTTCTTTTCATAAGAAAAAGCGGTCCCCGCCGCCAGAATCAAAAGCAGCAGGCCGGAAACATCCAGATAAACCGGAATGGAAATCATGATTCCGGAAAAGAAGTACCACACCGGTCTCCCCTGCCCGCAAAGCACCGTCACCGCTGCCGCCAGCACAAAAAGCAAAAAAAACAGCATCGTTGGCGACAATACCAGACTGCTCTCCACCATGTACGGAGCGCACATACAAAATGCCAACACCACTATGGCGGCCATTTTCCCCGCCAGCTTACGCAGTACAAAATAAAGCAGCAGCGAAGCTGTCAGATGCAGGAATATCTGCAGGCCTACGCCCACAGAAAATTTATTACCCAAAAAAGCAAGGACAAGACGGAGAACCTGAAGATAGAAAAATACCGCCCCATGTGCCGCCTGTGGAATTACCTGGCCGGCCTCGATCCTTGCAGCTTCAAAATATATGGACTCCTGGCCGGCCCGCTCCATCCCCTGAAACCGAAGAAGCAGTCCCACCGCCAAAAGCACAATGGCCGCCAGCGCCTCCGCTGCCGGCAGAGCACTGGTTTTCTTTTTACCAAGCTCCTCCGTCCACAGACGGCGCAGCAAAAAGACAAACCCGCCCAGAGCCGCCAAATAGATGAGTGC
This sequence comes from uncultured Lachnospiraceae bacterium, assembly GCA_947177445.1. GTDB lineage: Bacteria > Bacillota > Clostridia > Lachnospirales > Lachnospiraceae > Acetatifactor. The sequence goes on along the minus strand of CAMWUL010000025.1, from coordinate 32,205 downwards.
CGCCGCACCCCCTGCATATATGGATATTCCCGAACCGGTACATGCCGCACCGGCCAGACATACCAGAACCACGCCGGTAAACAGCGTATATAAAATCCACATCAAATAGCCGAATACGTTTTTCCCCCAACTCATTCCAGCCCTCATATCTGTTCCCGGCTTTCCGCTTTGCTGTCCCCGGTATCAGCCAATATAGTTTCAATGTTATAGCGGGGCCTGTGCTTTACCTCAATATAGATCTTTCCGATATACTGTCCTACCAGCCCCACAGCCAGAAGCTGCAGACCTCCCAAAAACCAGATGGACAAAATCAGGGAGGTCCAGCCGGGCACCACATGTCCGGAAAAGTATGAAATCAAGGCATAGACTGCCGCCAGAATAGAGGCAAATATGATAAACATTCCCATTCCCAGAATCAGGCTGATGGGCTTTACACTGAAGGAGGATATGCCGTCAAAGGCCAGCGCCAGCATTTTTTTCAGCGGATATTTAGACTCTCCGGCCACCCGTTCCTTCCTGTCATAACACACACTGTCCGTCCGGTACCCGATCAGCGGCATCATCCCTCTCAAAAACAGATTGCTCTCCTGATATCTGGCGAATTCCTTCACCGCCCTGACGGACATCAGGCGAAAATCAGCATGGTTATACACTGTTTTCACACCCATCATTGCCATGATTTTGTAGAAGCCCTGGGCGGTAACCCTCTTGAAAACGGTATCCGTCCTGCGCTCCTTTCTGACGCCGTACACTATATCGCAGCCATCGTGATACTTATCGATCATTTCTTCAATCACAGCCGTATCGTCCTGCAGGTCCGCGTCAATGGAAACCGTAACATCCGCCATATCCATAGCCGTGATCAATCCTGCTGTCAGCGCAAACTGATGTCCTACGTTTGCCGCCAGCTTTACGCCCCGGACCCGACAAGGATATGTCCTCTGCTCTTCCTCAATCAGCTCCCAGGTCCGATCCCTGCTGCCGTCATTGACAAACAAAATAAAGCTGTCCGACGCGATCTTCCCTTTGCCGATCAGGTCCTCAAGCACCTCCCGCAGAGCCTGGGAAGCTATTTTGAGCACCTCCTCTTCATTATAACAGGGAACTACGATTGCCAGTCTGTCCATACGTTCCTCTCTTTCCCGCTTCCGGAATCACTCGTTACTTTTCACGGCTTCGCCGTTCAAAGCAACAATCACTCTTCATTCCAGTTGTGGTATACCGCCTGCACATCGTCATCCCCGTCCAGCAGATCCAGAATTCTCTGCAGGTTCTTCACGGCGCTCTCATCCGTAAGATCCACATAATTCTGCGGGATCATGGTCACCTCCGCGCTCATCATGGGGATCCCCGCATCCTCCAGAGCCTTGCGGACCTCCTCAAAGCTGTCGGGATCCGTCAGCACCTCGAAGCTGTCCTCCTCCTCCGCAAAATCATCGGCTCCCGCATCCAATGCCGTCATCATCACATCATCTGCTGCCATCTCGCATTCTTCTCTGTCAATAATGATCTGTCCCTTCCTGTCAAACATGAAGGAAACACAGCCGGGCGTCCCCACGTTGCCCTGTCCCTTGGTAAATGCGCTTCTCACATTTGCCGCCGTGCGGTTCTTATTGTCCGTCAGCGCGTCCACAATGATGGCTGTACCGTTGGGACCGTACCCTTCATAGGTAATATACTCGTAATTCACATTTCCCACATCGCCGGCGGCTTTTTTTATGCCTCGCTCAATGGTATCGTTGGGCATATTGTTGGCCTTGGCCTTGGCGATCACCGTCGCCAGCTTGAAATTGTTGCTGGGATCCGGCCCGCCCTCCTTGACTGCAACGGCGATCTCTCTTCCGATAATGGTAAAAATCTTCCCCTTCGCCGCATCATTCTTTTCCTTTTTATGTTTGATATTTGCAAATTTTGAATGTCCTGACATAATCTGCTCCTTTTCCTCTTTCCGTTTTATTTTCGTGAATGCCCCGGCTTTTGCCGCTGCGCTCCTGCTTCTATGCTTATATCTTGCTTATACCTTCTGTTCCTCCTCCGGATTTTGATCGGTCTCCGGAAGCTTTGTCACCAGAACGCTTTTGATCATCTTGTTTTCCACCGAAAGAATTTTAAAGTTAAATCCGCTGTAGTCTACGTCAAACTCCTCGTCCGGTTCCGGAATCTTGTCCAGCCTGGCAATCAAAAAGCCGTTCAGAGTTTCAAACTCCTCATCATCGAAGGATATGCCGATCCTTTCCTCCAGCTCCTCCAAAGGAGTTTTCCCCTCGATAATGTATTCATCCATTCCTTTTTCTTCTATGTGCTTACTGTCTTCATCATACTCATCCAGAATATTGCCTACGATCTCCTCCAGAATATCCTCCATGGCCACCAGACCGTCCGTCTGTCCGTACTCATCCACCACAATGGTCATCTGCAGCTTCTCCGCCTGCATTTCCCGGAATAATTCGTCGATGTTCTTGGTCCGGGGGACAAAATAAGGCTCCCGGAGCAGCCCCTCCAGCTGGCGCAGCGGATAATGAAGCTTCTCTTCATCGGCGTGAAAGCGCATGGCATCCTTCAAATGCAGAATTCCTATGATATGGTCGATGGTTTCCTCGTACACAGGATATCTGCTGTTTTTTCCCTCCAGCATAAACGTGACCGCATCCCGAAGCAGGGTTCCCGCATCGATGCCCACCACATAATTTCTGTGGGTCATGATATCCTGCGCCTCTTTATCGCCGAATTCAAAGATATTGGAAATCATCTCCGCCTCGCTGGCCTGGATCAGCCCCTGCTCATGGCCCTCGTTGACCATATTGATAATTTCTTCCTCCGTCACATCCGTCTCGTCCGGACTGCCGCCTGCCCCAAACAGCTTCAGAATACCACCTGTACTCACGGTCACCAGACCAATAAAAGGCGCAAACAGCTTTGTCACCCAATACACGGGGGTCACACAGGCATATGCCCATTTTTCCGGAGCCCGGGAGCCGATTTTTTTTGGCAGAAGCACTCCCACCGTGAGCGTTATGTACAAAAGCAACACTGTGGAGAGCACGGATGCGATACCCATGATCACCTCTGCCGGCAGAAGCTGAAGCTTTAACTGGTTCTCTGCCACATAGTGTATTCCGCTGTCCACAGAGCGCAGCAGAATCCCCAGGTGGACTGCACCGATGATCACGTTGATCAGCGTGGTGACCAGCTGGACCGTGTTGGCATATCCGGCCGGATTGGCCAGCATGGCCTTCAGCCGGGAAGCTTTCCTGTCCTTATCCTCCTCAGCCCTCCTTTCCACTTCCTTTTCATTCAGGGAATCCAGCGCCGCCCCGAAAGCATAGAAAAACATGTCGATCAGCAACAGTATGATAAAAAAAATAATACTGGCAGTAGGCCCATCGTCGTCCATATGAAATTCACTTCCTCCAAAGTCGATTATTTGGTACCGGTCTGCAAAGCCGCCGGTAACATCCCTAAATATACCATTTCACATTGTATTCGTCAAGAACTGCTATGTATCCAGTTCCAGGCTGATCATCAGCGCCCTGTTGATCCTGCGCATGATATCTCCGTCCAGGTGGCATACTTTGTCCTTCAGGCGCTTTTTATCAATGGTACGCAGCTGTTCCAAAAGCACCACCGAATCCTTATCCATGTCATAGAGGCCCGCATTCAGTTCAATATGCGTAGGCAGCTTCGCCTTATTCATCTTTGAGGTGATCGCGGCACAGATGACCGTGGGACTGTGTCTATTCCCTATATCGTTCTGAATGATCAGCACCGGCCTGATGCCTCCCTGTTCCGAACCCACCACCGGCCTCAAATCCGCATAATATACATCTCCTCTTCTCATATTCCCTCCAAAATACCTGCCGGTATCTTTTTCCTGTCCCCGACAGATATCCCAACTTTATTCATGGATAAGTATTGCCTGTTTTTTCGGAGGTATACACAAGTATGAGATAAGATCGCCTGCCGTGCAGGCATACGGGCCAAGCTCTGCCGCCGCCCGGTCTCCCGCCGCCCCATGAACATAGGCGCCGGTACAGGCAGCCCTGTATCCGTCCATCCCCTGAGCCATGAGCCCGGCAATCACCCCGGTAAGCACATCTCCGCTTCCCGCCGTAGCCATACCGCTGTTTCCGCTGAGATTGACACAGACCGGATTCCCTTCCCTGCACACGAAGGTCCTGGCATCCTTTGCCGCCACCGTCCCATGGATTTTGTCCGACAGACGCAGGGCCTCCCCCGGAATATCCTTCCGAAGAGACTCCGCCGGGAAGCCGGTGAGCCGGGAAAGCTCTCCCACATGGGGTGTCAGCACAATATCCCTGCCCTGGCTCCCCTGCCAGGCCAGCTCCTCCGCCAATTCTTTCCGGCGGGCCAGCAGATTCAGACCGTCCGCATCGATCACAAGAGGCAGTCTGCTCTCCCGGATGACCCGGGACAGACAGCTTAACGCCGTCTCATCCTGCCCCAGACCGGGTCCAAGTGCAACAACGTCCGCCCAGGCCAGGCTTTTTGCCAGATCCCCCGGCGTCCCCAGCAGAGCCTCCGGCACCGCAGTCTGAAGAATCATACGGTTTTCCTCCGGCGTGATCACCTTCACCATTCCGGCTCCTGTGCGGTAAGCTGCCCGGGCGGCCAGAATGGCGGCTCCCGCCATATTTTTGCTCCCCGCCGCCAGCAAAACCTTTCCGAAGGTTCCCTTATGCCCCGCCGGATCCCTTTTGGGAAGTAATTCCCATGGATCTCCTGCCAGCGCATACATCCGGGGACCCTCACCTTGAAAGCTCATTGGGGAAATCCCGATGTCTGCCAAAGTCACCTCTCCCGCTCTCTCACAGCCCGGGTACAATACAAGCCCTCTCTTCCAGAAACCAAAGGTCACCGTGGCGTCCGCACGCACCGCTTCGCCCCAGATTCTTCCTGTGTCCGCGTCCACACCGCTGGGAATGTCCAGCGCAAGCTTACGGCCCTCCAGACCATTGAAGATCTCCACAGCCTCCCGGAACGGACCGGCCAGCTCCCTGCACAGCCCCACTCCAAACAAAGCATCTATTATAACAGTATATTCCGTCCCCGTCGGTTTGCCACAAAATTTCACGGAATAATTCTCTAAAATAGCCCTCTGGCTTTTCCATTGCTCTGAAGCCTTCTCAGGACGGCCCACGCACCAGGCCTCCACTGCATAGCCTTTTTCCGCCAACAGCCTGGCCAGAGCCAGACCATCCCCGCCGTTATTTCCCATACCTGCCATCACCAGCGCCGTCCGTTTCGCCCCTGCGCCGCCACGAGCTGTACTGCCGCACGGCCTTCCGCCGTCACGAGCTGTACCGCCGCACGAGCTTCCGCCGTCACAGCTTTCGCCCGCCCCGGCGCCGCCAAAGCCTCCGTCCCGGGCTGCGGCAGGCCGTTCAAACCGCTCCACCGTCTCCAGCGCCGCCAGGGCTGCCCGCTCCATCAACACCATTGCAGGAATTCCAATCTCCTTTATCGTATGACTGTCATAGCGCCGCATCTCTTCCGCCGTCACCAGATATTTGATTTTCGTTTCCATGCTGCCTCCCGTCCGCCTGCTTTGGCGTCCTCGTCAATTGTTTTTAAAACGGACTGCCGCAGCTTACGGCAGTCCGTTTTGATCTGTCTTATTCTCTTCCCCGCCCGGATCATGCTGCATATCGAATATATCCACCACATCCATTCCGAATATATCATGCATGTAAGAATACATGGTATAATTTGCCTGTTCCAGCTCCTGCTTTCTGACCATACGCTCCTTCAATTCCGTCCTGATTTCGGCCACCCAGCCGGCGATCCTGCTGATCTCCTCCTCATTGGCCTGCATGGTGTCGTAACAGTATTCCATGGTCTTAAGCATCAGCTGAAAATTGATCTCGTCGATCTGCCGGGGCAGCTCCAGCTGCTGCTCTTCATAATCTGCCAGCCTCCCGCTGCACTCCTCCACCATTTTTTTATGATTCTCAATCTTTTCATCCAGCCCGCTGTCAGGCTTTTGCGCCGCCTCATCCACCATGGAGATGATTTCCTGCATCAGCTTCTTTTTCAAAGCCCTGATATTCTTGGCCTCTGTATTAACCTTGCCCAGATCCTTTAAAAGCTGGTTCAGCTTTTCCACCTGACCCGCCGTCTGGGTCCTGCCCTTCTGGTCCAAAAGCTGATACCATTTGTTGTCCAGAGTAAGAACGGGTATTTTTTTCCCCCTGAGCGCCTCAGAAAATACGTCCTGCTTCCCCTTGTTTCCCCTGCGCTTCACTGCTGCCGCCTCCTGTCAGTGTTTCTCCTGTTCTTTCATATACCTGTTGATATTATAGGATAATTTCATCAGGCTGTCCGAAAGATGCACATTCTCCACCTGTATCCCCTCCGGCAGGTTCAAATCCACATGCGCAAAATTCCAGATCGCCCTGATTCCATCCTCCGCCAACCGTTCAGCAACCGCCTCGGCGCCGGACTTGGGCAGGGTCAGCACAGCAATGTCAATATCGTTTTCCCGGATAAAGCGATCCATCTCCTCCATGGCCATGACCCGGACTCCCCTCACCTGTCTTCCCACCAGATCGGGATCCTGATCGAACATTCCCTTGAAGATAAACCCTCTGCGCTCAAAGTTCATATAATTCCCCAGCGCCCGGCCCAGATTTCCCGCACCCACAATAATAAAATTGTGCTGTCTGTCCAGACCCAGTATCCGGCCAATCTCATAATACAGATATTCCACATTGTAGCCGTAGCCCTGCTGGCCGAAGCCGCCGAAATTATTGAAATCCTGCCGAATCTGAGAGGCTGTCACCTTCATCAGTCCGCTGAGCTCCTGGGACGATATCCGTTCCACTCCCTCATCCTTCAATTCCCCCAGATATCGAAAATATCTGGGCAGGCGGCCAATGACAGCCTGTGAAATCTCTCTCTCATCCAACGGTGTTCCCTCCAACGAAAAGCGCCCGGCGGCGCTCTTAACGGTTTTTCTAAACTGTCGTATTTCATAATATCAGATCGACAAAATTGTGTCAATCCGAAACAGCCAATGCAGGGCTACACGAATAACGTGCAGCCCTGCATTTTAAAATACTCGATCTTTTCATTGATCAGCTCCGGAGGAACATCCAGCTTTTCCGCAAGACATCCGAGGCATAAAAAGGATTTGCTCCCTCTGTTGATAAACTTTTTGTGGGCGCCGATCTCGTTGAAGGTCAGCTCCCGCTCACATTGCATGCATTTCTGGCTCATTACTGCCTCACCAGCCTGGCCCGGAATACCTCACAGTCAAAAGGCGCCAGATTCCGGGAAACGGTGGAATTGGTCACAGAAAGCTTCTCCCCGGTCCACACCTCGGTCATCTCCAGCGTCCTTCCCGTGCTGTGGGGGAGCCCCAGCTCATCCAGGTTAAATCTTCCTGCTCCCGGATTTTCACTCAGGTTAAAAATACCGATGGCAATTTCGCCGCCTGCCAGCATACGGGCATAAATCACCATATCCTCTCCGCACCAGATACCGCTCAGCTTTATGGGCTGACGGCAGGCAGGATCCTGGTTAATCCGGATCAACTCTCTGTTTGTCAATATCTTTCGGGTCTCGTCACTCATGTCTCGCAGATCACAGCCGATCATCAGCGGGGATCCAAGCAATGCCCAGATGGAATAATGGGTCTTATACTGCGTGTCATTGCAGCCCTTCAGGCCCACGTTCCCTTTTCCGTACATTCCCACGATCAGCATATCCATATCGTTAAAGCATCCCACCCCATTGTAGGGATGGAGCTTTTCCTGCTGCCTTGTGAGCTCCTTCACCGACTCCCAGGTATCAAAAATATCTCCCGTAGAACGCCACATGCCTGCCGCCGATTCCTTGATCCACTCATGAGTCTCATCTATTCCCCAGGAGCAGGCGCTGAACAGAATGTCCCTTCCGCAGGTTTCCAAAGCCAGTCCCATACGGCGGTACAAATATTTCCCCGCAACGATGGGGCTGTGATAGCAATAATCATATTTCAGGAAATCCACGCCCCACTCCGCAAAGGTCTCCGCATCCACAAACTCATGCTCATAGCTTCCGGGATAGCCGGCGCAGGTAAGATTCCCCGCACAGGAATACATTCCGAACTTAAGCCCCTTGGAATGCACATAGTCAGCCACCGCTTTCATGCCGTTGGGGAATTTTGCCGGATCCGGAACCAGTCTTCCCTGGGCATCCCGCTCTCTCAAAGACCAGCAGTCATCAATTACGAGATAGTCATAACCGCAGTCCAGCAGACCGCTCTGAACCATAATATCGGCAGTCTCCATGATCAGCTTCTCATTAATGTTCTCTCCAAATGTGTTCCAGGAATTCCACCCCATAGGCGGCGTCAATTTCACCATACCTTCCTCCATTCTGCCGCACAGCGCGGCTTGACCATTGACATTCACAAGAAATCTTGTAAACTGATTATAATATGCATTTTTATTTCAAATCCATATGTTATTGTTTCTATAACATGGATTTTTCGTTCACAAAAGCAGCACTCTATGCATCCTTAAAGCGTTTTAGCATCATTGGAGGACAAAGGGAACACACATGGAATACTATTCGGAACAAACCATCCAATTGGCCGGCGCGGGCAGACAGGACTGCGCCGACCTGCACAGCTGGGGACCGGGAATGCGCACCTGCTACGTAATCCATTACATTCTCCGGGGACAGGGGACTCTGGAGGCCAACGGAAAAATATATCCTGTCAAAGCAGGACAAAGCTTCCTCATCACCCCCCTGGTCATGGCGAAATACAGCCCGGATCCCCTGGATCCCTGGGAGTATGTCTGGATCGACTTTTCAGGCGCCGGGGCCGCCGAACGACTGGCCGCCGACGGCTGGCAGGCCTCACAGCCTGTCTGCCCGCATATCAGTCAGGATCAGATTCTGCCCCTGTACCAGCGGATCATGGACCTGGATTGGCTTGGCAAAAACCGCAGCCAGGCCGGCGGCCTGATGCTGGCGCTCCTTGGAGTCTACGCCGACCAGTTTCCGGCGCCTGCGAAAGACAGTACCGATATAAGCAGACGACTGGATACCGCGCTCACCCTGATCCACGCCAACTATTACCACCACGATTTCCACGTAAACTCCCTCTGTTCCATGATGCACCTGAGCAGAGTCACCCTCTATCGCCTCTTTCAGACCAATTTACATATGTCTCCCATGGCCTATCTGCAGACCTATCGTCTGGAGCAGGCAAAAAAGATGCTTTCCATGGATTCCTCCGTGAAAAGCACCTCTGTTTCCTGCGGGTTTGATGATCCCCTGTATTTTTCAAGACTTTTTAAAGAATATACCGGCGTCAGCCCGTCCCGCTATAAATCGGAGGACTCCCTCACAGAGACTCCAGCGTCGCCCGAATCGCCCGGATAAACTCAAGGCTGTTCAGGATCACAGGATTTTCGCAGGTGGATATCAGGGAAAGGCTCTTTGTCATCTTTCCTTCCTCCACCGTCTTGACGCAGGCCTGCTCCAGCTTCCGTGCAAAGGCACAAAGCGCCTCATTGCCGTCCAGCTCTCCTCTTTTTTTCAAAGCTCCGGTCCAGGCAAAAATGGTGGCGATGGAGTTGGTAGAGGTCTCCTCCCCCTTCAGATGCTTGTAATAGTGGCGCTGAACCGTCCCATGGGCCGCCTCATACTCATATGCCCCGCTGGGCGATACCAGCACAGAGGTCATCATGGAAAGATCACCGTAGGCCGTGGCCACCATGTCCGACATTACGTCCCCGTCATAGTTTTTGCAGGCCCAGATAAAGCCGCCCTCAGACCGGATAACCCGGGCTACCGCATCGTCGATCAGAGTATAAAAATACTCGATTCCCAGCTCTTCAAAGCGACTTCTGTATTCTGTGTCATATACCTCCTGAAAAATATCCTTAAAGGTATGATCGTATTTCTTGGATATGGTATCCTTGGTAGAGAACCACAGATCCTGCCTGGTGTCTGCGGCATAGCCGAAGCAGGCCCTGGCAAAGCTGTAAATGGACTCCTCCGTATTATGGATTCCCTGAAGAATCCCGGCTCCCTTAAACTCATGGATCAGCTCTCTGGTCTCGGTGCCGTCCGCCGCCGTATACACCAGCTCCGCCCGCCCGGGTCCGGGAACCTTGATTTCTGTATTTTTATAGACATCACCGTATGCATGACGGGCAATGGTAATCGGTCTGGTCCAGTTTTTTACATAGGGTACAATCCCCTTCACCAGGATGGGGGCCCGGAACACCGTGCCGTCCAGAATGGCCCGGATGGTTCCGTTGGGGCTTTTCCACATCTCCTTCAGATCATATTCCTTCATTCTGGCCCCGTTGGGCGTAATGGTAGCGCATTTTACCGCAACCTTGTATTTCAATGTGGCATGAGCGGAGTCAATGGTCACCTGATCGTTGGTGGCATTGCGCATCTCCAGCCCCAGATCATAGTATTCCGTGTTCAGGTCAATGTAGGGAAGGAGCAGCTCCTCCTTTATCATCTGCCAGAGAATCCTGGTCATCTCGTCCCCGTCCATCTCCACAAGCGGTGTCGTCATCTTAATTTTTTCCATTTGCTATCCCGATTCCTTTCCGGCTGCCGAAGCCGCCCTTTGTCTCCCCGCCGGAACGCGCCGGCTCCTCCTCGCTTCTGTCATAAGCCTCTTTGAGGCCGTTCTCCACCATGTTTTCATAGGCATTGATCATATGCTGGTGAGCCAGCTTCTCCGCCATCTCCCCGTTTCCGGCTTTAATGGCCTCCATAATGCCCTTGTGTTCCGCGTTGGATTTGATCCCCCGGTTCGCCTTGGCCAGGGTCTTGCGCCTCACCCGCAGCACATACTGATGAAAATCCTTCAGCTGATGCTCCAGCAGCTTGCTGTCGCAGGCCTCGTACATAATATCATGGAAGCGGTTATCCAGCTCTGCCAGCTGCTCCATATGTCCCTTCTGGGCGTGGAACTCCGCCAGATAAACATTCTCCTCCATTTCTTCCATCTGTTCCTTTGTGATATGCTCCGTAGCCCACCGGGCGCACAGCCCCTCCAGCAGGGAACGTATCATATAGATGTCTTTCACATCCTTTTCCGTGATGCCTGTGACATAGGCTCCCTTATTGGGAATAATCCGAATCAGACCTTCCAGCTCCAACTGCCGGAAGGCCTCCCTGACAGGGGTACGGCTGACCCCCATCTCCTCACTGATAGCCATCTCCTTTAATTCCTCGTGCTCCTCATATCTGCCGCTTAGAATATCCTCTCTCAGCTTATGAAAAACACGGCCCCGAAGAGAATACTTGTCCGTAGTCTCCTTTTCAACATTATAATGACTCATTTTCACTCCATTCCAGATCCGATCATAACCGACTCTCTCTTAAGCTGCACCAATTGACGCAGCCCCTAACGCCGGCCCGGAAGCTCCACTCCCAGCTCCCCGCAGACCCGTTCCACACATTTCACGATCTCCTCATCCGTCAGGACGGTGACACGTCCTCCCGCATACTCTTCATCCACCCATCTCTTGATCTCCTTCACCAGATCGGAGGATTTGTCCACCTGATCCTCCTCCGGAAGGCGGTAATAGGTATTGAGCCAATGGGCGATGCCCGCCAGCCCTGAGGTGTTGGAAACAGCGCAGAGCACCGGCCTGTGCAAAAATTTCTCCGTATCAAAGATGTTGTAGATCTCTTCGTTTTTCAACAGCCCGTCAGCGTGAATTCCCGCTCTGGTCACATTAAAATTCTTTCCCACAAAGGGCGTCCTCGGCGGAATCTGATAGCCGATCTCCTTCTCGTAGTACTCTGCCAGCTCTGTGATCACCGTAGTGTCCATGCCGTTCAGGTCTCCCTTCAGCTGGGCATATTCAAAGACCATGGCCTCCAGGGGCGTATTTCCTGTCCTTTCACCAATGCCGAACAAAGAGGTATTGATGCCGGAGCAGCCGTAGAGCCAGGCTGTGGTGGAATTGCTCACCGCCTTGTAAAAGTCATTGTGGCCGTGCCATTCGATCAGCTCATGGGGCACACCCGCATGAGTATGAATGGCATAGATAATGCCCTGAACACTTCTTGGAATAACCGCTCCCGGATAGTTTACCCCATACCCCATGGTATCGCAGGCACGCACCTTTATAGGGATTTTGTACTCCTCCATAAGCCTCATCAGCTCCAGACAGAAAGGCACCACATACCCATAGATATCCGCCCGGGTGATATCCTCCATATGGCACCTGGGGCTGATCCCCTCCTCCAGGCACTCGCGGATCACGCTGAGATAATGATCCATGGCCTGGCGTCTGGTCATCTTCAGCTTCAGGAAAATATGGTAATCGGAACAGCTTACCAAAATTCCCGTCTCCTGCATGCCGATCTCCTTCACCAGCTTAAAGTCCTCCTTACTGGCGCGGATCCAGCTGGTAACCTCCGGAAACGCATATCCCCTCTCCATGCACTTATACACCGCATCCCTGTCCTTTTTGCTGTACAGGAAAAACTCGCTGGCACGAATCATGCCGTTCGGACCTCCCAGCTTGTGCAGATAATCATAGATCGTGACGATCTGCTCCGTACTGTAAGGCGCCCGGGACTGCTGTCCGTCCCGGAAGGTGGTGTCCGTGATCCAAATATCTCTGGGCATATTGTGGGGCACGATTCTGTCGTTAAAAGGAATCTTCGGTATTTCAGAATAAGGAAACATATTCCGGAAAACATTGGGCTTCTCCACGTCGTCCAGTATGTACATATGCTCCTCGATCTCCAGCAGATTGTTTTTCTGGTTCATGGAAATCGGACGATTCTGGAACATCTCGTTATCTCGCATTTATCATTCCCCTTTTCAAATTTTGACATACGCTGTCGATTCATCCTCCGTGCTTGTATCAGTGTATACAATTATACGGCTTCTGTCAATGTTTTACCGGAAAAATCCATAAAGAAAGTAACACCTTTCAGCCCTCCTCCCATTCAAAAAAAAGGTAACGATTCAACCACCGGATAAATGCCGTATCGTTAAATCGTTACCAAACAGAACCTTATTCTTGTTGGAACCGCCAAATCCTCCTTTTGTATGACCTTAAAGTGCGTAAGGACCAGAAGCGAATCATACTCCGGCAGTGTTTTTCCCACAGACATTTCCGTGAACCACTTTCTTCCCTTTACAGGAAACTCAGGATACCTCACTTTCCAAAATATTCCGCTATTTTCTGCATTCTTTCAGACTGCCCGACCCCAAAGGGACAGCGCCTGTCACAGTGTCCGCATCCCACACAATCGGAGGCATGCTTTTCCAGCTTTTTATAATGATCAGCCGCCATGATGTCTCCCGCCGCCGACAAATCATAATATTTGTTGATCAATCCCACATTCAATCCCGCAGGACATGGACGGCAGTGATTACAATACACGCACACCCCCATGGCGTCGGCAGGTGTAAAGGATCCCAGAATCCCATAGTCCCGCTCCTCCTGAGGCGCGTCAAAAAATCCCAGAAGCTGTTTCACATCCTCCGAATTTCGTATTCCGGGCAGCACCGTCACCACCCCCGGCTGATCCAGGGCATACTGCAGACATTGATACCTTGTGAGCGCTTTTTTGAAGGGTGAGGTCTTCTCATTCAGCAGCTGTCCGCCGGAAAAGGGCTTCATCACGGAAATCCCGATTCCTTCCGCCTCGCATCTCTGGTACAGCTTTCTCCTCTCCGCCGCACTGCCCTTTGCATATTCGCCATGCTGATAATCGTAGCCCGGATTTATGGAAAACATTAACTGCTCCACAAGTCCGGTGTCAAGCACGATGTTGGCCAGCTTGGGCGTATGGGTAGAGAGACCAATGTGTCTGACAATCCCTTTCTCCTTCATCTCCAACAGATATTCCAGCACACCGCCTTCCTTGTATGAGTGCCAATCGGAAGCCGCGTCCAGACAATGGATAAACCCATAATCAATATAATCCGTTTTCAGGCTGTGAAGCATCCAGTCGATCTGCGCCTTTACCTTTTCGACATCTGTGGTCCACCCGTACTCTCCTGTCTCATAATTTGCGCCGAAATGCACCTGATAATGCATGCCCTCTCTCAGATCTGCAAAGGCCTTTCCATAATACTCGAAGGTTTTTGCCCCGGCAGTGGCCAGATCCGCATAATTGATCCCGTTCTCATACGCCAGAAGCAGGGCCTCCACCGCCTCTTTTTCCGACGTCTCCGCTATGTAGCTGGTGCCCAGGCCGATCACACTGATCCTGTCCCCGTTCTTTTTGTGAGTTCTGTATTCCAATCAAAGCGCCTCCTCTCTGCTGTTTTATATGATTTATACTAACATTTGAAGTGCACTCCAAGTCAATACCAATTTGATCCTTTGTTAAAGATGAAAAAGACCGCTGCACCAACGATTGCATTATCAATGGTGCGGCGGATTCTTTTTATTTCTTAACTAAGCAGTCTCCTTACATTGATCATTCCCCACCCCTGGCGGTTCCAGGGGAGCCCCAGGTCCGTAGCCGTAAACTGGATTTTTGTCTTACACTCCTCATTGCACATGTCCGGGAATTTCTGCAGCGCCAGAGCCGCGGCTCCGGATACCACGGGCGTAGCCATGGACGTACCGCTCTTTATCACATAAGCATCCTTCCATTTGCCGCGAAAGCCCAGATATCCTGCATTGCAGGATACGATATCCGTTCCCGGCGCCACCACATCCGGCTTTCTCACAGCGCTTCCCGGCACTCCCCATCCTGAATAAAGCTCACATCGATGGGGATTTTCCGGAAAATATCCTCCGTCGTGGCATCCCACGGTCACCACCCTGGCGCATCCGCCCACTGAAGACACCGTTCCGTCCCCGGGACCCTTGTTTCCCGCCGCACATACCACTAAAATCCCGCTGTCCCATATTTTATCAATCTTCTCCTGAAGCCGTCTTTCCTTCTCTTTCTCTTCCAGATTGCCGATGCCTACAGAAATATTCAAAATGCGGATGTTGTATTTTCCCCTCATCTCCAAAATCCAGTCAAGACCCTCCAGCATTTCCTCCGTGGATCCGTCTCCCTGTTCATCCAGAACCTTTCCTACCACCAGTTTTGCTCCTGGCGCCATTCCCCGATACCGGCCCTGGGACAATTCTCCATTCCCGCACAAAATTCCGCAGACATGAGTTCCATGTCCGTTATTATCATACATCAGATTTCTTCCGCCTACAAAATCCCGAAAGCAAAGGATTCTTCCTGTCAGATCAGGATGCCTCGCACAGCCTGTGTCCAGCACGGCAATGGTCACGCCGCTTCCTCCGTTTGTATTGTCTCCCCATATATCTTCAATCTGCTCCCTAACACGCAGCATATAACAAAACGCCTCGGCATATACTTATTTCTATTGTATGCCCAGGCGTTTCTTTCTGTTATTGCTTCGTAAGCAGACGAACACTTACACTCTCTCGATCACACAGCTATGCTCTTTCGTCTTCGCATCATAATTGATTCCGACTGTCACAATCTCGCCGCCATAATCCTCCAATACCGCCAAATAGTTTTTAGCCTTTATCTGAGCAATTGCTCCCTCTGACGATTTATTCCATTTCAGCTCAATGATCAATGCCGGAAGCATTGATTTCCGCTTTGGCAGATACACCACATCTGCGATCCCCTTCCCTGACGGAAGTTCTTCAATCTTGTAATACTGATCAACCGCAGCAATATACGCAAACTTGATAACATAGCGCAGTGCCTGTTCATCATTATAGAAAGTCGGTGCATACTGCGTATCACGTATCTCCTCTATCGCCTTGGCCACCGCTTCCGAGTTTCCGGCAATCGTATCCTCTAAAAGCTTCCTTGAACGTTCTATCAGTTCTACCCACTTTGTACTTACTCCTGTCCCCTCAAGGATTTTTTCAAATACGGTTCGAACCTCTTCGTTTGGAATATGCGCTGTTCCATCTTCCTCATGCCAGGTAAGATACCCCAGATGAATCAACAGTGTTAATACATCGTCCCTGCTCTTGAATGTTTCAAAATCATTTTCGAACCTGTTGGTTCTGACCTCAACTTCTTCACCGGCAATCAGCCTGGCAATGATCTCCTGCAGTCCTTCAAAATCCATATTGATATATGTCATCAGTGATTCCGCCGCTGAAGTCTTCTGCCAATAAGAACAGCACTTCTGATCCTGCATTGCACACATCACAGAATAGGGGTTATAAATGGCTCCGTATCCAGGAAAATCATATCCGTCATACCATCGCTTCACAACCTCGAAATCCATCTCATATTTCTCGCACAGTAATCGGACATTTCTTTCCGTAAAGCCTGTGAATTCTACAAACCTGCCAGGGTTCAAAATGGTATATTCCTTAAAATCCGAAATAGCTGACTGAGAACCATCTTTCTTGATCGGCAGAATTCCCGTCATATAAGCTGCTGCCACTACCCTTGGCGTAAAGCTGCTGTTTTTAAACCAACCCCTGAGAAAATTCAGATACTTCTTCTGAACTATCGTATCGCTCTTGGCCTCACGGATCAGGGCATCCCATTCATCAATGATGAATACAAACTCTTTCCCTGATTTTTCCACATAGCCGATCATAGCATCCGTAAAGCTTTTGCCTCCCAATTCCGGATAAACTTCTGTCAGTTCTCCATAAACCGCATCAACAATCATATTAGGCACATTTGAGAGCGGCATATCCAGTCTTGTTGCATCGGAAATAAAACCAGTAATATCAAGATTAATCACATGATACTGATTTAAATGCGCCAGATATCCTTCTGTCTGCGCAATCTCCTTATCATCAAAGAGCGCATGCGAATCGCAGGAGCAGTCATAATATGCGCAAAGCATCTTCGCCGCATAAGACTTGCCAAAACGCCTCGGCCTGCTGATACAGGTCAATTTCCCTATTGTTCCCACCGTCTTATTGACCAATGCAATCAGACCCGTTTTGTCCACATATTCTGACTGCAAAATTTCCTGAAATCCTTTATTTCCGGGATTCAAATATGTTCCCATAGAAATCATCCTCTAATTCTTTCTGTCGTTTTTTACAGTGCAAATACATTTTACCATTAATATGTAGGATGTCAATAAGCTTTTTCCCTGCCGGAATATCATGTACTCCTAACACCCACAGATACAAAAATGCCCGGAACATACCTTTGTTGCATGCCCGGACATTTTTATTCCCGCTTTATATATTCCACTTATCTCTGATGTCTTTTCTCACCCATAGTCAGAAGAAGAAACAAGCCTGATGCACACAGGATTCCTCCTGCCAGCAGCCGATAAACCGCCCAGGGAACCGATCTCTGTGCAGCACCCTGAGGACCGGCGCTCATATCCGCCCAGGTCACATCCACCTCCCGAAGCTCTTCTCCGGCCTCCGCCTGGCCGAGTCCATAGACGCCGAACAAGGACAGGTGATCAGTCTTGAACTGAAAAGCCTCTGTTCCATTCAGGGACACCCTTTCCACAGCCAGCGCCTCCGGCTGACCATTTCGGTCAAGCGTAATCAACGAAAGCTTCTGTCCTGCCAGATTTTCCGGAACCGGAAGCACCACCGTCAATAGTCTTTTACCCAGCTTTGTCAGAGGAATTCCGCTGGCATCCGTCAGCGTCAAATCGTACACCGTCATATTTTCAGGCATGGCGCTTTGAAAAGACCGCTGGCAGGCCGTCTCCATTGCCTGCGTATCCTCGGGCACAGATACCGTCAGCGTATAGCTTCGGGCCGCTCCCTCCAGATGTGCCGCTCCCTCTGAGCCGATCAGGGTTACCCCTGCATTCTCTCCGCCTTCCTCTCCAAGCCCTCTGTAGCTTTCATTGGACAGCCTTTCTGCAGAAGCCTCATGGATCACCTCCGGCATTTCGCCCTCATACTGCAGCTCCACACCGTCAAAGGCTCTCAGCCCTATTTTCCTTACAGAAGCAGGGAGCCTGAACGCCCCGGCTTCGGAAATGCCGCAGCCAAAGAACGCCCTGTCCTTAATTTCCTCCACTCCCCCGCCCAGATCTACCTGGACAAGCTTGCCGCAATTCTCAAAAGCCCCTTCGCCGATAACCTGCAGGCTGTCCGGCAGGGTCACACTCTGAATCTCCCCATGACCGGCAAAGGCTTCCGCCCCAATAACCCGGACTCCATCCGGCACCGTGACTGCGGCTCCTTCTCCGCCGTAGGCCACCAATACGCCTCCGGAGATCAGAAACTCTTCTCCACTCTCCAGAAACGCCTTAAGCCAGGCCGTATTTTCAAAAGCCTTGGGCTCTACGTTTCTGACGGTCCCCGGCAGGGTTACCCCCGTAAGACTGTCACAGTGATAAAACGCGCCGTAACCGATATCCGTCACTCCCTCTGGAATTACAACATCCGTTATGGAGCTTCTGGCAAAGGAAAACTGCCCGATTTCCCGGATACCCTCCGGAAGGACCACACTTCCCAGCCCCCGGTTTCCATAATATGCCTGATCCGCCACAATCTGTCCGTCCACAACAGTATATTTTGCAAGCCCGCCATTGGCAAGGTTATCCGCCCACAGACTGCCCGCAGCGGGTATCTCACCGGTCTGTCCGACACTGCCCTGACCGTCACCCGTTCCGAAATTTGTCCCGCCTGCATTTCCTCCCAATACCTGCAGATTTCCTGTGGGAATATACACAAAAGCTCTGTTTCCCACCACCCAGGAGCTGCCCAGAACACTTTCCCCGCCCGAAGGCTGCTGCTCTGGAACCGGGGTCGGCGCAGGCTCTGCAGAGGATTCTTCCCCAGGCTCCGACGTGGGATCTGAGGCGGCGGAATCCTGATCTTCCGGAGCGTAATCCGGCACATCCTCATACTCCGGCATTTCCTTCTGTCTCTCATAAAACGCCTGGGCATAGGTATCTGCCGGGCTTCCCGCTTCACAGTGTATGGTCAGCTGGTAACATCCCTCAAAAGCCGACTCCGCAATCTGGGTCGTCTCGGGAGGTATGGAAATATCCTTCAGATTCACACAATCACCAAAGGCCTGATTTCCGATGGATGTCACATTTGCCGGTATCGTCATCTGCTTCAGGCCTTTACAGCCGGCAAAAGCAAACTCCTCCACCTGCGTCAGCCCCTTTCCCAGCACCACCGTATCCAGCCGGTCACACCCCCAGAAGGCATAGCCTTCGATTCTCTTCACGCTGTTGGGCAGCACCACCAGCTCTACATTTTTGTTTTCTTCAAACGCTCCCTCACCTATAACCTCCACCGTATCAGGAACAGACACGTTCTTGTCCGACCCCCGATATTTGACAAGGGTGCTTCCCTCCATTTTAAAATCGGAAGCAGATGCAGCAGCATCTGCCTCCGATACAGGAAGCATCATAAGGACAAGCGCTGTTACGATCAGCAGGACGCCGCAGAGTTTCCTTCTCTTTCTCATATATCTTCCTATTCTCTTAATCATACCCGGGTTAACAGCTTCTGCGTATATCCCGGCACGCTCAGGATCTGACCTTTACCTTCTTCAGCTTCCTGCTGTCCTTCTTCATGAACAGCACAAAGGATATGCACGCCAGACCAATGGAAAGGAACCACTTGGGGTGGAGCCCGTCGCCGGTTTTCGGCGTATTATCCGCGATGGTACCCGCCGACAGATTATTAGTCTCCACATAAATCACATAAGGTGAAAAATGCTCTGCCGTAAAAGTAATGCAGGACACACCGTCAATGGTAGTAAACCTGGCAGACAGCTTATCCAGTCTGTCATTCACCACTCCGGCCACCTTGTTGTTGCCCGCGTAGGTGATCAGAGAATCCGGCAGGGGCAGCGTAATGCTTACCGACAGTCCGGTGGTATCCGTAATCTTATTATTTCCCATAGAATCGTATAGGGAGATATCCATAGGGAAATACTTAATATTGTCAATGTTTCCGTACTCAGCCAGCAACGCTCTCAGGGCCGCTTCCGTAGCCGCGCTGCTCTCTGAGATCTTAATGGTGAAATTGTCGGAAGAGCCTCTGACCGTAGCTGACACCACACCCGTATTGGACAGGCCGTTCTTGTCAATCACTACCGTGGTTCCGCCGTTGCTCACCGTTCCGGAGGAAGGATTAGGCCGGTTATTGTTGCTGGTACTGCCGCTTCCGCTTCCCGAAGACGGCCTGGTTGAGGTGTTTCCGCTTCCGGTACCCTGTGCTCTGTAATGAGCCGTCACCGTCACATTTCTGGCCGGCATGGTGATTACCGTGGCAGACAAAACCGTACTGGCCAGCTTGGCATCTGCCGGATTATCCACCGTCCAGTGGCTGAATTCCTGCCCTGTAGCAGGATCATTGGCTATGAGGATCGGCTGAGAGCCCGCCGCATAGCTGCCGGAGCCGCTGCCGTTCTGTACCGTCAGCACATACAGTGTACCGCCGGGGTTCGTACTGCTTCCCGGACTGCCGCTGGGACTTCCGCTTCCGCTGGGATTGCCGCTGGCACCCGGACTGCCGCTGGGACTTCCGCTCCCACTGGGATTGCCGCTCCCACTGGGATTGCCGCTTCCTCCGGGATTATTGCTGCCACCGGGATTATTGCTGCCGCTAAGCTCAAAATATGCAATCACGGTCTGATCTTCCGTAATATTCGTCAGACTTCCATATCTCCATCCCATAAAGGTATATCCTGCCTTGACAGGCTCCTGAGGAAGAATTACATCTCTGCCATGCAGCACCTCCTGAGTGGCATATACCGTTACCATATCATCAAGCAGGAAGGTAACCGTATGGATGGCAATATCATCCTTCTCATATTGCGCATATATATCCATATTGCCCTTGACCATTTCAAAGTCGCTGGGCATCCATCCTGTAAATGTATAGCCCTCCACAACAGGAGCATCCGGAGCCTCCGCAGGCTCTCCGTCTTTTACCGTCTGCTTTACAATGGGATTTCCGTCTTTATCATAGAAAGTCACATCCCAGTAAAGCTCCGGTTCACGGAAGGTTTTCTGTATATTATGCAGATCCGCATAATCGGATGCCATACTCCCTTCCTCACAGACAAACAACAGCTTATCAAGTTTTGTGGCGTTATCAGGATCCGCCGTCTTATCATTTCCCGTTTCATCATATATTCCGTCGCCAAAAGCAACAGAGGAAATATTCTGATTCTGGCCGGGAATCGTCAGGATTGTTAACGCACTGTTTTTAAAGGCATTATCACCGATGTTGCGCACGGTTCTGGGCAGAGTCAGCTGACTGAGCGACGAAGTATACGCAAAAGCATACTCCGGTATGGTATTTATATTGGAGCCCGTCAAATCAATATTGACCAAATTTGTCCCCATAAAGGCTTCCGGATAAATTTCCGTTATACCCGCCACTTCGTCTGCAGACAAGTAGGAAGTAGATCTGCCCTCCAGGCATTCCACGATCTTGTTTTTCGCCCCGGCATCATCCAGCTCATAAATTACGGATCTGTCACAGGTAAAATACGGACTTCCGTTAAAATTCACATTGGACAGCGACTCACAACCTGTAAAAGGTCTGTTCCCCATCTGACTGACAGTAGCCGGCAGACTGACACTGACCAGGTTGGGACAATCTCTGAAAGCATATTCACCTATCTTTTCCGTAGCATCGTTCAGCACAATACTTGAAAGGGACGTGAATCCTGCAAAAGCCTCATCTTCCACTTCCCTCAGACTCTGAGCCTGCAATGTCTTTCGAAGATCAGTTCTGTTTTCCTGCTTTTCATTATCCACAAACAGATTCTGCCGAATGCTCTCGATTCCTTCGGGAAGCACAATATTCAACGCCGCGTCGATAATGGCCTGTTCAAAATCCTGCAGACTATCTCCGTTATTATATTTTGCCACTGCCGTATTGGCGTTTTTTATATATTCGTCTGTCATATACGGATAATTATCTTTATTTCCGTATTTCGATCCCCCTGCGCTGGCATCCGACCCGGATACGGACGATCCGGAAATAGCCGCCAATGTGGGATAATCCACCAGTTCGTTTTTATCTGTGGCAGGATTATACCTGACCTCCAGATGCGTCGGCCATCCGCTGAGATAGGTAATATAGGTTCTCGTCTGGCTTCCGTTATTAATGTACTCATTGGGATCCATCGCATAATTAAACGGCGTGGAGCTGTAGGAAATAGGACCTACAAATATCAGCTTCGGCGTGCCGGCGCTGATTCCGCTGCAGCCGGTCAAATGAAGCTCCGACTCCTGCGTCCTGAAAGCGCCGCTCCCAATGGATTCCAGCCCGGAAGGATCCGTGAAAATCACGCTCTGCAGATTATGACAGCCTCTGAAGGCATCTGCTTCTATTGCCCTTATGGAGGGCGGTATCGTAATTTTTTTGAGCCGGCAGTTATTTCTAAAGGACGTAGAATTAATTACCACAATATGGTTGGGTCCCACAGCCGGAGGCAGTGTTATTTCCGATACATTACTGCCCATGGAAAAATATCTCAGATTATCGTCCTCGTCAACACGATAAACAATCTGGTCTCCCGCGGCTTCTGTTCCTGTAGTCAGCTCATAAATATATTTTCCGATTGACGCATCATAATAGCCAAAAACAAATTCATTCGCCGTAGCCGTATTATGAAGGGTCTGTCCGTAAGCGCCCTTGAAGCAGAAGCTCTCAGGCATGATCTCCTTAAACTGAGCATAGCTGTAACTCTGGTCCTGCGTAACATCAAAGCCTATGTCTCCTGCCGCAATAAACTGCAGGGAGCTGCACCCCTCAAAAACAGAGATGGGTACCGACTGTGCAAATGAAGAAGGGAATGTGATCCCCTTCAGACTGGAACAGCCCTTAAATACCGCCGCCCCAAGTTGGGTCAAATTTACATTTTCCCCTTCCGCCCCAAAGGCAAAATCACTCATGTTTCTGCAGTTCTCAAATGCGGAATCCTGAATGGCCCCCACGGAAATGGGCACGGTAAAGGAGGTCAGGCCCGTACAATTATAAAACGCATGGCTTCCCAAAATGTTCAGGCTGCAGTACAGGTCAATATCTGCGTCCTTTAGATTGATTGCATTTGCAAACGCGCCTACGCCAATGGTATTCAGACCGTTTTGCAGCTTAATCCCCTGAAGGTTGGAACAGCCGTAAAAGGCATAGTCTCCAATACCGCTGAGGTTCTTTCCCACCTCTAAAAAGCGTATATTGCCGCCTTTCACTCCCGCAAAAACACCGTCCTCAGGCACGGTAATCGGATTTTCAGAGTCAACTATCCATGTAGCTCCGCTGGCAACAATCTTCTGATTTCCGATATATCTCACACTGGCATTCTGAATACGCTGAAAGCTGTCATTCGTTGTGGGCTGCAGTCCGTTTTCGTAGTCGACTGTAACGCCATCCGCTTTATAGACAATCTGATTATTTGGAAAATACCAGAAATCCTCCAGCGCCGTATCCTTCCAGGCATCATAATCATTATAAAAGCAGGGATGCCATGTATAATAGTCGTGAACCTCTTCCTGAACAGGATTGCCATTTTCATCTTTGACAATCGCTCCATCTACTATTACATCCTGAAGCTTCGTATGATCTACCCTATAATATAAGAAATTATCGGATTTTCCCACTGCGGCAAGTCCGTTTCCGGTACCCAGATTTTCCGTAAACTGGGCATAGGCATCCACCTGGTCGGGAATCACCAGCTTTCCGGCCACACCGTCTGTCTCCAGATACCCGCCTCCGTCATATCCCAGGATAACCGCTATTTTATTATTCGTACTCACATCCGTACTCACATACGCGAATTTAAATATACCGTCTCCGGTACTGTATATTTTGTCATTCTTTGTGACCTCCGGAATACGGCCCTCTTTTCCCAGCGTACCCCAGTAATTATCAGCCAAAGGATTCTCCCCTTCCGCCCGCAGGTTTTCCGTGGGAATTGCCGCCACTATCAGCGCCGATATGAGGAACAGCGTCCCCAGAGTCTTTCGGATCGACGTCTTTAATCTCCTGCTTTTCTTCTTTACACCCTTAGTCATTTTTCTACTCCTTTGCGATTTTCTTCGCCACTACCACAAAACGTCCGTTTTTCTCCTGATAATCACAGGTTGAGAGCGTCAGAAGCTGGTCGCCGTAACTGGCGGTCACTCCCGTGTCGTACAAAGACATAGCTGCCATCTCCCGCATGTTGGAATCAAATTCCTGCTCGCTGTTGGCATCTATGAACTGATAATATTTAAATACGATCTCCTCCTCGCTGTACACTCTGGAGCGAAATACGTACATCACCTCCCATGTCCCCTTGTCATAGATGGTGTCAAACTGAATATACGGATGCTTTTCATAATATTCCTTACTGGCGTACCTGTCCAGACCGCCGAACATCTGCCCGTTCTTCATATGATGTCCGTAGATAATAAAATTGGTGCTGGGCTTTAGCACATCACAGTCCTTATCCATGAAAATAGACCCATTCTTATCATATTCCTGGTTCAGATTATGGTTCAGATAGTACTCATTGTCCACAGTCTGCATTACGGGGTAATCTATATTTGTATCGTCTATTTTCACCCATCCGATTAGCTTTTTATTTTTATTTAATAAATTTTTATATTCTTCCAGCACCTCCCGGGGTTCCCGGGCCTCATCCAGTGTAAACTGAGGTCCCGACTGAGATGCGGACGGATACTGCTGTACCACAGGCTTTTCCTTCAGTGCGCTGAGCGCCTGATAAGTGTTGTCCGTCCGATAACTATGCCAGGCATAAACTCCAAAATATCCCAGACAGCCCGCTGCCACAATACTGCATGCGGCAATGATCAGCTTTCTGCGCTTCTCCTGCCGCTTCAGCTCCGCCAGCACGTAGGAATCCATCTCCGCTTTAGAAAAGCTGTTCTTTGTCTTGACCGAAGAAGCCTTTTCCGGAGGTGCCTCTGTTTTTCCACGGGCAGAAAAAGTCTTTCCCTGCGATGCTGCTTTCCCCCGAACCGGGGTGGTCCTCCCCTGCGCCCCCTTCCCCAGAAGCTCCCGGATCTCATCCCTGAAATCTTCTCCCAGGAGCGTATAAAATCTGTATTTACCTCCCTTCAGCTGCTCCTCCAGCTTTTCCAGGGCCGCTCTATTCTTCAGGTTAACGCTGCTGCGTATTTCGTCTATGATCTTCTTGTCATGCATCGCGCGGGCATAATCTTCCCTGGTTCGGAAACGTCTGCCTTCTACTATGTATACCTTTTGAGCCATACCTAACCTTTCTGTCTATAATGATATCCCTTCTTTATTTTACTCCATATCAGAATTTATGCAAGTCTTTTATCCGCATATGAGGCAGGAAAACTTCAAAAAGCGCCAAAAATCTCTCCTGTAAAAAAGTTCTGCCAAATCCCGGAAACATTGACAGGCCGCCGTGCATAGAATAAAGCATAAATAAACCTTTGGAGGCAATTAAAATGAGCGATTTGACTGCTACTAACTGTGGCTGCAACGACTCTTGCGGATGCGTAAGCTCCCAGAACAACGGATGTGGATGTGGAAATAACTGGATTTGGATCATCCTGCTGTTATCCTGCTGCGGCGGCAACGGCGGACTGTTCGGCGGACGCAGCAATGGCTGTGGCTGCAACAACAGCTGCGGATGCGGCAACGGACTGTTCGGCGGCGGCGACGGCTGCGAATGGATCATCTGGATCCTGCTGCTCTCCTGCTTCTGCGGCGGCGGAAACAACTGCGGATGCGGATGCAACAACACCTGCTGCTAAGCAGGATCAAGGCGGCCTGAAGGCCGCCCCACTGATGGAAGGCAGGCTCCCGGCGGGGCCTGTTTTCCAATATGAGGAAAATACTGTGAGAAACAGCATAATATCCCGCAGACTGTCATAACATGTACAATGTACATAATGCACCCGGAAAGGTATGGTTTTCACATGGAGGGAAAAGGATCCGATATAATTGCTGCATTTGATTCACTGCTTACCACGAATCACATTCAGATGTTAAAGGTATTCCTCTCCTATCTTGCCCCGGGCCTGCAGGGAGGGCTGGCAGTATATATAAAATTTCTGGAATTGCAGCATACCCTGCAGTTTTTGAAGAATCGTCCCCAAAGTCCCGTCCTCAGTCTCCGGTCACCCCTGTTTCCTCTGCAGTCCTCCGGCCCGGAAAATCCTCTGAAATCCGGAAACAATGACACGATTGCCTTTCTGGACGAACTGATGCCGTTCGGAAGTCCCGGCGAGCAGGAGAGGATCCAATCTATCAAAAATATGATGCAGACCATGAACAGGATGCAGGAAATGATGGAGATGATGGAAATGCTGAAGGAGCTTTTCCCTGAGGGTATGAATTCCGAGGGAGGCAATCCTATGGATATTCTGTCGGGAATGACCGGAATGCCCGATCTGGGTGGGATGGATTTGTCTTCGGTTTTTGATATGTTTGGAAAAAAAGAAGAATAGGAAGGTATTATTATGGAAGAAATGCATTCCATGGAAGAAATGCACTCCGCGGATGAAAGCATGGCGCCCGACTGGATGAAGGATCCTCTGGTAAAGGATATTCCCCAAAAGAAGCTCCAGTTTCTGGGACGGCTTTTTGCCGAAGGCCGCGGAAAAAGCCAGAAGGAAATGATGGCCTTCGTGGTACCCATGATGAAAAAGGCCAAGCAGGAAAATCTGACCCTTACGCCCCAGGAAATGAACGCCGCTATCTCCGCCATCAAAAGACACAGCTCCAGGGAAGAGCTGGAACAGATCGACAAGATCCTGGAAAAGAACCGGCAGGGCGGTCAGTCCTCCATCCCCCACGGGACGGAAAACCATTAGAGAAGCTTTCTGCCGCAGACTGTTCCTCCAATCCGGACAGTCTGCGGCAGAAAAACTGTACCCTGTGCGATTTTCGTGTTCCAACACAGCTTCAGCCTGCCAGCGCCCGGCAAAAAGCCTACTGCTTTACAACAATATTCACGATCCGGCCAGGCACATAGATCTCTTTTACTACAGTTCCTGTAAGCTTATCTCCCAGAGCCTCTTTGGCTGCGGCAATCACCGCTTCCTTTTCCATGTCCTTGGGCACGGAAACCGTAACACGCATCTTTCCGTTCACCTGCACGCCGATCTCCACCTGTGCCTCCACCGTCTTTGCCTCGTCATACTCGGGCCATGTGGTCTGGTACACTCTTCCCTCAAAGCCTGCTGTCTGCCACAGTTCCTCCGTAATGTGAGGCGCTACCGGGTTCAGCAGTGTAAGCAGCGTCCTGTATTCACCTCTGGTCACAGAATTCTTTTTGTAAAACTCATTAATCAAAGACATCATGGCCGCTATGGCGGTATTATACTTCAGGCTTTCATAGTCCCCCGATACCTTTTTGATGGTCTGGTGCATTTTTGTCTCCAGATCCTGACTATATCCCTCTTCCTGCGTCAGAATGTCCTGCAGCTTCCACACCCGCTCCAGAAACCTTCGGCAGCCCTTCACGCCGTCCTCGCTCCAGGCTGCGCTCAGGTCAAATGCTCCGATAAACATCTCGTAGGTCCTTAAGGTATCCGCGCCGTACTCTCTGACAATGTCGTCCGGATTCACCACATTGCCTCTGGACTTGGACATTTTTTCCCCGTTGGAGCCCAGGATCATGCCGTGGCTGGTTCTCTTCTGATAGGGCTCCGGACAGGGCACCTGTCCCTGGTCGTACAGGAATCTGTGCCAGAACCGGGAATAAAGCAGATGGAGTGTGGTATGCTCCATCCCTCCGTTATACCAGTCCACAGGCATCCAGTATTCCAGCGCCTCTTTACCTGCCAGCGCCTTCTCATTATGGGGATCCGTATACCGCAGGAAATACCAGGAGGAGCCTGCCCACTGAGGCATGGTGTCCGTTTCTCTCTTTGCGCTGCCGCCGCAGCAGGGACATGTGGTGTTCACCCACTCCGTCATAGCCGCCAGTGGTGATTCACCGTTGTCGGTAGGTTCATAGGATTCCACCTCCGGAAGCATCAGGGGCAGCTCGCTCTCGTCAAGCGGCACATAGCCGCATTTTTCACAGTGCACAATGGGAATGGGCTCTCCCCAATAACGCTGTCTGGAAAATACCCAGTCCCGCAGCTTATAATTTGTCTTGCTGTGCCCGATCCCTTTTTGTTCCAGATAGTCGATGATCCTCTTTTTGGCATCCGCCACACACAGCCCGTCCAGGAACTGGGAATTGACCAGGATTCCCGTTGCCACATCCGTGTACACCGCCTCCTGAACGCTGACAGGGCTGCCCGCCACCACTTCGATAATGGGCAGACCGAACTTTTTGGCAAAATCCCAGTCTCTCTCGTCATGGGCAGGAACCGCCATAATAGCGCCTGTTCCGTAGGTCATAAGCACATAGTCGGAGATCCAGATGGGAATTTCCCTGTCGTTTACGGGGTTTGTGGCAGTGAGCCCCTGGATCTGGACGCCGGTTTTGTCCTTTGCCAGCTCCGTGCGCTCAAAATCGGATTTCTTCGCCGCCTGCTCCCGGTAGGCCACAAGCTCCTCATAGTTTTCAATCTCATCCTTATATTTTTCGATCATGGGATGCTCGGGGGATACTACCATGTAGGTTGCGCCAAACAGGGTATCCGGCCTGGTGGTATAGATACGGAGCTTTTCCTCCTTACCGGTGATGGCAAAGTCCACCTCTGCACCCTGAGATTTGCCGATCCAGTTTCTCTGGGAAACCTTGACCCGCTCAATATAATCCACCGTATCCAGCCCCTGGAGCAGCTTGTCGGCATATTCCGTGATCTTCAGCATCCACTGGCTTTTCACCTTGCGGACCACCTCTGCGCCGCACCGCTCACAGACGCCGTTCACCACTTCCTCATTGGCCAATCCCACCTTACAGGAGGTACACCAGTTAATGGGCATTTCCGTCTTGTAGGCCAGCCCCGCCTTAAACAGCTTCAAAAAAATCCACTGGGTCCATTTGTAATATTGATCGTCGGTGGTATTGACCTCCCTGTCCCAATCGAAAGAATATCCCAGCGCATGAAGCTGACTTTTAAAACGCTCCACATTATTCTTTGTTACAATCTTCGGATGAATATGGTTTTTGATGGCATAATTTTCCGTGGGGAGGCCAAAAGCGTCCCAGCCCATGGGATACAGCACATTATAGCCCTGCATCCTTCTCTTACGGGCCACGATATCCAGGGCCGTATAAGGCCTGGGATGTCCCACATGAAGCCCCTGGCCGGAAGGGTACGGAAATTCCACCAGTGCATAGTACTTGGGTCTGGAATAATCGTCAGAGGTCTTAAAGGCCTTCTCATCGTCCCAGACAGTCTGCCATTTCTTTTCCACCTCGTGATGGTTGTACGGTACTGCCATTTTGATTCCTCCATTCTCTCACCGGGCGGGGCGCATTGTGCTGCTGTTTCCCCATGCGCCCCCGCGAAGCGTTTTTATATCATAGGAGCACTTTTCTATGATATATAAAAAGCCCTCTCGTCCTATAGAGACGAAAGGGCCTGATTCCGTGGTACCACTCTACTTCACAGGGAAACTCCATGAGGCGCTGCCTCTCTGCCGACTGGATCTGCCGCAAAGAAACAATCCATACTCCATATCATTTCTGCCTGTGCACTTTTTCATGGATAACGGGATGAACCGTCCGCCCTTACACACGCCTGCGCGCTTCCGGGCAGAAACTCCGAGGCCAGTTGGGAGCACCGTCACTGCTGCCTCGCACCCTCCGGCAGCTCTCTGAAAGCCAGATCCTCTTAATATTCCTCTTCAACGTCTGTTCCTTATTTACTAATTCCTTTCAGGGAAACGCTTAGGAAATCATTTCCCGTGAAACTTATAGGTATTTTAGCCTGTTTTTCCCTCCGTGTCAATACACTATCTCGACTCCCTCAAAAATTTCCTCCAGACACATCTTAATATGAGGAAACACTTTCAGAGAAACCTCCGTCTTTGCGTTATAGTCCTCTTCTTCCACATCACGCTGAAGCATATAGCTTTGCTCTAAAATATATTTCCCCTCCTGCAGATAATAAATCTCCACAGCCCCCTGCGGCGAATCGATCTTTAAGACTGCACCTGCTTCCGTATCAGCTCCACCAGCCTCTGAAACCGCTCCTGCTCCCGAAGCGGTTCAAAGCACTGATCCTTCTCCAGACCCTGCAGAACCGCCATACGGATCTCCTGGTTCCACTCCAGCTTTTCCGGCCCGGGAGCGATTTCCGGTGCAAACAAAAGCGGATTGGGCGGCTCCATGGGGCCTGTCATTCGATCTGCCAGCCGCTCCAGGTATGCAAGGGCTTCCTCCATTTTACCCGCCCGCAGATATATCTCGGCATACAGACCGTCTCCCATTCCACCTCCCACCCGAAAAATGCTGTCCAGCATCTGCAGCACATCACAGATTTCCACGGCCCTGTCAATATCCGGATTCATGTCCTGTCCCAGCATGGCCATGAGACAGGTCCGCATATCATTTACCAGAGAATACAGGCGCCTCTGGACAGTTCCCAGAGCCTTTTCTTTTTCTCCTTTTTTAAGATAAAGCTGACTCCAGAGAAAGGTAAAATCCCCCTGATCCGCCATCGTCTCCTTCAGCAGCTTCTCCGCCTCCTCCAGCTGATCCTCCGCCAAAGCCATGGAAACCAGCATGGATACAGCCGATGGATAATAGGCCGGATTACCGTCGTCATGTACTGCACGAACCAGCTGCTTTTTCTGATCCTTCCACCGGATCTTATCCGCCTCGTCGGCCTCCGGTACATTGATCTCAAAATAGGTCAGAGCCGCCACTGCGGAAAACTTCAGGGGAATATTGGAAGGATACGCATGTAAAAGTCCGTTCAGCCGCTCCTCCGCTTCCGGTATCCTTCCCCCTCTTATCATCTCTATAATTTCCGTCATGTATTGCCCTAAATCCGCCTCGGACAAATCTTCCTCAAAAGCCAGCAGAGAATCCACATCTGTGTCCAGTGCCCTTGCCAGGGGGCAAAGCAGGGTAATGTCCGGATAGGAGCTGTCCGTCTCCCATTTGCTCACCGCCGGAGCGGACACCCCCAGCGCTCCGGCCAGCTGTTCCTGGGTCATTCCCTTTTTCTTTCGTAGTTCTATAATTTTTTTGCCAAGCTTTAACTCCATATTTCCCTCCTTCTTCTTCCTTTCCCTGAATTTGCATGCGAAGCAATAGCTTCAGCACCCAAATACAGTATAAGAAAAAATATATTTCGGGACAATGGAGGTGTAGTTAACGATTGAGCAGAAATACTTAACCCACAGGAAAGCCTTATTACGGCAAACCCGTTCTATACATCGATTCCCTCAAATATTTCTCCCAGCTTGATTTCTATATTGGGAAATGCCCGCAGGCTTATTCCCATTTCAGCATTATAATACTCTTCTTCTTTATCACTCTGCAGCATATAATTTTGTTCCAGAATATACTTTCCATTCCGCAGATAATAAATCTCCACAGATCCTTGCGGAGAAATGATCCAATATTCTTCTACTCCAGCTTTTTCATAAATATCCTTCTTATCTGTTTTATCTCTCTTTGCTGTGGAATGTCTCAGGGTTTCGGCAATAAATTTAGGAACACCGCTATAGGAGCCGCCCTTTAAATGTTTTCGATCACATATAATCATAATATCCGGGCATACATAATCGTCATTTATATCCGGATGATACTTAAAATCAAGATTCTCAATAGTTACAAAACAAATACTGTTTTTAAGCCCCCGTTTAATATTCGCATAAATATTACCATTAATAATACCATGCTTGAATTCCGGAGAAGGTGACATGTCATATATCACTCCATTAATTTTTTCATCTCTCTTTCGTTCGAATTCCGCCAGCCCCATATTTAGCCCCTCCTTCCCGGATGCCATGATAGCGGGAAAATTTTTCTGCCGCCAAATATTTCTTTTATTGATTCATCTTATAATCTTCCAGCAATATCCTTTCTCTCGACAACTCCCTCAAATCTCTGACCGTCGGCAGACCAAACTTTTTACTGGGTTTGCATAATCCACACCCACAATGTATTTTCCCTTTTGCGTACTGTCCGTCAATCCGATACTCGTATCTGCACACTTCATTTTACCATTCACTGATGGATTTTACAACTGAAACAGCGGCATTGGATTTTCCCAGTGCCGCCATTGTTATTATTCACAATCAAATATAATTAACTTCCTGTTAAAACAAACTCCACCCGTGTTTCCCGCGATACGCTGTTCATACTATCCACCAAAATCACATCGCTGTCGGCAGCGGCGGAATTTCCCTTCAGGGGAAAGGCTCTCTCATCCTTCTG
>CAMWUL010000024.1 GCA_947177445.1 uncultured Lachnospiraceae bacterium | reverse complement strand
TGGCCTGGCCGTTCAGCCCACGCCGTTGGCTTGGCCTGGCCGTTCAGCCCACGCCATTCGCAAAGCCGTGCCTTTCGGCACTTTTCGCTGCTTCGCAGCTGCCTTTGCTCATAGAATGGCGTTCCCTCAGTCCATGTGAACATCTGAAAATTCGTGCGAGCACGATTTTCAGATGTTCGTATGGACTGGCTGAACTGTTGGAAAATAATGCAGAATTTGGTTGACAAACAGGGTTTCACTATGTATAATGAATCAGTGTGTGAAGTCACGTTTACACAAAAATGATACACAGGAGCCGTTATGTTGATTGATTTATCAGATGTGCTGGCGTCCGAGGGCAGAGAGGTTACTGCACAGGTACCGCTGGAGCTGACTGGGTTTGAGAGCAGGATGGGCAGCTTTCCTGTTGTGGAAAAGTCTCCGGCAGCTTTTACCTTTACCAACATAGAGCCTCATAAAGCCAGGATTTCCGGGAAGGCAAAGCTTGTATTTCTGGCCTGCTGTGACCGGTGTCTGACAGAGGTTCCTCTGGGTCTGGAATTATCTTTTGACAGGATAGTGGTTTTTCCCGATGCGGAGCAGGAGGAGGCTGATGATCAGGGCTTCATGGAAGGCAGCCAGCTGGATGTGGAAGCTTTTGTGTACAATGAAATCATGGGTAACTGGCCGGTTAAGATTTTGTGCAGGGAGGACTGTAAGGGAATCTGCCCTGAATGCGGACAGAATCTTAACATGGGGGATTGTGGATGTGATACCTTCGTTCCCGATCCGCGTATGGCAGTGATACAAGATATTTTCAATGGGAATAAGGAGGTGTAACCATGTCTATTTGTCCTAAAAATAAATCTTCCAAATCCAGAAGAGACAAGAGGAGAGCAAATTGGAAGATGTCTGCCCCTACACTGGTAAAGTGCAGTAAGTGCGGCGCTCTTATGACGCCTCACAGGGTTTGTAAGGCTTGCGGCTCTTACAACAAGAAACAGGTCGTCAACGTTGAGGCGTAATCCGTTGCAGGAGACCTGACGCTTTGCCGGAGATTGCATTTATGTTCAGTCTGCTTGTGCAGTGAGGGTAAGGCGGATCAATCAAGCAGCAAGGTAAAGGTGTCCTTCGGGGCACCTGTTTTGTTATGCAAAAAAATCTTGATTTTTGCATAGGTGTCTAGTATAGTAAAATAGAATGCAGAAAAGGAACTATTTTCCTGTCGGATAACTATATGGAGGAAGATCCTATGGCTGAAATGGTAAATGTGGCAGTGGATGCCATGGGCGGGGACAATGCACCGAAAGAAATTGTAAAGGGTGCAGTGGAAGCCGTGAATGAGGACAAACGCGTCAAAGTGTTTTTAGTGGGACGTGAACCGGTGATTCGGGAAGAACTGAAAAACTATACCTGCGATGCGCAGCGGCTGGAGGTGGTCCATGCACAGGAGGTGATCGAGACAGGAGAGCCGCCGGTTATGGCCATCCGTAAAAAGAAGGATTCCTCCATCGTCAAAGCCATGTATATGGTGAAGGAAGGAAGCTGCGACGCGCTGGTATCCGCAGGGAGCACAGGGGCCGTGCTGGTGGGCGGTCAGGTGATCGTGGGACGGATCAAGGGTGTGGAAAGGCCTCCTCTGGCTCCGATTATTCCCAATATCAATGGGGTCAGCCTCCTGCTGGACTGCGGGGCAAACGTAGATGCAAAGGCATCACAGCTGCTCCAGTTTGCCAGGATCGGAAGCATCTACATGGAGAGTGTGATCGGCGTCAGCAATCCCAGGGTGGGGCTGGTGAATATCGGTGTGGAGGAAGAGAAGGGAAATGCTTTGACAAGGGAGGCATATCCTCTGCTTCGAGACTGCCCCGATATAAATTTTGTAGGCAATGTGGAGGCCCGGGATATTGCCTTTGGAGGCGCCGATGTGCTGGTTTGTGAGGCTTTTGCAGGAAATATTGTGCTGAAAATGCTGGAGGGTGTCAGCGGGGCGCTGGTGGCCAAGATCAAGGCGGGCATGATGGAAAATCTGCAAAGCAAGCTGGGCGCTCTTCTGGTGAAGCCTGCGCTGAAACGGACGTTGAAGGGCTTTAGTACGGAGGAGTACGGCGGTGCGCCGCTTCTGGGACTGAACGGTTTGGTGGTGAAGACCCACGGCAGCTCTAAGGCAGTCGAAATCCGGAATTCCATTCTGCAATGTATTGCTTTTAAAGAACAGAACATCAATGAAAAAATCAGAGAACAGATTGTTCTGTAAAAATAATTTCCGCCGGAGCGGACAAGGAGGTTCAATATGGAGTTTGAAAAATTGAAAACAGTTATTGCCGGCGTCCTGAATGTGGATCCGGACGAGATCACAATGGAGTCTACATTCCAGAGTGATCTGGGCGCAGATTCCCTGGATGTATTTGAGATTGTCATGGGGATCGAGGAGGAATTCGGCATTGAGATTCCTGCGGAAAAGGCGGAAAAGATCTCTACCGTGGAGGAAGCGGTGGAATTGATCAAGAGTCTGTCCTAAAAGTGCCTTTCGCCTTAAGTATCTGTCAATGCTTTTTATAAGGTGAATAATGAGCAGTCCGCCGGATGTAAATCCGCTGTGCGTACTGCTCGTTTACTTTGCGGAGGTGACTCGCCGTAAGAGGAGAATGGAATGTTGGAAGGCTATACATTGAAGATATTAGAAGAACGTATCGGCTATTGTTTCAATAATACTTCCCTGCTGAAACAGGCTTTGACCCACAGCTCTTTTACCAATGAGCGGAAGATTAATAAAACCGGGAATTATGAGCGGCTGGAATTTCTGGGAGATGCGGTGCTGGAGCTGGTGTCCAGCGAATTTTTGTTCCGTGAGCATCCGGCCATGCCGGAGGGAGAATTGACAAAAACCCGTGCGTCCATGGTTTGTGAGTCC
Organism: uncultured Lachnospiraceae bacterium; assembly: GCA_947177445.1. Lineage (GTDB taxonomy): Bacteria > Bacillota > Clostridia > Lachnospirales > Lachnospiraceae > Acetatifactor. The sequence continues at coordinate 39,673 of CAMWUL010000024.1, read as the reverse complement.
TCTCTTGCGTTCTGCGCCAGAGATCTGGAGCTGGGACAGTTTATGCTGTTGGGTAAGGGAGAAGAGACTACCGGGGGACGGGACAGGGAGAGCATTGTCTCCGACGGTATGGAAGCGGTGATCGGAGCCATTTATCTGGATGGAGGCATGGAGGCAGCCAAAGCATTTATCAATCGGTTTATTTTGTCCGACCTGGAGGATAAGCAGCTGTTTTATGACAGCAAGAGCAATCTTCAGGAGCTGATGCAGGGGGTGCTGAAAAAGGAATTTTGCTATGAGCTTCTGGAGGAGAGCGGCCCGGAGCATGACAAAACCTTTCGGGTTGCGGTGACCATGGAGGGCAAATGCTTGGGGGCCGGCACAGGGCGGACCAAAAAGGCGGCGGAACAGCAGGCGGCATATAAAGCGCTGTTGTTTTTGAGGGATAATGGATATGTATTTAAAAAGCATTGAGGTACAGGGCTTTAAGTCCTTTGCCAACAAAATAAATTTTCAGTTTCACAACGGCATAACCGGCATCGTGGGACCTAACGGGAGCGGAAAAAGCAATGTGGCGGACGCCGTGAGGTGGGTTCTGGGAGAACAGCGGGTAAAGCAGCTGCGCGGCGCCAGTATGCAGGATGTCATTTTCTCGGGAACAGAAAACAGAAAGCCCTTAAGCTGCGCCTACGTTGCCATTACGCTGGACAACGGGGACCATCAGCTGGCTATCGATTTTGAAGAGGTGACGGTGGCGAGACGCATTTACCGTTCCGGAGAAAGTGAATATCTGATCAACGGAAGCCCCTGCCGGCTGAAGGATGTAAATGAACTTTTTTATGATACGGGAATCGGCAAAGAAGGATATTCCATTATCGGGCAGGGTCAGATCGACAAGATTCTCAGCGGCAAGCCTGAGGAGCGCAGAGAGCTTTTTGACGAGGCAGCCGGTATCGTGAAATTCAAGCGCAGAAAGGCGGCGGCTCAGACCAAGCTGGAAAACGAGAAGCAGAATCTGATCCGCGTCAACGATATCCTTTCCGAGCTGGAAAAACAGACAGGCCCTCTGGAGCGGCAGTCGGAGACGGCCAAGGTATACCTGCGCAAGAAGGAGGAACTGAAAACATTAGATGTGAATATGTTCCTGCTGGAAAGCGTGAGGCTGCGGGAGCAGCTGCAGAGCGTGGAAGAAAAGTACGGCATTGCAGAGGAGGAGCTTTCCGGCGTCAACGAAAAATACGAGGGAATCAAGGAAGAATACCAGCAGATCCAGGAGGAAATTGAGAGTCTGGAGGCGGCTATCGAACAGGCCAGAAGCTCGGTGACAGACACAGGCCTTCTGCGGGGAAAGCTGGAGGGCGAAATGAACGTCCTGAAGGAGCAGATCAATTCGGCCCATGGCAGCGAAGCGCATCTGACTAACCGCAGGAACACTCTCCGTGAGGAGATTGCGTCCAAGGAACAGGACAGGGACCAGATCCTGCAGGAAAAGAACCGGGCGGAGAGCCAGCTGTCAGAGATTGCGGAGGAAGCCGGAAGAGCCCGGGAGGAGCTGGAGGAAATCCACGAGAAAATTGCCGGTCTGAATACAAGGATTGAGGCCGGAAAAAATACTATCATTGACGCTTTGAACCAGCGGGCAGCCATCAAATCAAAGCTGGGAAGATTCGACACGATGATGGAGCAGGAAAATATCCGACGTGCGGAGCTGAATTCCCGCCTGCTGCGGGCCAAGGCGGATGAGGCGGCCAGAGAGGAGACTGTCAGAAAGCTGGAAGCGGAATTTCAGGCGGTGACAGAGGAGCTGAACCGGATGAACGAACAGCAGGCCGGCATGGAATCGGAGCTGGGAGATATCCGGGAGATACTGACAAAAAAGGACGCAGAGCTGAGAGAGGCCCAGAGCGCCTATCATATGGAAAAATCCCGACTGGAAGCGCTGAGCAATCTGACGGAGCGCTATGAAGGCTACGGCGGCAGTGTCAAGAAGGTGATGGAGCAGAAGGAGAAGGAAAAGGGCATTATCGGCGTGGTGGCAGACATCATCAAGGTGGAAAAAAAGTATGAGACTGCCATTGAGACGGCGCTGGGAGGCAATATCCAGAACATTGTCACAGACAATGAGGAGACCGCCAAGAGGATGATCGGCTTTTTGAAGACCAATCGGCTGGGGCGCGCCACCTTTCTTCCCCTTACCAGCATAACCAGACATCAGGAGTTTAAAAATTCGGGCGCCCTTTCCGAAAAAGGCGTTATCGGCCTGGCGGACGAGCTGGTTCGGACGGAGGATATATACAGGGATGTGGCCAAAGCCATGCTGGGGCGGATTCTGGTGGTGGACAATGTGGACAATGCCGTAAAGATCGCCAGAAAATATGAGTATGGGATCCGCATGGTGACGCTGGAGGGAGAGCTTCTGGTGCCCGGAGGAGCCATCAGCGGAGGCGCCTTTAAAAATAACAGCAATCTTCTGGGAAGACGCCGGGAGATTGAAGAGCTGGAGAAGGCGGTGAAAAAGAGGCTGCTCGTCATCGACAGTGCCAACCGTGAGATCGATGAGACCAAGGCAAAGCGAAATCAGCTGAGGATGAGCCTGGAAGCGTTGAAGGCGGATATTCAGCGCAAATCCATAGAACAGAATACCGCAAGACTGAACATCGGCCAGACCAGGGAGAGAATTCAGGAGGAAGTGGAAGGAGCGGCCTCTCTGAAGCTGGAAGAGAAGGAGATTGAAGGAAGAATCTTTGAAATAAAAAACGACAAAGAATCTGCGCAGAAGGAGCTGGCGGAAAGCGAAGCTCTGGAGACAGGCGTACAGGAGCAGATCGCAGGATTTCAACAGGAGCTGGAGACACACAGAAGCCAGGAGACGGAGGCTTCCGCCCGGGTTTCCCAGTGGGAACTGAAGGTTGAAAAAATGCGTCAGGATTTAGGATTCAAACAGACCAACGTGGATCGTATCCAGGAAGAGCTGGGACGCTGCCAGGCAGAGCTGGAAGAGATCCTGGAGGCGCTGGAGGGCAACCGCCTGGAGATAGAACAAAAGAGCCAAAACGTTGAACAGATCCAAAAGACGATTGAGGCATCCTACGATACCCAGAATGAGTCAGAGGTGAGGCTTAAGGAAAATACCGCCCGAAAGGAAGAATTGTCTTCTCGTCAGAAAACCTTTTTCCAGAGGCGGGAGGAATTGGCGGAGAATAAGACATCTCTGGAAAAGGAGGTATACCGCCTGAATATTCAGAAGGAGAAGCTGGAGGAATCCATGGAGTCCCAGATCAACTATATGTGGGACGAGTATGAGATTACCTTAAGCGATGCCGCAGCACTCAGGGATGAGAGTATGACGGATCTGGCAGCCATGAAGAAGGAGATCTCTTCCCTGAAGGATCAGATCCGGAAGCTGGGCGACGTGAATGTCAACGCCATTGAAGATTATAAAAACCTGATGGAACGGTTTACCTTTATGAAGACCCAGCGGGACGACCTGGTAGAGGCGGAGAAGACACTGGAGGACATTATTCAGGAGCTGGATAGTGCCATGAGAAAGCAGTTTACCGAAAAGTTTGCGGAGATTACAAAGGAATTTGACAAGGTGTTCAAGGAGCTTTTCGGCGGGGGAAAGGGCACGCTGGAGCTGATGGAGGATGAAGATATTCTGGAGGCCGGCATCCGCATTATCGCCCAGCCTCCCGGGAAAAAGCTACAGAACATGATGCAGCTGTCCGGTGGAGAGAAGGCCCTGACAGCCATCTCGCTGCTGTTTGCGATTCAGAACCTGAAGCCTTCGCCTTTTTGTCTGCTGGACGAAATCGAGGCCGCCCTTGATGATTCTAATGTGGGACGCTTTGCCAAATATCTGCACAAGCTGACCAAAAATACACAGTTTATTGTTATTACCCACAGAAGAGGTACTATGGAACAGGTGGACCGCCTGTATGGCATCACCATGCAGGAAAAGGGAGTATCCACGCTGGTCAGCGTGAACCTGATCGATAAGGAGCTGGAGGATTGATAAGGGGGATATCAGGATGAGCGAGGAAAAAAAAGGTTTTTTTGCCAGGCTGAAGGCAGGTCTTGCCAAAACCAGAGACAACATAGTCAGAGGGATCGATTCGGTATTCAGCGGTTTTTCCGCCATTGATGATGATTTTTACGAGGAGCTGGAAGAAATACTCATCATGGGTGATATCGGCGTCAATGCCACCACCCGGATTATTGAGCGGCTGAGGGGCCAGATCAGGGAAAGGCATATTAAGGAGCCGTCGGAATGCAAACAGCTGCTGATCGAAGGGATCCGGGAGCAGATGCGGGTGGACGATACGGCCTACGACTTTGAAAAGGAGCAGTCCGTGATCCTGGTGATCGGCGTCAACGGTGTGGGAAAGACCACTTCCGTAGGGAAGCTTGCCGGTAAGCTGAAGGATCAGGGAAAGAAGGTTTTGATCGCCGCCGCGGATACCTTTCGGGCCGCCGCGGGAGACCAGCTGGCAGAATGGGCCAGACGGGCCGAGGTCCCCATGGTGGGAGGAAACGAGGGCGCGGATCCCGCCAGCGTTGTGTTCGATGCGGTCAATGCCGCAAAGGCCAGAGGCGTGGATGTGCTGTTGATCGACACGGCGGGCCGTCTCCATAACAAAAAGAATCTCATGGAAGAGCTGCGCAAGATCAATCGTATAATCGACAGAGAATATCCCGGAGTGCACCGGGAAAACCTGATCGTGCTGGATGGAACCACAGGACAAAATGCCCTGGTGCAGGCCAGGGAATTCGGAGAGGTGGCGGATCTGACGGGAATTATCCTGACGAAAATGGACGGCACGGCGAAGGGCGGAATCGCTGTAGCAATCCAGTCGGAGCTGAATGTGCCCGTGAAATACATTGGGGTGGGAGAGACCATCGACGATCTGCAGAAGTTCAATTCCGACGATTTCGTTAATGCATTATTTGAAATATAAGAAGGGAAAACAGAATGGAAGAACAAATGCTGACATTGGAGAAATTTGAGGAGGCTTCTGAGACAGTCCGGAAGGTAACGCTGGAGACAAAGCTGATATACAGTGATTTTCTCAGCGCCCAGACAGGGGGCAGGGTTTACCTTAAGCCGGAAAATCTGCAGTTTACAGGGGCATATAAGGTGCGCGGGGCATACTATAAAATGAGTACTCTGACGGAAGAAGAGCGGGGAAGAGGACTTATCACGGCTTCAGCGGGAAATCATGCCCAGGGTGTGGCTTACGCCGCTAAATATTATGGGGCGAAGGCTACCATTGTCATGCCCACAACCACGCCTTTAATCAAGGTGAACCGTACCAAGGGCTACGGCGCGGAGGTGGTGCTTTACGGAGACGTGTATGACGAAGCCTGTGCGAAGGCTTATGAGTTGGCTCAGGAGCACGGCTATACCTTTATCCATCCCTTTGACGATCTGGCCGTTGCCACGGGTCAGGGAACCATCGCCATGGAAATTGTGAAGGAACTGCCTCTGGTGGATTATATTCTTGTGCCCATCGGCGGAGGCGGCCTGGCCACAGGCGTGTCCACTTTGGCAAAGCTTTTGAATCCCAAGATCAAGGTTATCGGCGTGGAGCCGGCGGGGGCAAACTGTATGCAGGCGTCGCTGCAGGAGGGCCGGGTAGTGACATTGCCGGGAGTGAATACCATAGCCGATGGAACAGCGGTAAAAACGCCGGGAAGCATGCTTTTTCCCTATATCCAGAAGAACCTGGATGATATTGTCACAGTGGAAGACGAAGAGCTTGTGGCGGCCTTCCTGGATATGGTGGAAAACCATAAGATGGTGGTGGAAAATTCCGGCCTGCTTTCCGTAGCCGCTTTAAAACATCTGAAGGCGGCGGATAAACGGATTGTCTGCATCCTCAGCGGAGGGAATATGGATGTGATTACCATGTCCTCCGTGGTACAGCAGGGGCTGATTTTCCGAGACAGAATTTTTACGGTGTCCGTGCTTCTTCCCGATAAGCCTGGAGAGCTGTGGCGCGTATCCGGCATCATCGCCGATGTCAACGGAAATGTTATTAAGCTGGAGCATAATCAGTTTGTCTCCATCAACAGAAATTCCGCCGTGGAGCTTCGGATTACCATGGAGGCCTTCGGCACGGAGCACAAGAATCAGATCATTTCGGCGCTGGAGCAGGAGGGGTACTGCCCCAAGCTTGTGCAGACAAATATATAAAATTATTTTTTTGAAAAGAAGTGGAGTTTTTCACCGATAAAAGCCGCATATTAAGAATATGCGGCTTTTGAAATGGAGGTAGGGAAATGGCAGCGAATGAAAACGGAAAACCACAGGAAGCGAAAAAAGCAGGCGCTCCGGATGCAAAGTCCTTTAGGCAGCATATGAGAGACTATGGAATTATCACCGTGGCGTCGCTGATTTATGCCATTGCTGTGAGCCTGTTTCTGGATCCCAATTCTCTGGCGCCCGGCGGAGTCACGGGAATTGCCATCATTATGAACCGCCTGACGGGACTGGAAACGGGAACGTGGGTTCTTTTTATCAACATCCCAATAATAGCTCTGGGAACCTGGAAATTCGGGCTGCGGTTTATTATGTCCACTATGTACTGCACGGCGGTGACCTCATTTTTTATCAATCTTCTTTCTCCCCTGCAGGCACTGACCTCGGACAGATTTTTGGCGGCTCTGGTGGGCGGCGCCCTGATGGCGGTGGGACTGGGGCTGGTGTTTAAAACCGGATCCACCACCGGAGGAACCGATATCATCGTGAAGCTTTTGAGGCTTCGCTTTCCGTATCTGAAAACAGGAGTTCTTTTTTTGATCACAGATGCCATGATCGTAACTGTTTCAGGCTTTGTGTTTCAGGATGTGGATGTGGCTCTGTATGCAGGGCTGGTGGTGGTTGTCAATTCCCTTCTGGTGGATGTGGTCCTGTACGGCAGGGACGGGGCCAAGCTTCTGTTTATAATCAGTGACGGATATGAAGCGATCACCAGGCGCCTTCTGGAGGAGCTGGATATCGGTGTAACCCATATTTCCGGCGCCGGCGCCTACAGCGGAAAGGAGAAAAAGGTTATAATGTGCGTCATGAAAAAACAGATCTCTCCAAAGGCGGAGGAGATTGTCCGTCAGGAGGATCCGGATGCTTTCATGATCGTCACCAGCGCTACGGAGATATTCGGGGAAGGATACAAAAATATTTTCAGCGAAAAGATCTGAGGATTGCAAACGTGTCAAGAAAAAATACTTGACACCTGCCGGGGGATGTAGTATTCTTTGTAAGGTGGTTGGAGCATGGACAGGATTTTTGAACAGACACTGCTGTACGATTTCTATGGTGAATTGCTGACGCCCCATCAGCGGGGAATTTACGAGGAAGCGGTTTTTAACGATATGTCTCTGGGCGAGATCGCCGAAGAGTACGGCATCAGCCGGCAGGGAGTCCACGATCTGATCCGCAGATGCGACAGAATTCTGCAGGACTATGAGAGTAAGCTTCATTTGGCGGAGCGGTTTGTCAGCGCCAAGGAAAAAATTACACAGATTGCAGAGCTGACGAAGGAAAATCCCGTTCCCGGTACAAAAGGGGGGCAGCCTGACAGCGGAGAACGCATGGAGCGGATCCGGTTTCTTTGCCAGGAGCTGCTGAAGGAGCTGTAGCGGGAAGAAGTGCTGGAACAATCGAAAGTCCAAAGGTATGATACCGATAAGGAGTCACAGGTGGCATTTGAGAGCTTAACGGAAAAACTTCAGAATGTATTTAAGAATCTAAGGAGCAAGGGCCGGCTGACGGAGGAGGATGTAAAGACAGCGCTGAAGGAAGTGAAAATGGCGCTTCTGGAGGCGGATGTGAATTTCCGCGTGGTGAAGCAGTTTGTCAAGGCGGTGGAAGAGCGGGCCGTGGGGCAGGATGTGATGAACGGCCTGAACCCGGGACAGATGGTGATCAAGATCGTAAACGAAGAGATGATTACCTTAATGGGAAGCGAGACCACTGAGATTGCCATGCAGCCCGGCAAGGCGGTGACGGTCATTATGATGGCGGGCCTGCAGGGCGCCGGCAAGACCACGGCTACGGCCAAGATTGCGGGAAAGCTTAAAACAAAGGGAAAGAAATCTCTTTTGGCAGCCTGTGATATTTACAGACCTGCCGCTGTGGAGCAGCTGCAGATCAACGGTAAAAAAATGGATGTGGATGTGTTTTCCATGGGGACGGATCACCGGCCTGTGGAAATTGCGCAGGAAGCGGTGGCCTATGCCAAAAAAAACGGACATAATGTAGTGATCCTGGATACCGCAGGGCGCCTGCATATTGATGAGGATATGATGAAGGAGCTCCAGGAGATCAAGGAGAAGGTCAGCGTTCATCAGACACTGCTGGTGGTAGATGCCATGACCGGTCAGGATGCCGTCAATGTGGCCAGAGAATTTGATGAAAAGGTAGGCATAGACGGAGTGGTCCTTTCCAAGATGGACGGCGATACCCGAGGAGGCGCGGCCCTTTCCATCAAGGCGGTCACGGGAAAACCCATTCTATATGTGAGTATGGGGGAAAAGCTCTCCGATATGGAACAGTTTTATCCGGATCGGATGGCAAACCGGATCCTGGGTATGGGAGATGTGCTGTCTCTGATTGAAAAGGCGCAGGAAAGCATTGATCTGGACGAAGAGAAGAGCCGTGATATGGCAGGCCGCATGAAGAAGGGCAAGTTTGATTTTGAAGACTACCTGGAGAGCATGAGGCAGATGCGGAATATGGGCGGTCTGTCCAGCATATTGGGTATGCTGCCGGGGATGGGAGGCCGCGGGGCCGACCTGGAATCCATGGTGGATGAAAAGCAGCTGAAGCATATGGAGGCTGTCGTGCTTTCCATGACCAAACAGGAGCGCAGGAATCCCAAGCTTCTGAATCCTCAGAGAAAGCACCGCATTGCCAGAGGAGCCGGTGTGGACATTGCGGTGGTGAACCGGTTTATCAAGCAGTTTGAACAGGCTCAAAAAATGATGAAGCAGTTTGGCGGAGGAAAGAAGGGCCGCGGCAGATTTGGCGGCTTCCCGGGCATGGGAGGCAGGCTTCCTTTTTAAGACAGATGGATATGGGCGAACGGGCAAAACGCAGGTTCCCCTTTTCATAAAATATTAATATGTAAATTTACGGAGGGAAAGAAAAATGGCAGTAAAGATCAGATTGAGAAGAATGGGACAGAAGAAGGCTCCTTTTTATAGAATCATTGTAGCTGATTCCCGTTCTCCCAGAGACGGAAGATTTATCGAGGAGATCGGTACCTATGATCCCAGCACGGATCCCAGCACTTTCAAGATCAACGAGGAACTGGCCAAAAAATGGCTTGCCAACGGCGCTCAGCCTACGGAGGTGGTAGGAAAGCTTTTCAAGGCTGCCGGTATCGAAAAATAAAATTTGATTCTTTGGAGGTGGCTTATGAAGGAATTAGTGGAAGTTATCGCAAAAGCGCTTGTGGACAATCCTGATGAGATTGTTGTAACTGAAAAAACAGAAAATAAAAATACGGTCATCGAACTTCATGTAGCTGCATCCGATATGGGCAAGGTTATCGGTAAACAGGGAAAGATCGCAAAGGCGATCCGCTCTGTCGTGAAGGCTGCATCATCCAAAGACGATAAGCGGGTGGATGTTGAAATCGTATAGGAGTGCAAGGGTGCTTCGAAAATGGCGGGAGGGATGTGCAGGTGCATATTCCTCCTTGTTTTATGGACGGCATGTATGGACATTTTGAAAATGGGATGAAGATGCTTTGAGAGTCGTTTCGCAGTAGGAGAAGGGAGAAGGCTTATGGAGGACTTTTTTCAAGTGGGGATCGTCACATCTCCCCACGGTGTACGCGGGGAGATGAAGGTGTTTCCAACCACCGATGATACCAGACGGTTTAAGCGGCTTAAGGAGGTCATTGCCGACACGGGAAAGGGGCGGACCACACTTGAAATAGAGGGTGTCAAATTTTTCAAAAATATGGTTATCCTGAAATTCCGCGGAATCGACAGCTGTGATGAAGCAGAAAAATACAGGAAAACCCCTCTTTTGGTTTCCAGGGAAAATGCTGTACGCCTGGGACGTGACGAATATTTTATCGCTGATCTGATAGGACTCGCCGTTCAGGACGAGGAGGGCAGTGAGATCGGAGTTTTGAAGGATGTGATGGAGACCGGGGCAAACGATGTATATGTGATAGAACTGACCGATGGCAGAGAGCTGCTTTTGCCTGCTATCAGACAGTGCGTGCTGCAGGTGGATGTGAAGGCCGGCTTTATCAGGATACACATCCTGGAGGGACTGCTATGAAGTTTCATATTCTTACCCTGTTTCCGGAGATGGTGCGCCAGGGGCTTGACACCAGTATTATCGGCAGGGCGGCAAAACAGGGGACGATTTCGATCCATGCGCTGGACATTCGGCAATATACTCAGGACAGACATGGGAAGACAGATGATTATACCTACGGCGGCGGGGCAGGCATGCTGATGCAGGCACAGCCGGTTTTTGATGCCTGGCAGGCGGCCACAGCCGGGAAGGAGCATGTCAGAACGGTATATGTGACTCCTCAGGGACGCATCTTTGATCAGAAGCTGGCCGGGGAGCTGGCCGGGGAGGAGGAGCTTGTGATCCTTTGCGGCCACTATGAGGGGATCGACGAGAGGGTGCTGGAGGAGATCGTTACGGATTATGTGTCCATCGGAGATTACGTGCTCACCGGCGGAGAACTGGCGGCCATGGTGATGGTGGATGCCATAGCCCGCCTGGTTCCGGGGGTGTTGAATAATCTTTTATCTGCGGAGACGGAAAGCCTCAGCAATGATCTTCTGGAGTATCCCCAGTATTCCAGACCGGAGAAGTGGCATGGAAAACAGGTGCCGCAGGTTCTTTTGTCAGGAAATCATAGAAATATCTCCAAATGGCGTCTGGAGCAGGCCGTGGAACGCACCCGGGTGCGCCGCCCCGATTTATATGAGCGATATGAGGCAAAGCAGAAGCTGATCCGGCAGCTTTCCCGGGATAAGCGCAATAATATACATATGATGGAAAGCCTTGGCAGGGGCCGGGGCGAGATAGTGTATGCCCGGGAAGAGGACGTGATGATCTATGACAGGGGCAGCGGAACCTGTATGATGATGGCTGCCGGTTGGGAGTCAGGGAGACTGCTGGCCGCCCGGGTGCCGGATCAGGCGCAGCTGTGTGTGGTGAACCAAGAGTTCCTGAAGGAGATCCTGGAGGATGCAGGGTTTGTGCCTGAGCTTTTATGCTGCCAGTTTTTATATACCCGGAAGGAAGCTTTGCCGGTAAGACATCGGGATATCCATATGCTGACCTTGGAGCATTTGGCTTATGTCTGCGAGCATTATTCCATGGACACGAAAGAGTATGTCCGGGAACGGATCCGGTCCGGAGTCATGTACGGTGCCTTTGTGGAAGAAAAACTGGCAGGATTTGCGGGCCTGCACAGCGACGGCGGCCTGGGACTTCTGTATGTGGAGGAGCCGTACCGACGGCAGGGACTGGGGGAAGCGCTGGAGGCCTTTTGCGTGAATCGTCTGCTGGAAAGAGGATGGACACCCTACTGCCACGTGCTCGAGGGCAACCAGGCTTCCGTCAGGCTTCAGGAAAAGCTGGGATTTTACCGTGCAGGAAAACATTTTTGGTGGTGCAGCAGAAAGAATAGATAGAAAAATTGCTTGCAATCCGTTGACAGTTATGTTAAAATCTGAATGTTGCGAAGAGGAAGATGGTCCTCTGTTACCGGAGGCGCATGCGGCGCTTCACAGGGTATTAAGAACATCCACTACATTGAAGGAGGCTCATTATGAGTGATATCATCAGAGAGATCGAAGCCGGACAGCTGAAGGAGAAGGTTGACGAGTTTAACGTAGGCGATACCGTAAAGGTATACGGCAGGATCAAGGAAGGAAACCGCGAAAGGATCCAGGTGTTTGAGGGCGTTGTGCTCAAGAGGCAGGGCGGAAGCAACAGGGAAACCTTTACCGTGAGAAAGACTTCCGGAGGCATCGGTGTGGAGAAGACCTGGCCGCTGCATTCCCCCAACGTTGAAAAGATCGAGGTAGTCAGGAGAGGTAAGGTCAGACGTGCCAAGCTGAACTATCTGAGAAACCGCGTGGGCAAGAAGGCAAAGGTGAAGGAGCTTGTAAAATAACAGCTGACAAACCAGGGAGGGCAATTACTTTTGTAGTTGTCCTTTTCTATTTTGGTAATCTGTGGTATAATGACCTTATTTGTAGCATGTAACGGCCGTATGGCCATCCTGCCGTAAATTGCAAGGCAATTTATGGTATACTAATCTAAATGGCAAAACACAAAGGTTTAAGTTTTTATAAAAGAAAAAAGAAGATCAGTCCATCGCTTGTAAAGGAAATTTTCAGTTGGAGCTTTGGCATTTTTGCGGCTGTATTTATTGCAGCGGTGCTGAATTATTTTCTGGGCGCCGCCACCAACGTGGTGGGGACGTCTATGGAGCCTGCTCTTTATAACGGACAAAAAATATATATCAACCGGTTTTTATATGTGGTTACTTCGCCCCAGAGAGGGGATGTGGTAGTGTTTCTGCCCAACGGCAATGAGAATTCACATTTTTATGTAAAGCGTGTGGTGGCTGTGCCTGGGGACAGAGTTCTGATCAAGGGCGGCGTTCTATATGTGAACGGGCTGGAAAGCCAATGGGTAACGGAAAAAGTAGTGGAGGCCGGGATAGCGGAGAACGAACTGACCCTGGGAACGGGAGAATATTTCTGTATAGGGGACAGCCCCGGAAGCAGTGAAGACAGCCGCTCTGCAAACATTGGTCCGGTGAAGGAAGAAGATATTATCGGAAAGGCATGGTTCCATGCGGACTGTGAGAAGTCCGGATACGGATTCGTGAAATAGGATAAAGATGCGATGAATTATCAATGGTATCCTGGTCATATGACAAAGGCAAAGCGTATGATGCAGGAAAATATTAAGCTGATCGATCTGATCATCGAGCTGGTGGATGCCAGAATCCCCTGCAGCAGCCGGAATCCGGATATTGACGAAATGGGGAAAAATAAGTTCAGGATCGTACTGCTGAACAAATCGGATCTGGCGGATCCTGCCTGGAATAAAAGATGGATGGACTGGTTTGAAAACCAGGGGATCCATGCGCTGGAGATCAATTCCAAAACCGGAGCAGGCATCAGATCTATCAATGGCCTGGTGCAGGAGGCCTGCCGGGAAAAGCTGGAGCGGGACAGAAAGCGCGGGATTGTCAACCGGCCTGTGAGAGCCATGGTGGCGGGGATCCCTAACGTGGGAAAATCTACATTCATTAATTCCTTTGCTGGAAAGGCCTGCACTAAAACCGGCAACAAGCCCGGTGTCACAAGAGGAAAGCAGTGGATACGCCTGAATAAGGAGCTGGAGCTTCTGGATACGCCTGGGATCCTGTGGCCGAAGCAGGAAGCCGGTGCGGGAATGAGGCTGGCACTGATCGGCTCCATGAATGATGATGTGATCATACCGGAGGAGCTGGCCTGCGACCTGCTGGGCTGTCTTAGGGAGCTTTGTCCGGAGGCCGTAGAGAAGCGCTATGGGATTTTGTGGCAGGAGACGCTGGCCCTGACCCTGGAGGAGATCGCCCGCAGCCGGGGATGCTTTGCAAAAGGAGACAGCCTGGACCTGAAAAAGGCCTCAGGCCTTTTGACAGATGATTTCAGAAAGGGAAAGCTGGGACGTATTACCCTGGAGCGCCCGTAGAGATAGGAGAACCCAAAATGAAAAAAGTGATGAAGGAATTGATGAGTACGGCAATATACCTGCTGGGAGTTCTCTGCCTGACCTGGCTGGTGATCCACTTTGTGGGCCAGAGGACAGAGGTGGAAGGCGCATCCATGGAGGCCACCCTGTCGGAGGGGGACAACCTGATCGTGGACAAGATCACCTATCGGTTCAGCGATCCCAAGCGGTTTGACATTATTGTGTTTCCCTTCCGATATCAGGAAAATACATATTACATCAAAAGAATCATCGGCCTGCCGGGAGAAACGGTTCAGATCGATGAAAACGGAAATATATATATTGACGGGGAGCTGCTGCAGGAGAGCTTCGGCAGAGAGGTTATCCGGCCTGAAACGGTGGGAATTGCCTCGGAGCCTGTGGTGCTTGGGGATGACGAATATTTTGTGATGGGAGACAACAGGAATAACAGCACGGACAGCCGGACAGAGATCGTGGGAAATATTCATCGCAGCGAGATCATCGGCAGGGCCTGGGTCAGGATCTGGCCCCTGTCCAAAATGGGATTTCTGAAGCACGGCTGAGAAACGATTTAAGGTAAAGTACCCGCCCGGAGGCGGGCAGACGGGAGACATGGTGAAGAGTATCAACGAGATAAAAGAGGAATTGCAGGCAGCTACCGAAGACGAGCTGCCTGAATTTATAGGCGAGTACCAGGGGGATGGCCGTGCAGGCGTAAAACGGCTGGTGGAAACGGCTGCGAAAAGGCTGGCGGCGCTGGCGAAGGAGAGGAAGCGCATGGAGGGTATGCGCAGATACGAGGAACAGTTTGCGGAATATGCCTATATCTGCGGCATCGACGAGGCGGGCCGGGGACCGCTGGCAGGCCCTGTGGTGGCCGGGGCAGTGATCCTTCCCCGAGATTGTCGAATCCTCTATATTAATGATTCCAAACAGCTGACCGAAAAAAAGAGAGAGGAGCTCTATGAGGTGATCCGGGAACAGGCGGTGGCCTGGGCTGTGGGATATGCCTCTCCGGCCAGAATTGACGAAATCAATATACTGCAGGCTACCTATGAGGCCATGCGGGAGGCGGTGGGAAAGCTGGACCCGGCGCCGGATATTCTGCTGAACGACGCAGTGACCATCCCTGGGCTTCGGGTCAGGCAGGTTCCCATTGTCAAGGGGGACGCGAAGAGCATATCCATTGCCGCAGCCAGCATTATGGCCAAGGTTACAAGGGACCGGCTGATGACGGAGTATGACAAAGAATTTCCTCAGTATGGTTTTGGGGGAAATAAGGGATATGGCAGCGCCGCCCATATTGAGGCGCTGAAAAAATACGGTCCTGCGCCCATTCATCGGAAGAGCTTTATCGGAAACTTTATTGCAGATGCCCGCTGAGGCAGGAATACCTTTGGCAGGCAGGGGGTATATTTATGAGATTATCAGGCTACACGGGGGAAAATAATGTAGAAAATGCGGCGGCAAGCCGCCCGCAGGCGCAGCCTGCCTCTGTAGGCCGGCAGATCCAGTCGCTTGTGCCGGGGCAGACCATACATGGGGAGATTCTGTCCAGAAACGGAAGCGAGGTGCAGATCAGGCTGGCGGATGATATGGTGCTGAACGCCCGGGTGGATCAGAGCATCTATCTGGAGACGGGAAAGGATGTAACCTTTGAGGTAAAAAATAATGGTTCCGCCCTGACCTTAAGTCCGCTGTTCACCAATATATCAACAGACGTCAACGTACTGAAGGCTCTGGACATGGCACGGCTCCCTATAAACAGCACAACTGTTTCCATGACGGAACAGCTTATGAAGGCCGGACTACCCGTAAACAGGAATTCTCTGCAGCAGATCTTTCGGGAAGTCAACAGCTTTCCCCAGGCGGAGGTTGCGGATGTGGTGAATCTCCATCGACTGGGAATGCCGGTGAATCAGGCCAATATAGACCAGATGATCTCCTACCGCAATCTGACCTATCAGCTTACCGATGCCATGAATACCGTTTTGGAGGCCATTCCCCAGGCGGCGGAGGCCATGCTGGCCGAAGGGAATATACAGGGGGCGGCAGGACTGTACCAGGAGCTTTTTCAAATGCTTCAGGAAGGAATGACGGATATACCGCCGGGGGCGGATCCGGCAGCGGAAGGCAGCCAGCCCGGCACCATGGAGGGATCTGTTCCCGGCGGGGGAGAGATCCCTGGCGGAGGGACCCTGCCCAAGGAGGATGAGACAGAGGCGTTAAAGGAAGCCGTGACCCTGGTAAAGGACGGAGCTTCACAGGAGGTTCTTGATTTGGTGAATCCGGGAGAAACGGCCAAAGCACAGGACGGGATACAGAAGGGACAGACACAGACAATGACCGGGGAAGCCTCCGGGGCGGAGGCTTCCGGGAGAGCGCCGGAAAGCGCCAAAGGAGGCAGCGGTGAAACAATACAGATGGATCCGGAGGCGCAAAAGCTCCTGGCCAAAGACATGCTGCAGGCCCTGGAGGAGCTGCAGCTGGATCCGGCGAAGGCGGAGGGGCTTCGCCAAATCCTTGGCCGGTTTCAGCCTCCTGCTTCGGGAGAACTGCTGGAGGCCGCAAGACAGCTTTTGAATGAGGCCCAGCATTTGGACGGAGGAGCAGCCGTTTTGCGTAAGCTTTTTTCCGGGAAGGAGTTTCATGAGCTTATTGCAGGGCGGCTGAAGGAGGGATGGACGCTGAGGCCGGAAGAGGTATCTTCCCGGGAAAATGTGGAAAAGCTGTATCGGAGGCTGGATACCCAGCTGAAAAATCTTGCCCAGGCCCTGGAGACAGGAGGGCAGGCCGGCGGGGGAGCCTATAAGGCTGTGACCTCCATGACCCAGAACGTAGATTTCCTTCAACAGCTCAATCAAATGTATGCCTATGTGCAGCTGCCGCTGCATCTGAACGGATCAGAGGCTCATGGGGATCTGTATGTATATACCAACCGCAGGAATCTGGCGGGGAAGGACGGGAAGATAAGCGCTCTGCTTCATCTGGACATGAAGCACCTGGGGCCGGTGGACGTGTATGTGGCGCTGCAGAACACAAAGGTCAGCACGAAGTTTTACGTGCGGGATGAGAATATGCTGGATTTTCTTGCGGCCCATATGGATCTGCTGACCCAGCGTCTGCAGAAAAGAGGCTATGACTGCAGCTTTTCAATGACAACCCGGGGGGAGAAGGCCGGGGAAGAGGCAGGGGGAGGCCTCGCGCCGCTGCTGGAGCAGGAAAAGGGAATTATGCTTTCCCAATACGCCTTTGACGTGCGGACCTGACAGAGCCTTAAGGGCACCCGGCATAGAATTCGGGCCGGCGCTGACCGGCAGAAAAGGAAGGGCAGATGAGTAAGGAAGGGGAAAAAAACAGTAAAATAAAGCAGGCCATCGCGTTGGAATACGACCCTTCGGATGCCGCACCCAGGGTCATAGCCAGCGGCAGGGGAGCATTGGCCGAACGGATTATCGAAAGAGCCAAAGAAAGCAGTGTTCCTGTCCATAGAGACGATAAGCTGGCAGATACTCTGTCCCGGCTGGAGATCGGGGAGATGATCCCGCCGGAGCTGTACGAGGTGGTGGCGGAGATCCTGGTTTTTGTGGATGCCATGGACAAATTGAAGGGAAAAGGGTCGATACCATGAACAAAAGGGCGGCGGGGACGGAGGGAGAGCGGCAGGCCGCAGAATACCTGGAAGCCTGTTCCTTCCGGATACTGGAGCGCAATTTCCGCGGTACACAGGGAGAGATCGACATCATTGGCACTCACGAGGGGTATCTGGTGTTTGTGGAGGTCAAGTATCGCAGCAGTTATGGAAAAGGCTCTGCTTCTCAGGCGGTGGACATAAAAAAGCAGCGCAGAATCTGCAGGACTGCCGACTATTATCGGTATATTCATGGGTTGACGGAAGACACCTGCGTGCGCTATGATGTGGTTGCCATTCAGGGAAAAGAGATCCGATGGATTCAAAACGCTTTTTCACATATATATGCTTCCAGAAGCAGGTAAAATAGAACTGAAAACCGGAAATTTAAGGAAAACTTCATTAATTCGATGGGAACACTTAAAATAATCGGTTTACTATGGTTTTACGGAGGGTGCAAATATGGCAAATATACTTGTTTGTGACGATGATAAAGAAATAGTTGATGCGATAGAAATCTATTTGAGTCAGGACGGATATCACATTTTCAGAGCCTACGACGGGATCCAGGCCATAGAGCTTTTGAAGAAAGAGGAGATTCATCTGCTGATTATGGATGTTATGATGCCGCGTCTGGACGGGATCAGAGCCACGCTGAAGATTCGGGAATACAGCAGTATACCCATTATTATACTGTCTGCAAAGTCGGAGGACACCGATAAGATACTGGGACTCAACATTGGGGCCGACGATTATATTACCAAGCCCTTTAATCCCCTGGAGCTGGCGGCCCGGGTGAAATCCAATCTGCGGCGATATACCTCGCTGGGCAGTCTCAGCGCGGAGAACAAGGCGGTTTATCAGGTGGGCGGTCTTATGATCAACGACGATACAAAGCAGGTGACGGTGGACGACGAGCCGGTGAAGCTGACGCCCATCGAATATAATATCCTGCTTCTTTTGATGAAAAATCAGGGAAGGGTGTTTTCCATCGACCAGATTTATGAAAATATCTGGAATGAGGATGCCATCGGAGCGGACAATACGGTAGCGGTTCATATCCGGCATATCAGGGAAAAAATTGAGATCAACCCCAAGGAACCCAGGTATCTGAAGGTGGTCTGGGGAGTGGGCTATAAAATAGAAAAGCAGTAAAAGTGAGGAAGCATGAAAAAATCCACATTAAAGAGGCTGGGAATAGAGCTGATTCAGCATTTGCTGGCAGTGGGCGTGTTCATTGCCGTGGCGGGGCTTTTGCTGAACTCCTATATTGCGGTGGAGACCATCGACGGGACACAGGTATACAGGGTCTTTTCCATGGACAGCAGCCAGGAGTTTGAGGAATCGGAGATCTACCATGACCTTTTCAGAAATGCGGTTTCGGATATTACCAAGCTGGTAGTGATCAAGGAACAGCTGGAGACGGATGATGTGTTTGACCCCTCCAAGCTCATCGATGTGTCCGCGTATGCAGGCAAGATTGAGAAAGACCATATCAGCCGGGTGTCCGCGGTATATGAACTGGATAATCTGATCAAATGGGGAAAATACGGTATTAAATACACGGATCGAACCATGAGTCTGTCAGAATTTGTAAATTATTTCGGAAATGTACTGTATCCCGAAAATTTTACCTTTGACGAGTACGGCGAGCTGATTTTTGACGATTTTTACCGGGTGGGGGATGAAAAAGGAGCCGAAAGCGCCCAGCTGCAAAAATACGCCGGAAATCAGAGGCAGGATATTCCGGCACAGGACGAGACTCAGGATGAGACCCAGGAGGAGCTTCCTGACCATGGAAAGACCCAGGAGGAGCTGTCGGAGCTGGCACAGAAGCTGCAGGAGTATACCACCTCGCAGCTGGAGGATATGGTGTATGCCCATATAATGGCCGAAAATCTGGAGGAAATCAGAGTCAATCGGGAGGACGACGGCAGGATGACAGTGTTTATGTCCATGCTGAACTGTCGTTATGCCATGGCAGACGGGAAAAAGCAGCTGTCGGAGCTGGTGGATAACTGGACTGACTTTATGATGCTTCAGAGGAGCATTGTCATGTCTGTGGACAGTTTGACCACAAATTATCAGCAGTACCAGCTCTGCGACTGGGCATACAGGGAAAACAATACAAATGTGCGGTATATGGTTCGGATGATGACGGAAGGAGGAATGTGCACCTACACAAATGTGCCCTCGCTGAAGGGAGCCAACGACGAGGAGGTGACAGAGTATTTTTCCGAGTTTCGGAGATATTTGATCTATTATCCGGACGGCCTGGTTTTTATGGGAAACACGGTTCTCAGCGAGGAGGAGATCGACGAATATATCAGCGGCTATGATTATGCTTATCCGGACACCACCCACATCTGGCTGGGGGTGGACACCGGCTATGCGGTGGAAGGAGATGCATTTTATACCGCCAGTATGATCTACAACAAGATCGTTCCCAATGTGGGAATGATTATGATGGCGATACTGCTGTTGGCTCTGGGATGGCTGGGGCTTGCCGCTTTCCTTACAATTACTCTGGAGCCGGCGGGAACACTGACCCGGTTTGACCGTATCTGGACAGAGGTCTTAGCGGCGCTGGTCTGTGGTCTGGGGTATATAGGCTATCAGGGCTGTGAAATGATCCTGGGGGTTGCGGCCACAGCGGGAGTGGTTCCGGCGGAAATGATGGGGCTCCAGCTTACAAGGCTGTATCGGTACAGCGTCTTTGGCATCTGCGGCTTTTTTATGAGTGTTGCCGTCGGAACGATCTGGTACAGCCTGGCCAGGAGAGTAAGGGCAGGGAACCTTTGGAGCGGAAGCTTTACGTATTGGTTTTTCCGGGGCTTTGGCAAAGCGGTGAGGCTTGTGCTGCGGCACAGAAATTCCCTGATCAGTACACTTTTGCCCTACAACCTGTTTTTGCTGATCAATCTGGCGGGGGTGTGGGGGATTTATACCTACAGGGAAACCAGAATTGCGGCGCTGCTGATTCTGACGGCAGCTGTACTTTTTGACGGAATTATAGGGATGCTGCTGTTCAAGAAAAATGCGGAGCAGGCGGAGATCGTGGAGGGGATTAACAGGATCCGGGACGGAGAAGTAGACCTTGTGCTGGATCTGGAGAACCTTCACGGCTCCAGCAGAGAGCTGGCAGATGCGGTGAACAACATCGGGGAGGGAATCCGAAAGGCCGTCCAGACCAGCATGCAGGATGAGCAGATGAAGACAGATCTGATCACGAATGTTTCCCATGATATCAAGACACCCCTTACCTCTATCATCAATTATGTGGATTTGCTGAAGCGGCTGAAGATAGAGGAGGAGCCGGCTAAAAGCTACATTCATATTTTGGACGGCAAGTCCCAGAGGCTGAAACAGCTGACGGACGACCTGGTGGAGGCCTCCAAAATCTCATCCGGAAATATTGAGCTGGAGGCGGAAAAGCTGAACCTGACCGAGCTGATCAACCAGGGAATAGGCGAGTTTTCCGAGAAAATGGAGGAGCGGGAGCTGCAGATTGTGTTTACCCAGAGCGACACGCCCGCCTATATTTTGGCAGACAGCAGGCGGATGTGGCGTGTGATGGAGAATTTGTTTAACAATATCTGCAAATATGCCCTGGAGGGAACCCGGGTTTATATCGACATGGATATTGCCGAAGGCAGCATTGACGTGTCAGTCAAAAACATATCAAGACAGCAGATGAACATCCGGCCCGAAGAGCTGACGGAGCGGTTTATCAGAGGGGATCTGGCCAGGAGCACCGAGGGCAGCGGTCTGGGGCTTTCCATTGCAAAAAGTCTGGTGCAGGTTCAGGGAGGTGCCTTCCAGATTCTGCTGGACGGAGATTTGTTTAAGGTAACCATGTCCTTCCCGGAGTATCAGGAGGAAACAAGTCATGGAACATAAAGGAACCAAAGTTATTGAGACAGAGCGCCTGATCCTCAGGCCCTTTCGGATGGAGGACGCGGAGCCTGTGTTTCGCAACTGGGCCAGCGATCCGAGAGTCACAAAATTTTTGACTTGGCCGACCCATGAGAGCGTGGAGACTACAGAGAAGGTTTTGAAGGACTGGGTGGAGAAAAATAATGATCCGATAAACTACCAGTGGGCCATCGAGCTGAAGGAGATTCACGAGCCGGTGGGCAGTATCAGCGCAGTGAAGACAGATGACCGCACGCAGTCCGCCACTGTGGGCTATTGCGTCGGTTATGCCTGGTGGGGGAAGGGGATCACTGCGGAAGCGCTGAAGGCGGTGATTGCGTTTTTCTTTGAAGAGGTGGGGATGAACTGCGTCAACGCCTGTCATGATCCCCGCAATCCCAATTCCGGCAGGGTTATGAGAAAGTCCGGCATGACCTGTGAGGGAACGTGGAGAGCGGGAGGAGTGAACAATCAGGGAATCTGCGACGAGTGCTGGCACTCTATTCTGAGAGAGGAATACCAGGCGGTGCGGGACAGAGAGGGATCCGTTAAGCAGATTACGGACAGGGAGGAAAGGCGAAGCACATCCAGAAGAATACTGGAGGCGCTTCCGGACTGGTTCGGCATTCCGGAAGCCCGGGAGGAGTATATCAGAGACAGTGCAGAACAGCTGTTTTTCGCAGCCTTTGACGGAGAATGCCCTGTGGGTTTTTTGTGCCTGAAGGAAACCGGAAAAGACACGGCAGAGCTTGCCGTTATGGGAGTGCTGAAGGAGTATCACCGCCGTGGGATCGGCAGGAAGCTGTTTTCCGCGGCGAAAGGCTGCGCGGTTTTGAAGGGGTACAGATTTTTACAGGTGAAGACGGTGCAGATGGGGAGGTATGATATTTACGATAACACCAACAGGTTTTATCAGAGTCTTGGCTTCCGGGAGTTTGAGGTCATACCATCTCTGTGGGGGGAAGAAAACCCCTGCCAGATCTATGTGATGAATATCGGATAGTAAATAATGGAAGAAGAGGCGAAGGTATTTTATGGAAGAAAATATTGAAAAACTGTCCGGCGAGAGAATGCAGTACGCGGTATTGATCGATGCGGACAATATCAGCTCAAAATACGCGGCTACTATATTTGAAGAACTGGAAAAATACGGTTTGTCCACCTATCGGCGTATTTACGGCAACTGGTCCCGGGGCAACGGCTGGAGTGAGGGAATGCTTTTGGAGTACTCCATAATGCCGGTACAGCAGTTTTCTTATACCTCGGGAAAAAACGCCACGGATATGGCTATGGTGATCGACGCTATGGACATTCTTTTTAAAAACAAGGTACAGGGCTTCTGCCTGGTGACCAGCGACAGTGATTTTACCAGGCTTGCAATGCGGCTCAGGGAGGAAAATATGTTTGTGCTGGGCATGGGAGAGTCAAAGACACCAGTGGCTCTGACCCGGGCCTGCAATAAGTTTATTCACCTGAACCTGGTGGCGGAGCAGAATAAGGCACTGGAGGAAAACGAGCTGTCCGGCCCGGAGGAAAGCGATGAGCAGAATGTGACCTCCATATCCGAGGTGCGCCAGGCCATTCTGGCGGTGATTAACGAGAACGGAGGGAAACAGGTGGATCTGGCCCGGATCGGCAACCGGCTGAATGATAAGTTTTCGGACTTTGATGTGCGAAATTATGGATATTCCAAGCTGAGCACCATGGTGGACGAAGAATTTTCCGATCTGAGCGTGAAAAAGAGCAACAACCAGCATTATGTGGAGCGGCGGTCCACGTTTTCCAAGGAGGAGCTGGAGCGGGAGATCTGCAGTATGATCGAGAAGAGCGGCGGAACGGTGGACAACCTTTCCACCCTGAATGACGAGCTGCATAAGAAATATAAGCAGCTGGATTTTCGTCAGTTCGGATACAACCGTATATCCAGCTTCCTGCGCAGCATGAAATCCGTTACGGTTCACGAAAACCAGGTGTCACTGAAAAAGGAGAACTGATCATGGATCTGTTTGAGTATATGCGCACGGCCAACATGGAGAAGGAATCTCCCCTGGCGGCCAGAATGCGCCCCAGGACCCTGGAGGAGGTGGCAGGGCAGGAGCATATCATCGGCAGGGATAAGCTTTTATATCGGGCCATCAAGGCAGATAAGATCAGCTCTGTCATTTTCTATGGACCGCCGGGAACCGGAAAGACCACGCTGGCAAAGGTGATCGCAAATACCACCAGCGCCGAATTCACCCAGATCAATGCTACCGTGGCCGGGAAAAAGGACATGGAGGAGGTGGTGGCCAAGGCCAAGGATCTCCAGGGGATGTACGGCAGGCGGACTATATTGTTCATCGATGAGATCCATCGATTCAACAAGGGGCAGCAGGATTATCTGCTTCCCTTTGTGGAGGACGGGACTCTGATTTTGATCGGGGCCACCACGGAGAATCCCTATTTTGAAGTAAACGGAGCCTTGCTCTCCCGGTCCATTATATTTGAGCTGAAACCCATTCCCGTGGAGGCGGTGAAGGAACTGCTGAAGAAGGCGGTCAGCGACCCTGACAGGGGGATGGGCGCCTACGATGCTGTGATCGACCAGGATGCCCTGGATTTTCTGGCGGACATTGCCGGCGGGGATGCCAGACATGCACTGAATGCCCTGGAGCTGGGGGTTATGACCACGGATCGAAGCGCCGACGGGAAAATTCACATTACATTGGAGACAGCTCAGGAGTGTATTCAAAAGCGGGCGGTCAGATACGACAAGACAGGGGATAATCATTACGACACCATATCGGCGTTTATCAAGAGCATGAGGGGATCCGACCCGGATGCGGCAGTGTATTACCTGGCCCGGATGCTTTATGCGGGGGAGCAGGTGACATTTATCGCCAGGCGGATTATGATATGTGCGGCGGAGGATGTGGGGAACGCGGACCCCCAGGCGCTGTCCGTGGCTGTCAGTGCTTCCCTGGCGGCGGAGCGTGTAGGCCTGCCCGAAGCGCAGATCATTCTGGCCCAGGCTGCGTCCTATGTAGCCTGCGCTCCCAAAAGCAATGCCAGCAGTGAGGCTGTTTTCAGGGCCCTGGAGACGGTGGAGCGCACAGGTAACCTTCCGATACCTGCACATTTGCAGGATGCCCATTATAAGGGGGCTGCAAAGCTGGGACATGGCGCCGGGTACAAATACGCCCACGATTATCCCGATCATTATGTGGAACAGCAGTATCTGCCCTATGAATTGACCGGACAGGAATTTTACAGTCCCTCCGGCAATGGATATGAGGTTAAGATCAGGGAGCATATGAAGCGTCTGAAGGAGGGGGCGGGAAAGCGGTCATGAATATCAATACGCCGGGTCTCTTTGTGGGAGATCCGGCGTATTTCAGCGCAGTGACTTACTGCACTCACAGAAGCTGCTGCATCAGATATTGATAGATATCCTCATTTTTTTTCTGCCAGTTCTCACAGATGGATGAGGCCATCTCCTCAGTGGGGACGGAGAGGGTGATGCCTGCCAGAAGGGCGCCCCTTTCCGTGGCGGAAAGGCGGACTTCATATTCTCCGGAAGCGGTCAGGGAATAATCGCCCTCAACGGAACCCTCATAACGAAGGGTATATTCATTTTCCCGCAGGTAGGCTTTAATGTCCTGTCGGATCCCATAATGCATTCTGTTCTGAAAATAATTCAGAGTCTCCCGTCCCTCGTCCGTAATTTCCAGGTAAGTGCGGTTTCGAACGGAGCGGGCGGACACCATATTAGCGTCTGTCAGCTGGCTTATGACCTGCTGAAGGGTGAGGAAAGTAGTATATTCCTTTCCCAGAACGAAGTCGCTGATCTGGGCGGTGGTTATGGGAAAGGAAACCTGATCCAGTATATAGAGCACGATCAGTTTATAAAGCGTGAAAGAATCCTGCTGCATGATCCTGCCTCCTGTCTTTCTCCGATCCACACGGAAATCTGTCCACGCAGGAGATATCCGTGCCCCTATCGGATGTGGCTTTTGACTGCTTCGGCTACCCTCTGGGCCACTCGGGGATCGAAGGCCTCGGGCATAATATTGTTTTCGCTCAGCTCGCTGTCTGGCACAAGACCTGCTATGGCCTCTGCGGCAGCCAGCTTCATCTCTTCGGTGATCCCGGAGGCGCGGCCCTCCAGGGCGCCCTTGAAAATACCGGGGAATGCCACTACGTTATTCACCTGATTGGGGAAATCGCTGCGTCCGGTACCCACTATTCTGGCCCCTGCGGCCTTTGCCAGGTCCGGCATAATTTCCGGAACAGGGTTTGCCATGGCGAAGAGAATGGAATCATGATTCATGGCAGATACCATTTCGGAGGTTACAATGCCGGGAGCGGACACTCCCACAAAGATATCGGCTCCTTTCAGGGCGTCGGCCAGTGTACCGGTCTCGCTGCCCAGGTTGGTGACCCTGGCCATTTTCTGCTGCATCCAGTTCAGCCCTTCTGACTTTTCGGAGATGATTCCCGCCTTGTCACACATGATGATATGCGGGAAGCCGTATGTCAAAAGCAGCCTGGCGATGGCTACTCCTGCGCTTCCGGCGCCGTTGATAACCACACGGCAGGTCTCCTTTTTTTTGCCCACTACCTTTAGACTGTTGATAATACCGGCGAGGACTACGATGGCGGTGCCGTGCTGATCGTCATGAAAAACAGGAATATCCAGAAGCTCCTTCAGGCGCTCCTCGATCTCGAAGCACCGGGGTGCGCTGATATCCTCCAGGTTGATGCCGCCGAAGCCGGGAGCCAGCCAGGTCACGGCCTTGATGATCTCCTCGGTATCCTGGGTATCCAGGCAGATGGGAACGGCGTTGATGCCGCCGAATTCCCGAAACAGAACGGCTTTCCCTTCCATCACGGGCATGGCGGCCCGGGGACCGATATTGCCAAGCCCCAGGACGGCGCTGCCGTCGGAGACCACCGCCACGGTATTGGCCTTCATGGTATACTGATATACGGCCTCCGGATCCCGGGCGATGACCTTACAGGGCTCCGCTACGCCGGGGGTGTAGGCGATGGCCAGGTCTTCTCTGGACTTCACCGGAGCCTTGGACAGAGTCTCCAGTTTACCGTTCCATTTTTCATGCATCATAAGAGCTTTTTCGCTGGTTGTCATTAGGCAGTACCTCTTTCTGTGATAGTGAAACCGGATTATTTTTGTCCGGCATGAATTTGTAGATCATAACATCAGTATCATATAATAGTTTTCGACAGTTCGCAAGAGGGGGTTGTTATCTGTTTCTGAAAATTTGTACTCAATTGATTGCGGTGCATCTGCTTTTGTGGTAAAATGTAAGAATCCTGGAAGGCGTTTCCAGGAACTAATTTCTTAGGAGGAAGAGCGTATGGGTTTTTTAACTTCTTTTGTCGCTGCCATAGGCAGCGGAGTCTGGTCCGTGATTGCGGCAGTGCTGATCCTGGTGGCTGCATTTGTGGTAGCTGCCATTGTGAAGTCCCTGGTTACAAAGCTGCTGGGGAAGGGCAAGGTGGGAGAATTCCTTGACAAAATGGATACGGCTAACGGAGAGGGTAAGGCGGGAAGCACCCGGGAATTTATCGGAAAACTGGTTCACCTGCTGGTATTCCTGCTTTTTGTGCCCGCCATTTTCTCCACCCTGGGCATGAGAGAGGTGATCTCCCCCATCACCGGTCTGCTGAATACGATCTGGGGATATGTTCCCAACATTGCGGCAGCGGTAATCGTGCTGGTGGTAGGATTTTTTGTGGCAAAGCTGGTGCGTCAGCTTCTGGTGCCCGTGTTCGACAAGCTGAGTGTAGATAAACTGCAGGAGAAGGCAGGCATCCAGGTGGCCAACAGCGCGAAGCTTTCCGGCACTCTGGCGTATATAGTGTATGTGCTGATTCTGATCCCCATGATCGTGATGGCGCTGGATGTGCTGAATATCAGCGTGATTTCCACACCTGCAGTACATATGCTGAATCTGATTTTCGGATTTATTCCCAATATTTTTGTGGGCCTGGTGATCATTATCATCGGCTGCATGATCGGCAAATTTGTGGGTCAGATCGTGACACGTCTGATTGCTTCCGCAGGGCTGGATGACAAACTGTCCAAGCTGCTGGAGGATGAGAAGAATGTAAAGAGCAAATTCTGCCTTTCTTCCTTTACGGGTGCGGTGGTCAATGCGGTGGTGGTGATCTTCTTCGTGGTTGAGGGAGTGAACGTTCTGAAGCTGGAGGTGCTGACCGATATCGGCGCCGCCGTGATCGGTTATATGCCGGCGGTTCTGAGCGCGGTTCTGATTTTTGCCATTTGCTTTGTTGCTTCCTCCATGGCCTCCAAGGCTTTGAGCAAGAGTGGTCATGCGGCATATGGATTGATTGCAAAATGTGCAATCCTTACCGTGGGCGTCTTTATGATCCTGATGCAGCTGGGCATTGCCGAGACGCTGGTGGACACTGCTTTCAGACTGATCCTGGCAGCTCTGGCCATAGCCTTTGCAATTGCCTTCGGCGTAGGCGGCAGAGACTTTGCCTCCCGCGCGCTGAAAAAGCTGGAAGACAATATGGAGAAAAAGAACAGCAAAGAGGAATAAGAGAACACAGAGAACCCGCAGCAGCGGTTTTGGTCCCGGGGCGCAGTGATGCGCTTCCGGGACTTTTTTCTATTTTTCCCGTATGTCTTTTCCGAAAGCCGCATATACATATAGCAGGATACGTGAGGAGGCTTTTATATGGAATATGCATCGAATACATACGATCTCTATCATGACATACAGCAACGGACCGGAGGGGAAATATACATAGGAGTGCTGGGACCGGTGAGAACGGGAAAATCCACGTTTATCAAACGTTTTATGGAGGAGATGGTTCTGCCCTTTATGGAGGATGAGCATGCGAGGGTCCGCGCTCAGGATGAACTGCCTCAGAGCGCCGGAGGTAAGACCATTACCACCACGGAACCCAAGTTTATTCCCAACGAGGCGGCCAACGTGACCCTGAACGGTGATATTGCCGTGTCTGTGCGTCTCATCGACTGCGTGGGCTATATGGTGGAGGGAGCCGCGGGCCACATGGAAGAGGACGTGGAACGGATGGTGAAAACACCATGGTTTGACTATGAGATTCCCTTTACCCAGGCGGCGGAGCTGGGAACGGATAAGGTTATGAACGATCATTCCACCATAGGCCTGGTGGTGACTACAGACGGAAGCTTCGGGGAAATTCCCAGAAGCAACTATCTGGAGGCGGAGGAAAAGACCATCCTGGCCCTGAAGAAGCTCCGGAAACCGTTCCTGGTGCTGGTAAACAGTCAGAAGCCCTATTCCGAGGACGCAAAGAGGGCGGCGGCGGAGATTAGTGAAAAGTACGGGGTATCGGCTGTCACGGTCAACTGTGAACAGCTGAAGAAGGATGATATCCACATGCTTCTGGAAAATGTACTGTACGAATTTCCCATATCGTCCATGGAGTTTTATATGCCCAAATGGGTGGAAATGCTTCCTAACGACAACAGTATGAAAATCGACCTGATTGAAAAGGTGAAGCTGCTCATGAAGGATTACAGCACGATCCGGGATGTGCTGGATAACCCTGTCAATCTGGAAAGCGAATACATAAAACGTTGTAAGACAGATACCATCAGCCTTTCGGACGGGAGCATCCGAGTCACGCTGGATGTGGAGGAGTCCTATTACTATGAAATGCTCACGGAAATGGTGGGAGAGCCTATTGCGGACGAATATCAGCTGATCAGTAAGCTGAGGAACTTCGCCGCCATGAAGCATGAATATGCCAAGGTTCTGGATGCGGTGAATATGGTACGGATCAAGGGGTACGGCGTGGTAACCCCTGACAAGGACGAGATTATTCTGGAGAAACCGGAGCTGATCAAGCATGGCAATAAGTTTGGGGTCAAGATAAAGGCCTCCAGTCCTTCCATTCACATGATACGGGCCAATATTGAGACCGAGATCGCGCCTATTGTGGGAACCCAGGAGCAGGCGGACGATTTGATCAGCTTTATCAATCAGACGGATATGGAAAAGGGAATCTGGAATACGAATATTTTTGGAAAGACAGTGGAACAGCTGGTGAACGACGGCATTACCGCCAAGGTGGCAGTGATCGGCGAGGAGAGTCAGCTGAAGCTGCAGGATACCATGCAGAAGATCGTCAATGACAGCAACGGCGGAATGGTGTGCATCATCATTTAACGCCGCAGAAAGACAAAGAGCCGGAACTTTTGTAATGCGCAGCAGCAGCCGCGGCGCACAACGAAAGGATTCCGGCTTCTTTTACAGGATCAATCATTTATTTGTAACATAAATGAATTGATTTTTGATTATTTTTTCTGTATAATGGTTGTTGTCTGATTACTGAATGGAAATATAACAATTGTTCAATGAGTTTGGAAGGCTTACCAGCAAAGCCGGCAAGGAGGATCCGCCTATGAGTGCAGAGTATGAAAAGCTTATGAGATGTTATGAATGCGTCAGAGAGAAGACGGATTTTGTTCCCAGGGCCGCCGTCGTTCTGGGCTCCGGTCTGGGAGACTATGCGGAGGAGATCCGTGTGGAATTTGAGCTGCCCTATAGTGAAATACAGGATTTTCCCGTATCTACGGTGCCGGGGCATGCGGGAAGGTTTATTTTCGGCTATATCGGTCAGGTGCCGGTGGTGTGCATGAAGGGAAGAGTGCATTATTATGAGGGATACCCTGTCAGCGATGTGGTGCTTCCAACCAGGATGATGAAGCTTATGGGAGCAGAAATATTATTTTTGACCAACGCTGCCGGAGGTGTGAACACCTCGTTCCACGCGGGGGATCTGATGCTGATCAGGGATCATATTTCCGTGTTTGCACCAAATCCTCTGATCGGTCCCAATATAGATGAGCTGGGTGTCCGGTTTCCGGATATGAGCACTGTATATGACAGGGAGCTTCAGGGAATTATTCGAAAGGCGGCAAAGGAGAACGGCATTTTCCTGCAGGAAGGCGTATATGCTCAGCTCACGGGTCCTTCCTTTGAATCTCCGGCGGAAATCCGTATGATGCGCAGCCTGGGCTGCGACGCCGTTGGTATGAGCACCGTGGTGGAAGCCATTGCGGCCAATCACATGGGAATGAGGATCTGCGGTATTTCCTGCATCAGCAACCTGGCGGCGGGAATGACGACGAATCCGCTGACCCATCAGGAGGTTCAGGAGGCGGCGGACATGGCGGCGCCCCATTTTAAAAAGCTGGTGACAGAGTCCGTCAGGGCCATGGGGGCGCTATAATATGGATAAAACAGAGAGAGAGATGCTGATTCTCAAAGCGCTGGAGGCACGCAGCCGGGCCTATGTACCCTATTCCCATTACGCCGTTGGGGCCGCATTGCTTTCGGCGGACGGACAGGTGATCCAGGGCTGCAATATTGAAAATGCGTCCTACGGAGCCACAAACTGTGCGGAGCGGACAGCGGTTTTTCAGGCTGTGGCTCAGGGGATGAGGAAATTCAGGGCCATAGCCATTTCCGGCGGCATGGAGGGAAGGCAGCCCGAGGATTATGCCTATCCCTGCGGTATCTGCCGGCAGGTGCTGCAGGAATTTGCAGAAGAGGATTTTAAGGTGATCGTGGCAAAGAGTGCGGAGGATTTTCAGGAATATGACCTGAAGGAGCTTCTGCCGCTGGGATTTGGAGGAGGATCAATCAGATGAATATCCGGCTGTATCACGCAAAAATATTGACTA
This sequence comes from uncultured Lachnospiraceae bacterium, assembly GCA_947177445.1. Classification (GTDB taxonomy): domain Bacteria; phylum Bacillota; class Clostridia; order Lachnospirales; family Lachnospiraceae; genus Acetatifactor. The sequence continues at coordinate 8,698 of CAMWUL010000024.1, read as the reverse complement.
TGGAGAAGGACAGGCCTGTTTTTGACGGGGAGGTCTGGGTAAAGGATTCCAGGATCGTCTATGTGGGACGGCAGCCGGAGCAGAGGGATAAAGAGGAGTTTCTTCCCCGGATCTTTTGGGATATTGAGATGGATTGCAAAGGGAATCTGCTGATGCCGGGCTTTAAGAACGCACATACCCATTCTGCCATGACCTTTCTGCGATCCTTCGCGGACGATGTGCCCCTGCAGCAGTGGCTGAACGAAAAGGTGTTTCCCTATGAGGCCAGGCTTACCGGAGAGGATATCTATCATCTTACCAGGCTGGCAGTACTGGAGTATCTTACCTCCGGAATCACCTCGATTTTTGACATGTATCTGACACCGGATACCACGGCGGCGGCCTGTATGGACACGGGGATGCGGTGCGTGCTTACCAGCGGCCTGAATAATTTCAGCTCCTCCATAGAACAGGCGGAGGAGGAATATAAAAAATGGAACGGCGCAGATTCCCTGATCAGCTATCAGCTGGGATTCCATGCGGAATACACCTGCTCCAGAGAACTGCTGGAACAGGCGGCAGAGCTGGCGCACAGATATAAAGCGCCCATATATACCCATCTGGCGGAGACCGAAAGGGAAGCAGCGGAGTGCCGGGAAAGGTATGGAACCACGCCCGCAGTGTTTCTGGATTCTCTGGGCCTGTTCGAATATGGCGGAGGAGGCTTCCACTGCGTCCATATGACGGATCAGGATATGGAGGTGTTTGAGAGACGGGGCCTGTACGCGGTGACCAATCCGGCTTCAAATCTGAAGCTGGCCAGCGGTATTGCCCCAGTTGCGGAGTTTGAGAAAAGGAGGATTCCCGTAGCCATCGGAACGGACGGACCGGCCAGCAATAACTGTCTGGACATGTTCCGGGAGATGTTTCTGGTCACAGGCTTAAGCAAGGTCCGGGAAAAGGACGCCGCCAGTCTGGATGCGGCGGAAGTGCTGAGAATGGCTACGGTGAACGGAGCCGGGGCCATGGGACTGGAGGATGCGGATATTCTGGCGGAAGGGAAGCTGGCGGATCTGATTCTTCTGGATCTTCATCAGCCCAATATGCAGCCCCTTCATAATATACCGAAAAACATCGTGTACAGCGGCAGCAAGTCCAATGTGCGCATGACGATGATCAACGGCAGGATCCGCTACCGGGACGGCGAGTTCAATGTGGGGGAGAGTCCGGAGGAGATATATGCCCGGTGCGGCAGGATTGTAAGGCGTATCACCGGCGCATAAGCCCTGTGATCGCTTCACAATAAACGGTTCTATAAACAACTTACACAGGAGGGAGAAAAAATGTTAGAGAAATTCTTCAAACTCAAGGAGAACAACACGAATGTAAAGACCGAGGTCATGGCCGGTATCACTACCTTTATGACCATGGCGTACATTCTTGCTGTAAATCCCAACATCCTTTCCGCGTCGGGAATGGATGCACAGGCGGTTCTCCTGGCGACGGCGCTGGCGTCCTTTTTGGGCACCTGCCTGATGGCGTTTCTCGCCAACTATCCGTTTGCCCTGGCTCCGGGTATGGGTCTGAACGCGTATTTTGCCTATACTGTAGTACTGACCTACGGTTATTCCTGGCAGATTGCGCTGTTGGCGGTATTCGTAGAAGGGCTCGTCTTTATCATTCTGTCCGTGACCAATGTCCGGGAAGCTATCTTCAATGCCATTCCCATGACGCTGAAGGCGGCGGTCAGCGCCGGCATAGGCCTGTTTATCGCCTTTATCGGTCTTCAGAATGCCAAGATCGTGGTGAACAATGATTCCACGCTGGTGACCTACCAGAACTTTAAGACAGACTTCAGCTCCATAGGTATGGGCGCTCTGCTTGCCCTGATCGGTGTGCTGATCACAGGCTTTCTTCTCATCAAGAAGGTCAAGGGAGGCATCCTTTTCGGCATCCTGATCACCTGGGTGCTGGGAATCCTCTGCGAGTTGGTGGGCTTCTACAAGCCCAATCCGGATCTGGGAATGTATTCCGTGATCCCCACAAGGTTTTTCACACTGGACTTTTCGCCTCTGGGAAACACCTTCGGACAGGTGTTTAAGGCGGATTTCGGCGCATTGAAAAACATAACAGAATTTATCGTCGTAATCTTCGCATTCCTGTTTGTTGACATTTTTGATACTCTGGGAACTCTTATCGGCGTATCCTCCAAGGCCAACATGCTGGATAAGGACGGAAAGCTTCCCCGGATCAAGGGAGCTCTTCTGGCAGACGCCATCGCCACCAGCGCAGGCGCCATACTGGGTACCTCTACCACCACTACTTATGTGGAAAGCGCTTCCGGCGTTACCGAGGGCGGAAGAACGGGTCTGACCGCTGTGACCACCGGACTTCTGTTTCTGGTATCCATGGTGCTGTCGCCTCTGTTTTTGACCATTCCTTCCTTCGCCACGGCGCCGGCTCTGATCATCGTGGGCTTTTATATGATCGCATCGGTGGCCAAGATCAACTGGGAGAATATGCTGGAAGCTATTCCCGCATTCCTTTGCATTCTTTCCATGCCGCTGATGTACAGCATCTCCGAGGGAATTGCCGTAGGCGTTATCTCCTGGACGATCCTGCACCTGTGCTCGGGTAAGGCCAAGGGAAAGGTGAGCATTCTTATGTATGTGCTCACGGTATTGTTTATTTTAAAGTATATTTTCCTTTGATCTTCGAAACCCAAAGGCGGGCGGCTTTTTGCCGTCCGTCTTTTGAATCATCCCGCAGGAATATGAATTGAGGAATTTATGATATGGAATATGTTTTAATGATCGTTGTGTCTATACTCATTGTGGCGGCAATTCTGATTCTGGAAGGGTACCGCGCCGTAAAGGAAGAAAAAAAATTTACCAGAAGGCTGTATGAGGATTATGAGAGCCTCTTTCAGAAGGATTATTCTCTGGAGCGGTTTGCCAAGCTGGGAAGCTACTACCTCCGACATCGGAAACCGGGGCAGATCGACGATATCACCTGGAACGACTTGGGGATGGATGAAATTTTTAAACGAATGGATTATACTTTTTCCGCGTCGGGGGAGGAGTATTTATATCATACACTTAGAAGTCCCGGGCAGAACCGGCAGGAGCTGGAGCATCTGGAAGAGGTGGTGGCTTTTTTCGGGGATCATCCCGATGAGAGAGTCAAGGTACAGCTTCAGATGCGGAAGCTGGGGCATACAGGAAAGTTTTCTCTTTATGACTATATAGAAAATCTGAATTTCCTGGGGGAGCGCTCCAACAGAAAGCATTATGTGCTGGATTTTCTGTACTTTCCTCTGATCGGATTGCTGTGGGTCTATTTTTCTGCCGCGGTCATAGGGATTGTGGTGCTGACAATCTATAACATTATCAGCTATTTTAAAGAAAAGAAAGAAATCGATCCCTATATTGTCAGTTTTGCCTATGTGATGCGGCTCCAGGCCGTCTGCGGGCAGATTGAAAAAATCCACATTCCGGTCTGCAGTGAAGAGCTGGAGTGTATTCGGCGCCACAGGAGCAGGCTGCAGGGCATGCGGCGCAATTCCTTCTGGGTCATGGCGGAAAACAGAGGGAACGCATCAGGAGATATTCTCAGCATTTTCATGGATTATATCCGCATGGTTTTTCATGTGGACCTGATCAAGTTCAACAGTATGCTGCGAGTTTTAAGGGGGCATATTGAGGATGTGGACGCCCTGATCGGCACAGCAGGGTTTCTGGAGACGGCGGTCTCCATCTGGATCTTCCGACAGTCTGTGGGAGAGGGAGGGTGGTGCAGGCCGGAGTTCACAGACAGACAGGAGATCACAATTCGCGAGGGGTACCATCCGCTTTTGAAGGAGCCTGTAAAAAACTGTATCACAGCAAAGAGAGGCGTGCTTCTCACCGGCTCCAACGCCTCAGGAAAATCCACCTTTTTAAAAACGGTGGCGCTGAACGCTATAATGGCGCAATCCATCAACACCTGCATGGCAGCGGCTTACAGGGCATCCTTTTTCTATATTTACTCATCCATGGCTCTGCGGGATGACATGGGGAGCGGAGAGAGCTATTATATTGTGGAGATCCGGGCTCTGAAGCGGATATTGGACGCTGCGGCGGCAGGGGAGAGGCCGGTGCTGTGCTTTGTGGATGAGGTTTTGCGGGGAACCAATACGGTGGAAAGGATTGCCGCCTCCACTCAGATTTTGATGTCTTTGGGGAGCGCGGGAATTCTCTGCTTTGCGGCTACGCATGATATCGAGCTCACAGAGCTTTTAAAGAAGGATTTCGATAATTATCATTTTGAGGAGGAGGTACGGGACGGAGACGTATTCTTCAATTACCGCCTGATGACAGGAAAAGCCTCCACCCGCAATGCCATCCGGCTTTTGGAGCTGATGGGATACGACGAAAGGATTATCGAAAGAGCCACTGCCCAGGCGGAGCATTTCCTGGAGACAGGAGACTGGCAGGGGGCGTAAACCGGACTTGTAAAATGGAGTGCGGCAGGGGGCAATGTTGAAAAGAGGTTCGAAAAGGAGAGTATTGTGAGAGGAAAATGCATTGTAATAGGAGCAGGAGATCTGACAGTGGGAGAGCTTGGGAGAGAGGCGGAGGATCTTGTGATCGCTGTGGACGGAGGGGCTGATTACTGTCGGATTTTAGAGCTGGAGCCGGATTTGATTCTGGGTGACTTTGATTCGGTGAGCAGAGAGGAAGCGGAAAGCATTGCCGATCTGGAGAAGCATTCTCCGGATCGCGTTCTTCGGCTGCCGCGGGAAAAGGATGATACGGATATGCTGGCGGCCCTGAAGGCAGGGCTGCAGCGGGGATACAGGGATTTCAGAATCTATGGGGGATGCGGAGGCCGTCTGGATCATACGCTGGCCAATATACAATGCCTGCTGTACCTGAAGAAGCAGGGAGCCGTGGGCTATTTGCTGGAAGGGACGGGCATGATACTGGTTCTCCGGAACGAAGAAATAACCTTTCGTGAAAATATGAAAGGCCGCCTGTCCCTGTTTTCCCTGGTCGAAAGATCAACAGGCGTATATATCAAAGGCATGAAGTATCTCTTGAGCGATGCTGTGGTCAGCAATGACTTCCCTGTGGGCATCAGCAATGAATTTATCGGAGAGCAGGCAGTCATATCCGTCAGGGACGGCGCTCTGGCCTGCATGATCCAGTACGCGGCAGGATAAGGACACAGGCGGAAGCTTACAGGTATTGATTGGGCATCCTTTTGAACAGGAACTTTACCGGGTAGCCCTTTTCATCGCATACGGATCGAGCGATCTCCTCCGCCTTCTCCTTTTCATTTTCATTGACACAGATGATGCAGACGTTTTTCCTGCGGCCAAACAGGGTGGGCTTGAGCCAATGAATATAGTAGGAGATGCGTTCCTGAAGAAGCCGTTTTTCAATCATTCTTTTGCAGTCCATGTCGGAAATTTCACATAGTTCAATTTCATTATTGACCTTTAAAGCAGTGTATATCGGATGTTCCATTTTTCTCCCCTTGTAAAAATGTTATTCTAATATAAGTATACCATATCTGCACCATAGAACGCAATGTGAATGTTACCGGTCTTTACATAAATCTCTTTTTGGTCTATACTGATATAAAAAAGAAGCGGAACCAGGAGGTAAATTTATGGATTTTATTGAAAAGCTGGGAGATACAATTTCTTCCAAGGGGAAGGAAGTAGCCGAAAAGGCCAAGGAAACTGCGGAGATCCTCACCTTGAAGGGCCAGATTTCCACATGCGAAGAGGTGATCCGGAAAAATTATGTGGAGATAGGAAAGATATATTTTGAGCAATACGGCGAAATGCCGGAGGAACCCTTTGAAAAGCAGTGCCGGGCGATTCATAATGCCATGAACGGTGTGAAGGAGCTGCAGGAACGCATCAATGAATTGAAGGGGCTTTGATACGGCAAAACAAAAACACCATGGCTTCATGTGCTGAGCCATGGTGTTTTTGTTTTTCGCGATTATTGAGGAGGCGGATCCTGCTGTTGCTGCTGTTGCTGCTGCAGGGCCTCGGCTTCAGCCGCGGCAGCGGCAGCCGCATTTCGCTGATCGATCTCCCATTGATGTGCCGCCAGAATGGCTTCATAATCCGGGTTTGCAAAGAATTCGGCATTATGCTGGCACCGGTAGCTCTCATAATTTTCTGCGGGTACATTCACGGATTGTGTACCGTCAGGATTGTTTACAATAGTGGTGGAACCCTTGGCCAGAGAGGGATCTTCCACCAGAGGAAGGACTGTGGTGCCGGGAACCCGGAAGGGGCATTCGGGGCTGGCCGGCAGAAGGTCATAGTTGCAAAGCTCGCCCTGGAAATGCACCTGGCAGCTGTCCTGGGGAACAGTTCCCTCTGCGAACAGTTCGCTTCTGGTAGGACACAATCCCGGTATCGGCAGCTTTCCCGACTGGGTACATACAGAAGCTCTCACCAGTCCCTGGGGCATCTCAAAGGATTCGTTGGGAAGCTCCTCATGGATCCGTTCCATCACAGCGCGCCACAGAATCTTGGAGATATTGGTCTCGTTATTGCTTCGGCTGCTGTTCATGGGAATATTATTGTCGTAGCCTGTCCATACGGAGCAGGTATAGTAGGGCGTATAGCCTGCGAACCACACGTCGCGGTATGCGGTGGAGGTGCCTGTTTTTCCGGCAATGGCCATGGAGCGGTTAAAATTCACGCTGGTTCCGGTGCCGGAAACCACCACATCCTCCATGGCGTCGGTGAGCAGATAGGCGGTGGTTTCTTTTAACACCTGCCGTGTTTTGGGATTGGTGTTATCCAGGATCACATTTCCGTCCGAATCCAGAACGCGGTAGTAAAGCTTGGGCTCCACATATACGCCGTTGTTGGCAATGGCAGCATAACCCGCATTCAGCTCATAGGGTGTGACACCGTTGGTCAGGCCGCCCAGGGCCAGGGTCTGGTTCACATCGGTGTAGACCTCGTTGCCGATCTGGGTGCCCATGGTCAGGGTGGTAAAGCCGAAATTGATCAGGTAGTCATAGCCCAGCTGAGGAGTGATGGTGGTCAAGGTTTTTACTGCGATAATGTTCAGCGACTCCCGGATAGCATCCCGGATGGACTGGATCCCTCTGTAGCCGGAGTTGTACCAGTTGTTGACGGGAGTGCCTGTGTCATAGTTGAAGGGTGCGTCGTTATATACGGTGGCCAGGGTCTGTCCCGCGCTGTCCAGAGCAGGAGCAAAGGAGGCCAGCACCTTGAAGGTGGATCCGGGAGAGCGGGTGGAGGTGGTGGCTCTGTTCAGAGTACGCCGTCCCTCCTTTGTACCGCGGCCTCCCACGATAGCCTTTACATAGCCGGTTTTTTGATCCTCCACCACAAGAGCGATCTGGGGCTGGGGCGTCATGGAGATGCTTTCGGAATAGTTGTCCTCTGTCTCCGTCATGCCCAGCTCAGCCATCATGGCGGCGCGGTAGTTATCCGCTGCTTCATAGGCGGCATCCTGGGACGTAAAGATCAGATTGAAATTTCTGTCACTGTTGGCTTTAAACCAGGACATCATGTTTTCCTTGCTGTAATTGACCTTTTCCCCGTCGGGCTTTGTGATGGTAAGAGCGTAATCCAGATACCATTTTACGTTTTCGGGGAAATTGTCGGGATTAGCGACTTCCTCGTCAGCTATGGCCTGAATCGTGGGATCCAGAGTGGATTCGATGCGCAGCCCGCCGGAGGTCAGAAGCTTTTCCGCCGTGCTGTCACTATATCCGGCGACCGCCACCAGATCCTTCTTTACCTGTTCGTACAATGCATCCGAAAAATAGGAACCGGATGTAGTGGTTGTGCTGCTTCTGTAGTCAATATCGTGATGACCGATACGCTCATATACTGCATCAGTATCGGCAATAGCTTCGTCATATTGAGCCTGAGTAATAAAATTCAGCGCCAGCATTTTGTCCAGGCAGCTTTTCCGTCGTCTGGCATTGTTCTCCGGGAAGCTGATGGGATTATTTCTGTAGGGATTTTGGGTGATGCTGGCGATGACAGCGCTTTCGGACACGGTCAGATCGCTGGCGGACTTACCGAAATAACGCTTGGAGGCCGCTTCCACTCCCAGGGTATTCTGTCCCAGATTGATGGCGTTCATATACTCCAGAAGGATCTGATCCTTGGTATAGACCTTGGAAATTTCCAGAGCCAGGTACTGCTCCTGGAATTTTCTCTTAAACTTTTTGATCCAGTTTTTTCCTTCGGAGGTCCATTCGGTAAAAATCGTATTCTTCAAAAGCTGCTGAGTGATGGTGCTGGCGCCCTGAGTGGCATTGCCTCCTGATTCCAGGAAGCTCCAGACGGCTCGGCCCATGCCCTTGAAGTCGATGCCGTTGTGGAGATAAAAACGTTCGTCCTCTATGGCTACGAAGGCCTTGCCCAGGTGGTCCGGCAGCTCGTCCATGGATTCCACCCGCAGACGGTTGGAATTAGCGCTCACATACTGATCGATTTCATTTCCCATACAGTCATAGACGACTGTGGCTTCCCCTACCGCCACCACATCGCCCAATCGCAGGACAGGGGTGGTGGAGAGGATTCCCTTGTAGGCGCCCAGCCCGGCGGCCGCGCCGCAGATTCCCAGCCCGATCAGGGCCGCCAGAGAGAGCTTTACCAGAGAAATCAGGAATTTATGTTCCCATTTTATTGTCTTTGAATTCAGTGCCTTCTGCTTTGTGC
>CAMWUL010000023.1 GCA_947177445.1 uncultured Lachnospiraceae bacterium | reverse complement strand
TTTGAACGGCGAAGCCGTGAAAAGTAACCTTTTCATTTACTTCCTTTTGCAGAACGGGTTTTAAACACTTATGTAATATCTAAATTTTATAGAATCCCTTATTTAAGCCATTTATGGCTTGTTTTTTTGTCAAATTTTGAAATTTTTATGTTGTACGGTGATGTATGGTATTGACTTCACACACAGAATGCAATATAATAAAGGCATGAAACTTAATTATGACAAAAAATCAAAAGACCCCACATACTTTATCCAGAAAGGTTTCCGCAACGGCTCTAAGACAACAACCAAAAATATTGCACGTATCGGAAAACATTCTGAACTGCTTATGATTACGGACGATCCTCTCGCTTATGCCAGAGAACAGGTTGCCAAATATAACAGGGAAGAAAAAGAAGGCAGGGTTTCCATGGAGGTTAAAATTGATTTTAATGAGAAAATTAAAATCACAGATCGTCCTGCTTCTTCCAGTTCCAGCCTGAATATTGGCTACTTTTTTCTCCAGCTGCTTTACCACCAGCTGGCTGTCGGCTCCTTTTTTAAAGAGGCCACGGCTGATTCCAAGATCACCTTTGACCCCGACCTTGTGAACCGCTTTCTTACCTATGACCGCATCTTGTACCCCGGTTCCAAGCTTAACAGCCTCAGGCACCTTAACCGTTATTATGAGCAGCCCTCTTTTGACTATCAGCACATACACCGTACGCTGGATATTATGGCTGCCCATTATGACGAATACATTTCCCGTCTGTATGATTCCAGCTGCAGCATCGTCAGAAGAAACACTTCTGTATGCTATTATGACTGCACCAACTTTTATTTTGAGACGGAATCGCCGGATGAAGATTATCTTGACGAAGTCACGGGAGAACTGATAAAAGGGTTCCGGAAATACGGGATCTCCAAACAGCATCAGCCCGCGCCCTTAGTGGAGATGGGGCTGTTTATGGACGCTGACGGGATCCCTCTGACGATGTGCCTTGCCTCCGGATCTGACAATGAACAGACCACCGCAGTACCCCTGGAAAAGAAGCTTGCAAAAATGCTCCATGGCAGAAAATTCATTTACTGTGCCGATGCGGGACTTGGCTCCTTAAACATAAGAAATTTCAACTCCATGGGCGGGAGGGCTTTTATTGTTACCCAGTCAGTCAAAAAGCTTTCTGCTGATTTAAAACAGGCGGTTTTCAACGATTATGACTACCGCCTTTTATCAGACGACTCCCCTGTGTCCGTCCGATCACTGAAAGAGTTTGACAAGTCCGATCCGGACAAAAGGCCCCTCTACCTTGACAAGGCATATAAGACCATTCCCGCAGACAAGGCTGTGGATCTGGGATTTTATGAAGAAAAAATCTTAAAGAACAGGAAAAAGAAACGGGTAAAATCACCGGCCATGGTTCCTCAGTCAGTCATCATCACCTTTTCACGCAAAATGATGGAGTACCAGAGGACCATACGGAACCGCCAGATAGAACGTGCAAAAAAGCTGTTAGAAAACATGGATCCTGAAACTTATAAAAAAGGCCCCCATGACGTAACGCGGTTTATCAAAAGGACTGAAACCAGTCCTGATGAAGAAAAGACAGGGAAATCATATGACATTGACCGGGCGCTGATCGATGAAGAGGAAAAATACGACGGCTACTACGCCATAGCCACAAACCTTGACGAAAGCGCAAAAGAGATTGTAAGCATCAGTTCACAGCGCTATAAAATAGAGGACTGCTTCCGAATCATGAAAACGGACTTCTCCGGCAGGCCCGTGTTCCATCATACCAGAGAGCATATCACGGCGCACTTTATGATCTGTTACACCGCACTGTTGATTTACCGCCTGCTAGAAAAGAAACTAGATGACAGAGGAATGCATTTCGCCATCGGGCCTGTCATAGAAACCCTGCAGAACATGGCAGTAACCAATATAGCGGATATGTGTTACAAATCTACTTATACAGGGTCGCAGGTTCTCACCGCCCTGAACGCAGTATTCGACCTACAGCTGGATAGGCAGTATTACCAGCCAAAAGAATTAAATAAAAAAATTAAAAAAATTTCAGAATAGGTTTTCCATACAACAAACCCGAAGAAGCAAAAACGGCTGAAATTCCCATAAACAAAGGATTTCAGCCGTTTATTATTTTGTCAAGTGTTTAAAACGGGATTATGCTTTGAAAACAAGTTATCATATTCAAGGAAAATATGCAAGATATATTTATAAAAAACTGTAAATAGGTTACTTTTCAAGTTGCTTTGAACGGCGAAGCCGTGAAAAGTAACCTTTTCATTTACTTCCTTTTGCAGAACATTTCAGCGGCGGAAACCGAACAATTGCCGACAGCATTCCCAGAACTACAAACATAACCGGCGCTGCCACCGCCTGCTGAAAGCCAAAGAAATTGTTGGCGGCATATCCTGCAATCATCATCATTCCCGCAATCATCACGGGATGCTTTTCCGCCCTATTCCGACATTTCATAAAACTGCAAATGAAAATTCCCGCATACAATGCCGCGCCCAGAAGTCCGCCGGTGATCAGCATATTCAGCCATTCGTTGTGAGCGTTGGCAAATATGGCTCCCTGCCATTGTCCCGCCATAAAGATCTCCTGGTTCATGTCGAACATTTTGTATATAATACCCGCAAAGCAGTCCGGTCCGGCTCCCAAAAGCCTCTGCTTCCATCCGCTTTGCAAAAAGCACTGCACAGACACCTTCCACAAGGCCCCTCTTCCGCTTCCCCATTCTCCCTGGATCCGAAGCTCTGGAAGGCTTCCTGTCAGCTTCCAGAAGCCCTCTGACAGCTGGCACAGCAGAATAAATGAGGCCCCTGCCAAAAGAATAACCGCCACTGCGATTGTATATACCCTTCTCCATGCACCGCTTTTCAGGAAATCTCTTCCTCCTCTTTTCTGCCATACATATAAAAACAATATGGCAAAGCCGGACAGCGCCATCGCCACATACCAGATCTTCCAAAAAAGGAGCTGACAGGCCAGATCATATTTGGGCATCTTCAATTCGTATGGAAGAAACTGCTCTGAGGTCCGGGCCAGCAGCGGCGGCATCAGAGACATCATAAAAAAGAGCTGGAAAAAACGTTTCAGCTTTTCCTGGTCCTTCAAGGATGCCCAAAGCAGTACCGCCATGGACGCTCCCAGCCCCAGGAAGCCGCTGGAACTTCCCTGCGTAAAAATCGCGGCAAAGCCGATAAAGCTTCCCACGCCGCCCAGCATCCGGGGACCTCCGCTCCGGCTCCAGAAAAGATACAGCAGCAGCGGACACATCAGACATGCATAACTGCAGTACCAATTAATATTCCCGATGGTTGAAAGCAGATGCCTCCTGTTCCAGTCCCAATAATCGATCTCCCGGTAGGTTCCGATCACATCACAGCTGTAGCGGTTCAACACCCCCAGCAGAAAAACCAGAAAAGCTGCTGCTCCGGCCACCTTCCAGGCAAATTTCTCCCTTTTGTAAAATCGGGAAATAAAAAAATAACTCCATACCAGCAAAAGCTGTGTCATCAGCCCCATATGCCAGTCCACATACCCCCAAAATGCTTCCTGCCGAAATTCGCTGAAGCAATAGGAAATCACCGTGCTGATTCCATACAGCAGTACAAAGCTGTCCGTCAAAGACCACTGCAGACTCCTGTCAGCCTTCGGCCATCTCACAGCTATGCCCTGCCCCGTCCCCCTCATGGCTCCGCATTTCTTTTTTCGTGTCACTGCCAGCAATACTGCGGCTCCTGCTGCCGAAAGGCAGAAAAGCAGCAATGCAGACCTGATGAAAAGCAGATATTTGGCATCGCCGATCATGTTAAATCCATCCTTCATATACAGCGGAAGTACGCCCAGGATCAGAATAATATATCCGTTCGCCAGAGCTTCCATATACTCTCTTGCTTTCTTTTCCATCAAAAATCCTCCCATTGCCGCAAAAAGGCTCAAAGAAAATCGTCCTCACAGATAACCTGCAAGGACGATCTTTCCATGTCTGTTAAACGCAGCTCACACTTTACTTGTAACTATACAGACTTCAGTCGAACAATGACCCTTATTTGACATTTATTACCTGGCCTACCTTGATCTTGTCACGGTTTTTGATCTGAGGATTGGCTGCCAGCAGTTCCTTTATAGTCATCTTGCACTTCTTGGCAATACCATATAGCGTATCACCCTTTACCACTGTATAAGTGTTTTTCGTGGTGACCGTCTGATTTTCCGTAGCCGTCCCATTGCTCACAATGGTTCCGGCCTTGCAGTTAAGAACTTGTCCCACACTGATTTTGTCACGGTTTGTGATCTGGGGATTAGCCGCCAGCAGCTCCTGGAGGGTCATTCCGCACTTGCGGGCAATGCCGTAAAGCGTATCACCCTTTACCACAGTATAAGTGCTGGCTGTGGTGCCGGTGGCAGTCCCGGAATTTGTGGTGGTACCAGTGTTTGTGGCAGTTCCCGTATTTTGGTTTGTCACGGTATTATTTCCCGTAACCGTAGAGACAGGCCTGTTCGTAGTGGTGGTTGTCGTGGGGGGTGGTGTAGTGGTGGTTGTCGCAGGGGGCGGCGTAGTGGCGGGCTTGGTCGTATTATTTCCCGTAACCGTATTATTTCCCGTGGCCGTAGCTATCATCGCCAGTTCCCCTGACAGGGGCGCAAGCACCAGCGCCGCTGCAAGCACCAGTGCAGATATTGTTTTCTTCTTCATTATTTGTACCTCCTCGGATTCACTATATGTATGCTATACCTATTGTTATTGTACCTGTCCTCCGGAAAAAATCAAGGGGTTTCGTCCACATTAAAAAAATCTTAAGTTTTGTCAAAAAATAGATAAAAATTGAAGGTGAGCACCCCAAAACAGCCCTGGTGTATATTGCACCCAGGGCTGCGGGAACATAAGCTGCCGGCTTCGTCGTTACTATTCACGGCTGCCGCAAATAGTAACCTGATGCTCAGCGCATACTCCAAATATCCTTCTATTTTTCACGGAATGTGGCACAGGCCGTCTCCTTGCAGTCGCATGCACTGCAGCCCTTTATATCCACATGCTCCGCATGGCATTTATAATTGGTATTATAAATACACTTTGTCGCTTCACAGTCAATGCTGATGGTCTTGTTGGGATGAATTACAGAGCTCTTAAAGGAATCCTGGCCCTCCCGCCTGCAAATAAAGCTGTCACAGCAGGTATCATCACAGTTACATGCATGCTTTCCTCCCACCATAATGTCACCCTTGCAGCACATACACTGCTCATTATAGGTACAATTTTCTGCCGCACATTTCAAATCCGCCATATCTTGCCTCCTTCTGCGCCGCTTTCTGTTCAGATCCACAGCAAGCAGCGCCGGAAGCGGCAGATCCGGACAAAAATTCGTACCGCCTTTCGGAAAACCGGCGAGCGGCTGTACTCTTGTCAGAATCAGTATGCCTCATTCACGGAAGAATATTCTCCTCTTTTCGGATCTCTTTGGTCCGGATCTCCTGGCAGATCTGCTCCAAAAATTCATTTAGAGGCTTCTGCCCTTCGTCCCCTGCGAAACGGCTTCTCACCGACACCAATCCCTCTTCTTCCTCCTGCTGTCCCACTACCAGCATATAAGGAATCCTGGCCAGCCTGGCCTCGCGGATCTTAAAGCCGATTTTTTCGGAACGATTATCCACCTCGGCGTCGATATCCCTGGCGCGAAGCTCCTTTAACACCTTCTTTGCATAGTCTTCGTACTTTTCCGAGATGGGCAGCACGCGCACCTGCTCCGGACAGAGCCAGGTGGGGAATTTGCCCGCATACTTTTCAATCAGCCAGGCCAGTGTGCGCTCGTAACAGCCCATGGAAGTCCGGTGAATAATATAAGGGCGCACCTTGTCTCCGTTCTGATCCACGTAATACATATCAAAATTCTCGGCAATGGCACAATCCAGCTGGATAGTGATCATAGTGTCTTCCTTGCCGTACACGTTTTTGGCCTGAATGTCAATCTTGGGCCCATAAAAAGCTGCTTCCCCGTCTGCCTCCTCATACTTTACACCCTTTTCCTCCAAAACGGCGCGGAGCGCATCCTGGGTGCTGTTCCAATACCCCTCATCCCCCAGATACTTCGCCTTGTTACTGGGATCCCACTTGGACAGCCGGTACGTGACCTCATCCTGCAGGCCCAGAACACTGAGCACATGGTAAGCCAGATCCAGACAGCTCTTCAGCTCCTCCTCCGCCTGATCAGGCCGGATTACCAGATGACCTTCCGTAATGGTAAACTGCCTCACCCTGGTCAGACCATGCATTTCTCCGGAATCCTCGCTGCGGAAAATTGTGGAGGTCTCGCTCATCCGGTAGGGCAGATCGCGATAAGATTTCTGTGTATTTTTGTACACATAATACTGGAACGGGCAGGTCATGGGACGCAGGGCAAACACCTCTTTATCCTTCTCCTCATCACCCAGCACAAACATGCCATCCTTATAATGATCCCAATGTCCGGAGATTTTATACAAATCGCTCTTGGCCATCATGGGCGTTCTGGTGCGCACATATCCCCACTCCTTGTCCTCCAGATCCTCTATCCAGCGCTGAAGCTTCATGATCATTTTCGTTCCTTTGGGGGTAAAAAGAGGCAGTCCCTGTCCGATGACATCCACTGTGGTAAACAGCTCCATCTCCCGGCCCAGTCTGTTATGATCCCTTCTCTTTGCATCCTCCATCCGCTCCAGATGCTCCGCCAGATCCTCCTTTTTATTGTAGGCCGTACCGTAAATCCGCTGCAGTCTGGCTTTTTCAGAGTCACCTCTCCAATAGGCCATGGACGACGATATCAGCTTAAAGGCCTTAATTCCCTTGGTACTCATGAGATGAGGACCGGCGCACAGATCGGTAAAATCTCCCTGACTGTAAAAAGAAATTTCTGCCTCCTCCGGCAGATCCTTAATCAGCTCAACCTTAAAGGGCTCCTGTCTTTCTTCCATAAAGCGGATGGCCTCATCTCTGGGAAGCGTAAAACGCTCCAGCTTCGCGCCGTTTTTAATAATCCTTTTCATCTCCGCCTCCAGAGCATCCAAGTCCTCCCTGGAAAACGGCGCGTGGTCAAAGTCATAATAAAATCCCGTATCGATGCTGGGACCGATAGCCAACTTTGCCTCGGGAAACAGCTTCTTGACCGCTTCCGCCAGCACATGGGAAGCAGTGTGCCGGATGGCCGCCAGCCCTTCCTGATCATTTGCGGTACAGATCTCCAGCTCACAGTCCTGACTGATCACGGTTCTCAAGTCTGCCGCCTGACCGTTCACCCTGGCGCAGCAGGCCGCCCGTGCCAGCCCCTCGCTGATGTCAAGAGCAATTTCATACACGCTCCTGCTTTCTCCGTATTCCTTCACGGATCCGTCTTTTAAAGTGATTTTCATCTCATTCCTTCCTTTCCCGAGTGGTAATGTCCCCGGCGGGACATATCCGTTTACATTAAAAGCGCAAAAAAATCCCCTGCAATCGAAATTGCAAGGGACGCATTAAGCGCGGTTCCACCCTCGTTGCAGATCGGGACTGGCCGAAAACCCACTAAAAGAGATTCTGTATGCCGCTTCCTTCTGGTCTGCCGCTTCGTTTGCTCGTAACGGGAGCCTCCGGGCTGTATTAAAGCCACTCCGAGATGGTCTTCAGATGCCTTTTTTGCCAACCCGCTTTCAGCGCCGGCACTGTATACCGGGCGGATCTCTCTGGGACCTCCGGCATCCTACTGTTCTCTTCAACGTTTTACTCCGCCGTTCAGCCGCCTGCAATACAGCTTTTTCGCCTGCAGGGCTGAACGGCGGTCAATTTTTCTTTTCTATTGCCTGGGAAATCAGGTCCGGCTCCGAAACCATTCCTGATGATTCTCTATCATAATACCTTTTACCCAAAAAGTAAAGAGCCTTTTTTTACCGAATGCCTGTCGCCCTTCTTTCATCCAGACTCCTGGTGATATAACCCTCAACCTCATTCCGGCCTATCCCCAGCGCCACAGCAAGCTCACCATACAGATTCTCCTCCGCCAGATGGCCGTACTTGGCATCCACCGCCGTTACCTTCCGGCCCGACTGCAGGCGCTTCTGCTTTCTCAGGTATATGGTCTTGATTACTCTGACCCACTCTTCACATTTATTGGTTTTCATACTGTCCCGATAGGCCTGTTCCGTCAATTTCTCGTTGATGATCGTCAACATCGGAATCTGAGGGATCGAGTCGATCAGTTTTTCGGCTTCATCCCGGTTCAGAACAGGCCGCATGGACTCCCTGGAGGAATCCACAGGCACATATACCGTACTGCCCGCCATATACCTGGGTTTCAAAATGTAGTATTCCCGCCCCTTATCCACACCCGAAATATCCAGCGTGGTAATGCTCTCCACCTCACATACTCCCTTGTTTCCACAGATCACATATTCGCCTATCTTATACACAAAAACCTCCTTTTCCGCCAGAATGTCCATAAACACTGCCCGCACCTTCACAACAAATTTACCGAACAGTTAAGTTATATCCTTATTTTAACAGATTAAACCCGAAAATGTCAGCAAATTAAATAACAAAGCCGAATTTTTGTTAAAATTGTCCATTCTGTCAGGGGGTATGATTGTGCAATATGTTCCTCGCGGCGATCCGGACGCCCCTAATCAATGACCTTAATACTCTCTATCACAGGGTGATCCTCCTTGTTCATCAGCATCCCTATATTATCCGTCTCATAGCCGGCCTCACAGATGGCATCTACCACATCCATCCCCTCCGTCACATAGCCGAAGCAGGCATACTGGCCGTCCAGTCCTGTGCTGTCCTCATGAACGATGAAGAACTGGGAGCTGGCACTGTTAAACTCCGTAGTCCGCGCCATGGAAACAGCTCCCCGGGTGTGGGACAGGTTGTTCTCCACACCATTTTGTGAAAACTCTCCCAGTATAGCCTCGTCGGAGCCTCCCCGCCCTGTTCCTGTGGGATCTCCTCCCTGAATCATAAATCCGCTGACAATTCGGTGAAAGGTCAGCCCGTCATAAAACCCGTCTCCGGCAAGCTTCAGAAAATTTGCCACCGTCACCGGCGCCGCATCGCCGTCCAACTCCACAGAAATCGTACCGAAGTCCTTCACCGTGATCTCCACATGATGCTTTCCCGCCGCGCCGGTCTCCAGGCCGGTTCCGCTTTCGGAGCCCTCTTTGCCCGAAGCATCCTCGTTCTTCTTCCCACAGCCCACAAAAGCTGCCATTGCCATAATCACTAAAAGCAGACAAAAAAACTTTTTCATAATTTCAATTCTCCTCCATAATATAAATGTCAAAACCCGATGACGGCTCTCATGCCGCCACCGGGTCCGCTTTATGTTGTAAGATCAAAATGACTTCCCTGCGGCGCAAGACACTCTTCCTTTATAGTATTCCAATCCACTCTCCGGATCTTTTCCGCCAGTTCCTCCACAGAATCCCCGTAGACCAGAGTCCGCTTTCCCCGCTCTTCCATATAAGACGGGCTCTTTTCTGCCGGTCTGCGCATCTCATTCTCCGTCCGGGATGAGTCCTCCCTGCGGTTCTGCCGCTGCTTTTCTATGCGCTCTCTCTGCTTTTCACTGACCTTTTCCAGCTCGGCAAAATAAGAAACCTCTCCGTTATCCTTTATGGCAATGCCGATCCGGGAAACCTCCTGACCCTTGCCGCCCAGCTGCTGTTTCATATCCTCCAGCCGGTTTACTGCTTCATCCAGCGTATTCAGGTTCTCATCCCTGACACTTTTGTCTGAAGCCATTTTTTCCAGCTCATCCGGGGTTATCAGCAGACTGTATTCTCCCGTTCCTCTGGACAGATAGGAGGCAGCCTCTTCATCCGTCTCATAATCGGCCACAAAGAAATCCATATTTCCATATTTCTTCTGCAGCTCCTTCAGAAGGTTTTTTGCCTTGTCGCTCAGATTCACCTTCTCCTGCTTTGCCGTCTCTGATGCCTTCCGAGCCCTGACGCTCAAAGACTCCTCCTTTTTTTGAGCAGAGGCCGTCCTTCCCTGACCGGCACAGCTGCTCTGATAAATCTCATAGCTTCCAATTTTTTCCATATTTCTGCCCTCCATAGCACTCTTGGTATTTGAAATTGTTACCAATTAATTCAACGGGAAACAATCATCCCCTTTCATCCAGATACAGTTGGACACAGCTCTGAATTATTTCGACTACATTATCAAGGCTCTTATCTCCTGTGAAGTAAGGCGCCGCTTCCTCTGCGATTATGCCAATAATCTCAAACGCCTCATCTCCAAAAACAGTTGCTCTCAGCACAGCGTTTCTCACCTTTTCCACCTGTACCTCCGTAAGCTCCGGACATACTACGACATTTCCGCCATCCAGACTTAAAAATTCCTCTCCAAGTCCTTCCTGCAGCTTCTCTTCAAAGGCATCCTTACCCGGGGTAAAAAAGAAGCTGTTTTTCTCCTGTGCACCTATAAAATACGTTTCCACATACTCCCATGCCGCCTCTGCATTCTCAGTGTCACTGTGGATCCCTACCTCATGACCATAGGAAATATGATTGCTGCTCCTCTCTCCCTGTACCTTTCCACTGACGGGGTAACCGATCAGTGTCATCTCCCGGCCGCTTATCCCTTCTGCCTCCTGCAGTTCAACAGCAGAGTTCATATAAAGCTCCCAAAGCACTATATCCCCTTCTCTTACCCTTGTTTTGGTGCTCTTGTCCACGGTTTTTACATCCAGCGCAGCGATACGCTCCAAAATTGAGCGGAAATCGCCGCCATCCAGGGCCGCCGTTCCTGCCTCCCTGTCAACGAATCCATTTATCCCATTATACAACGCGCATCTGAGAATTTCCTCTTTTATTCTTTCCACGGAAGCTCCTTCCCAGGACAGCGCGTCGGGATACTCCTCCAGCAAATCCAGATACTCTCCTATGTCCCAGCTGTCCTTCCCCTTAAGGAGACTTGTGGGGCAGGCAAGTACCGTCAGGCTCACCCTTTTGGGAAGAGCATAAATCCTCCCGTTCACCGCAATGTCTTCCGGCATTCTTGAAATATAATCATCCCAGTTAATCCTGTCGCTCTTTTCTATAAAAGGAGTTAAGTCCAACAGATATCCATTACTGACATATTTTTCCGTCCTTCCCGATATTTCCAAAATATCCGGGCTGTCCTTGGAGACCAGACAGGCATAAAACTGTGCTTCCTGTTCAGGATATTTAAAGCCCTTCAATATCACCTCATAGTTCTTATGCGACTGATTAAATCTCGCTACGCTGCCCTGAAAATCCTGTGATGCAAATGCAGCAAATGTCAGCTGCGTTTTCGGCACTTCCTCCTCTTCGCTCTCCTCCCTGGCCTGATTTGCCTGAGAATTCAGCCAGACGAAACGAATCACAGCACTTTCGTCTTCCTTCAACCCAATTAAATACCGTTCCTTGCCCAGGGCCCTGAATATCCTGATTGTCATTATTGATGCTTCCATGCCGCAGTCGGTAAAGCTGAGCATCGCCTGGCCGCTGCCTGACTCCCAGTCATACACAGCAAGCATATCATTATCCAGATAATACAGCCCTTCCCTATCCTTAAACCATATCCTGTCTTCTCTGAAGTCCTTTTGAAACAGTTCTTTTCCGTCTGCCCCCTGATACACTGTGATGTTCTGGCCGTTTTGCGTACTCTGCCGCACGGCCAGCTTCCCGCCTCCAACATCTGCCAGCTGCTGAATCATCTGCCCTTTCACTGTTAGACGTCTGTCAGGCTTTCCCGCTTCATCAAAGAAAAACAGCTCTTTCTGAGCGGAAACATATATCCTGCCGTCGCTCCCGGACAAGATCTGTGTGATAAAGGCATCCTGCTGTACATCCGGTATCTCCTGTTTCCAAAGAAGCTCACCCTTTTCATTGGTTTTCCGAAGTTCCATAGCAGCTCCGGAATCCCAGTCAATATCATTATCGTCTGTTATTCCAAAGCACTTAACCGCCATAATGATCTCGCCCGCCTCCGTCACCGTAAAGGCATGCATCACCTCATTTGCCTTCAGAGTGAAAAGCTGCACAGGCTTTGTCTGCGCAGCCAGCTCCTGCATTATAAGACAGCTCACACCCTTTTCCTTATCTTCATAGTAGATATTTTGATCTGTCACAAAGCAGCCTGACAAAGCCTGCTCGCTCAGGCTAAGAGTCAGTTCCCTTTCAATCCCATATGCTTTGACAGAGGCCCGGGAAGCATCATCCGTCTGTTCCCGAGCACCGCAGGCTGACGTTCCCAGCAAAAGACATGCAAAAAATGCAGTAATTCGTATCTTATAATTCTTCATATAAGTCCCCCGACTATCCAATTATTGGGAAACGATACAAATCTACTTTAAATGCCGTTCTTCGGTATAGGTTTTCGCATCATCAGCTCCACATTTGCCACATTTATATCTGACAAAATACCCTTCTATGTGAGCAGTACAATTCTCATGTCGGTTACAGACACCAGAATACTCATATACCTTTTCGAGACTGTAAAGATGCCAGTTATGGTCACATTCTTTCTCGGCTGCATAAGCACCAATTGCAGACATGGATAATAATGTTGCCATCAATAATGCACCTGCTACTATATTCTTTATTTTTTTCATCCTTATTTTCTCCTTTTATAAGCCTTTCCCCACTTTAAGCGTGTGAAATATGATTCTTTTGTTGTATTTCGACACAATGTCAGGTAAACTTTACCACTGTCCTCTGTCCGTCTAGCCTATGACTTTTTTTATTGCATCCATCAATTCCCCATAGCTGTCAAAGGACGGCAGATCCGGGTTATCCGTCCTGATCTGATCCGTGCTTCTAAACAGAAAGCCCGCCTTGCTGGCTCTGATCATGCCCAGATCATTGTAGCTGTCGCCGCTGGCAATGGTCTCATAGCCGATGGAATGAAGGGCCTTCACCGTCGTCAGCTTGGAATCCCCCACCCGCATGCGGAATCCTGTAATTTCACCGTTTTCGGCCACCTCCAGGGAATTGCAGAATATCGTCGGCCATCCCAGCTTTTTCATCAACGGAGTCGCAAATTCCGTAAAAGTGTCACTGATAATGATTACCTGAGTAAAACTTCGCAGCTCGTCTAAAAATTCCCTGGCTCCGGGAAAAGGATCAATAGAGGCGATGGTTTTCTGGATCTCCCCAAGTCCCAGATTATGTTCCTTCAAAATATCCAGCCGCCACTTCATAAGCTTCGCATAATCCGGTTCCTCCCGGGTAGTCCTCTTCAGCTCCGGGATCCCGCTTACCTGAGCGAAAGCCACCCAGATTTCCGGCACCAGCACCCCTTCCAGATCCAGACAGACAATTTCCATACATTTTCCCTCCATTTTGCTTGATATGCTGAAAATCTTTAAAAATCCTTCTTTAATATTACCTGTTTTCCAGGGCCGACGCAATGTCCTCTTTCATGTCCAGCACTGCAGCCCTGGCTGCGTCGGCATACCCTTCCCCTCCGAAATGTGCGTACTTTTCCTGCTGATAAGCGGCAATAATACCCCGGGACGAGTTGATGACCGCACCCAGTCCGTCCTCGTTAAAGAAATGAACCAGGTCAGCTCCCCGGCCTCCCTGGGCGCCGTAGCCGGGCACCAGAATAAAGGCCCTGGGCATAATTCTTCTTAAGATCCGCCCCTGCTCCGGATATGTGGCTCCCACCACAGCACCTACATAGCTGTATTCTCCTTCTTCGGGCATGCACTCTGCCCCCCAGGCAGCCACCTGCTCTCCCACCAGCTCGTAGATGGGCCGGAGGACTTCCTCCCCTTCGGCACAGGTCTTCACCAATCTGTCCTGAAGTTCTCCGCTGCTGGGATTGGAGGTTTTCACCAACACAAAAATACCCTTCCCTTCCTGACGGCAAACCTGCAGAAAAGGCTTAACGCCATCGGATCCAAGATACGGGTTCACTGTGGCAAAGTCCTCTCCAAAGCCGCTGCAAATGCTGTTCCCCACCTGTACCCTTCCCAGATGGCCGGCCGCATATGCCTCAGAGGTTGATCCAATGTCTCCTCTCTTAATATCTCCAATCACTGCCAGCCCCTTTTCCCTGCAATAATCCACGGTTTTTTTAAAAGCGGCAAGGCCAGGAATGCCGAACTGCTCATACATGGCGATCTGGGGCTTCACCGCGGGCACCAGATCGCATACGGCGTCCACGATCCCCTTATTGTACTGCCAGACGGCCTCTCCTGCGCCTTCCAGAGTCTCACCCAGATCGGCAAAGGCTTTCTGTTTGATGTGTTCCGGCACATATTTCAGCATTGGATCCAGCCCCACCACAATAGGTGCGTTTGTCCTTCGTATCCCGGCAATCAGTTTGTTGATCATTCTCTTCTCCATTCCGAAGCCCAAGGCTTCCTTTTTCTACTCTGTACCTCTGTAAGCCGCTATTATTCTACCTCAGACTCCGGTAAGACGTCAACCGCCAACAGAAAAACGAATACAGAGGAATCGTTTTATTTTTACCAAATTCTACATATTTTGCCAATATATTTTTAAGAGTTATCTAAAAAGCTATTTTAATAAACATGAAATCAGATACAATCTACTTTATGATTGCTCAAAATTGTCAGTTAGGGGAGGCGAAAAGAGTGAACACGGGAGAAATCCTTGCCGCGCTGCGCAGAGAAAAAGGCATCGGCCAAAAAGAACTCGCCGCTCACCTGAACCTGTCCGTAGGTACGATCTCCAACTATGAAAACAACATCCATTCTCCTGATCTGGTCACTCTTTCCCGCCTGGCAGATTACTATGATGTTACCACGGATTACCTGCTGAACCGCACCGATTTCCGTTCCAGCTTAAGGACCCTGAACCGCCGCGTGACAAAGGAATATACCGTTTTGGATATCGTAAACACCATATTATCCTGCGACACATCAGCAGTAGGATCCATCATGGAATATGCTGCTTTCCTGAAGTCCAAGCGCCCCAGACAATCCATAAAGCCCGCGGACAAAAATCGCACAGGCAGCCCAAACAATACATAAGACCGCTCACACCTGCCAAACTGTTAGAAAACACTCTTAATCTGCAGTGCATAAGAAAGACTGTTTTCTAACAGTTCCTCATCTGGTGACTAAAAAATCATATTCTCTCCTGGCCTGCCCGTCATCTGGATAATTCTTCACATAATAGTCCATCAGCGCTTTTGCTCTCTCAAAGTCCCCTAAATATTCATATGTAACGATCTCATTAAAGGAAAGCGTCTGCATCATGCCGCTGTTTTCCAGCTGCATTCCCGCCTGAAAGGCCTCCAGGGCCTTCTGGTACTCCCCCTTCGCCAGCTCGCACAAGCCCAGCTGATTATAGATTTCCGCGGATCCATCATATTTGCTCAGATAGCTGTTATACACGCTGGAAGCATAATTATAATCTCCGGTAGCCTCATAGGCCCTTCCCAGGTACAGGTAGCTTTTCTCTCCGCCCTTTTCTTTCGCTTCCTCCAGCGCCAGATACGCCTTTTGATATTCACCCAGGTAATAGTATATTCTCCCGGAAACATATGCATCCATCTGCCCTCCGCCCGAGGCCAGCGCGTTCTGCAGATATCCCTGTCCCACCTCCCTGTATCCAAAATGCTCCAGCACCTCATAAATCTGGATCAGTCTGTCATAATTCTTTGGCTCCATGGCCAGGACCTTATCAAAATCCGCCCTTGCCCCTTCAAAATTTTCCAGGCTCATACGGACATTTCCCCGTAGAAAATAGGCATCCGCCTCCCCCGGCCTCAGATCCAGGATCGCATTATATGTATCCTCCGCCTGACTATACTGCTCATTTTTGGTATATGCCGCCGCCAGATAATAATTCAGATCAAAGTCCACATTCTCCACCAGACCGTTGCTTCCGGCCAAAGCGGCCTGAAAATCGGCTATGGCCTCCTCATACTCTGTCAGCCCCATATGGGCAATCCCTCTGGACCTGTTGACCAGCCGCACATTCTCCCCTGCCTCCTGCGCCTTGGTCAGATCCTCCAACGCTCCCTGATAATCCAGCTCCTGTATCTTCTGCATGGCTGCTTCCAGATTTTCTTCCTTCCTTCCGCAGCCGGTCAGCAGACACACCAGCACCACGCCCGCCGCACAGCAGATATATCTTGCTCCGTTTCCGAAGCCATCATCCTTCTTTCCAATCATTGTTCGTCCCTCTCCCGACGTTCCTATGTCCTTTTCTTTTCCGACGACCTTTTGTTGTTTCCTTTCCCTTCCGGCGCCTCCTTTGGTTCTTCCGCTCGTCCCATCCTGCTCCGTCTTCCTTCCCTACATAGTAACACAGGAGTCCGCTTCCTACAAGAGGCGTTCAACACGGCTTGACATTCTTGAAAGCCATGAATTATAATGAAAACAATTTCCCTGCCGGCGTGGGACCCCCCTCATAAGCATTCCAGGCCGGGCACGGGACAAAACAAAACGGAACAAAGAGGTACACCATGACCAAACAGGACATATCGGAAATCAAAAAGCTTCTGACTCCCAAAAAATGCTCCATCACCCGCATCTGCGGCTGCTATGTGGATGGAGAAAAAAATAAAAAAACCGAACTGAAGCAGGCTTTTCTGGCTCTGCCCGAGGAAGAAATGTTCAAATACTTCGAGATTCTTCGGAAAACTCTGTCCGGAACTCCGGGCAAAAACCTGCTTACTCTGGATTTTCCTCTTGCCAGCGAGGAAGAAGGCGGCACTCAGGAATTTTTGCTCCGCCTGCGGGACAGTAAACTGAAGGACGACGCTTTGTTGGAAGAATTCTATGACCGGATCATTGCCAATTATGAATATGTGGGGAATTTTCTGATTCTGGCAGTACACGACGTCTACGATGTCCCCGGCAGGACCACCGACGGAATTGAGATGGAGGACGCCTCCGATGAAATATACGAATACATACTGGCCTGCATCTGCCCCGTGGAATTGTCCAAACCGGGGCTGAGCTACAATGCCGTGGAAAACACCTTTCAAAACCGGGTCCGGGACTGGGTGGTCTCCCTTCCGGAAACCGGCTTTCTGTTCCCCGCCTTTCATGACAGAGGAACCGATCTCCACAGCACCCTCTTCTACTCAAAGGATGCCGAAGATTTGAAAGAAGGCTTTGTAGACCAGCTGCTGGGCTGTCCTCTTCCTCTCTCTGCAGGAAATCAGATGGAAACCTTCCACACCCTGATCGAGGAGACTCTGGGGGAAGACTGCCACATGGAAGTGGTAAAAAATATTCATGACAAGCTTACAGAAATGGCTCAGGAGCACAAGGAAGAGCCGGAACCTCTGGTACTGGACAAAAAGGAGGTCAAGGCCATCCTGGCGGACAGCGGTGTGTCAAATGAAAAGCTGGAGCATTTCGACCGTCATTACGATGATACCGCCGGCGAAACCGCCTCTCTGTTGGCCAGCAATGTAATGAACACCCGAACCTTTGAAGTCAAGACCCCGGATGTGGTTATCAAAGTAAGCCCTGACCGCACGGACCTGATCGAGACCAGAAACATAAACGGCAGGGAATGTCTGGTCATCCAGCTGGATGGCAATGTGGAGGTAAACGGCATAGCCGTTCGCTCCTCCTGTCAGGAATCACCGGAAGACGATGCGTAATCCTGCTTTGGAGCCGCCATGATTTCCGCCCACCGATCAGAAGTCTTCCAGCAGCAGCCTTTTTCTTTCAATCATCTCGTCAATCTTTTCGATGTAGAGAGCCACATCCTTTACGTTCTCGCTGCGCTCGATCCGCCCGTCGGGATATACCCGCTTGCTGATCGAGCCGGCTCCGCAGGCCGCAATGGTCTGTTTCTCCTCCATAATCAGGATATTGTACAGACCTGCTTTTCCCTCCCTGGCATATCCCACATTTTCAAAATTACCGGACATATTTTTCTGGCGATAAAGATAATAAGGCGCCATCCCAAGCCTTTTGGCGCCCTCTGCGGCAGCGGCCATGGTTTCATCCGTATTGCGCAGCATGGACACTCCGTTTTCAAGGATCCACTGACTTAAGCGGGAAGCCCGTTTTATGGCCAGAGAATGGACGGTCAGGCTGTCGGGCGCCAGCTCCACCACCCTGTCCACCGTGCGCTGCACATCCTCCTTTGTCTCTCCCGGAAGTCCCAGGATCAGATCCATATTGATATTGTCAAAGCCCGCCTGTCTGGCCAGCGAAAAAGCCTCCTCCACCTGCTCCACAGAAGCCTTTCTGCCGATGATGTCCAGCGTCTCCTGCTTCATGGTCTGGGGATTTACAGATATCCTGGTAACCCCGTGTCGGCGAAGCACCTGAAGCTTTTCTGCGGTGATGCTGTCGGCACGGCCCGCCTCCACGGTGAATTCCCGGACCGAGCCAAAATCAAACAGCCCCCTCAGCCGGCCAAGCAGCCTGTCCAGCTGCTCCGGCTCCAGAGTCGTAGGCGTCCCTCCGCCCACATATACGCTGTCCAAGACCCTTCCTGCACACTGTCCGGATACAAACTCCATTTCCCGGATCAGGCAGTCCACATAGGAATCCGTCAGCTTCCGGTACCCGGCAATAGGAAATGAAGTAAAGGAACAATACAGGCATGTGGTGGGACAGAAGGGAATCCCGATATACAGGCTATAGCCCCTTTCATAATGGATGCCTGCCAAAAGGCTGCGCTCCCTCCGGGCAATATCAACGGAAAGCGCCGCCTTCTCCGCACTCACATAATGCCTCTGACGGTAATATTCCAGAATATCGTCCTCTCCCCGTCCCTGCTCCAGCAGACCGTAGGCGATTTTCACGGGACGGATCCCTGTAAGATTTCCCCAGGGAAGACTCTTTCCCGTAACCTGGCTGAGTGTTCGGTACAAAAAACGCTTAAAAGAAACCTTGGGATCACCCTCCTCCCACAAGGCTCCTTCCGAATCCTCCCGGGGCCAGTACCAGAAAAATTTTTCTTCATCAACAGAAAGCACTGCGCCCCCTTCCCAAGCCTCCACCCGGATGCGCACACTGTTTTGCAGCTCTTCCCTCTTATCTGACCTGCTTTCGGGAATCAATACCCTGACCTGCTCCTCCGGATAAAAGGCCTGTACCAGCGAATGCACATCATATTCCAGATTTTCCCTGTTCAGCTCAACTGTAAACATATTTTAATTCTCCTATATCTGCCTTCTCCATTAGATACACATCATCTCCCACAGGTACCTTCAATTTATCCACTGTATACCCGCAGCCAAAGCCACAGCCTCCGACGGACAGGAGCTGCGGCAAAGGCCTTCCTCACCACAGCGCATTGTATCGCCCATACCTGACTCTGTTCTCCGGAAGAGGGCTCTTCCCTGGCAAAGCTGCTCCTCTCCAGGATCTCCCAAAGCTTCCGGCACTCCGCATCTGTAATTTCCGGGCACATCCTTTTAAGGCTCCGCCTCAGCGCCTGCTCATCCCCCGGTCCCTTTCCGGCATATCCTGCCAGCCGAAGCGCCCGTTCCAGATTCCCGTACATCAAAGCAATCCGATCCCGGGCCGATGCACGCTCCAGCTTCCTGTGCCAATATCGTATCCTTCCCCGGGCTGTGGCAGGAATACCGCGCCTCAGTCCCCAAATCAGCAAAACAGCACCCAGCCCATTCAGCAGCAAAAACCCCGGACTGCCCTTCCGGCTCTCCAGTACCGGTGCCTTCTGCCTCTCCCGGTTCTCCGATCCCTCTCCGGATCCCAAAGCCGGGGCCTGTCCGGTCATTCCGGAGGGATCCTGAGAGCCCTTCCCTCCCTGCTGCAGGGCGGGTGCTGCCTGAGACGAGCCTTCCGTCAAAGCCTCTCCGTCTTTTTCTGCTTTGCCTTCCGGATCCAAAAACCAAGGTCTCCCGGGCTCTTCGGCTTCCTTCCGGGCGGCGGCTTCCATTCTGGCCTGCTCCAGTTCCCGCAAGGTTGCCTGCCTGGCCTCCTCCCTGGCAGAGGATTGCATGATAATATCCCCCTCCAGTGTTCCCATACGCACCAGAAGCTCCGCCCGGCTGTCCCCGGTAGCGGCTGTTCCCGGCGTCATCTCCACCGGTACCCAGCCCACGGCATCCAGGTAAACTTCCGCCCAGGCATGAGCGTTCTCCCCTGTGAGCGTCGCCTTCCATTCCCCTGTGCCGGCCTGCGTGAACTTGCCGGGGGAAACCGCATACCCTGTCACATATCTGGCCGGAATGCCAAAATATCGCAGGATCAGCACTGCTGCAGAGGCAAAGTGCATACAATACCCCGAATGGCTTTCAAAGAGAAAATATTCCACAAAATCCGTGCCGGCAGGATTGTTCCCGGCCCCCAGATCATAGGAGGCCTGTCCCTCCAGAAAGGCCGCAATATCCAAAACACACTGATAAATACTGTCCCTGCGGATATCCGAATTCTCCAGCTGCTTTGTGAGAATCGCAAGCTCCTCCCGGGGATACTCCAGATAATTATCATAGACATACTGCCGGTATTGCTGCTCCAGCCTGGAATACCCCCAGGGCAGACGGCCATTTCGGCCATGTCCCTCCAGAAGATAGTATTCAAATTCATACACGGTATCCCGTCGGGCGCAGGTGCCGTCGCTGTTCACCTGATACCCATCTGTCAAAAAGGCCCCGCAAGGGTACAGACTGTAGCTCCCGCTGCCGCCCAGCTCCTGAATGGCCAGTCTTCCCGGCTCTCCCCCCTGCATGGCCCGGGCCGCCTCCCAGCCGATATTCACCAAATGCCGGAAATCCTCCGGAAGCTTCAGTCCTTCTCTTTCATAATACTCCCGGAAATGTGCATCCGTGTCCGCTTTCCAGGCGTCCTTCCCGTAATCCTTTCCCGCAAATCCCTTCAGGTACAGGGTTCCCCGGGGAAGGCTGTCCGCCGTCACCAGGTATGTTTCCGTAAGGGTATCGGAAAAGATCTCCTTCCTGCCCAGCTCTCCTGACACATCCACTCCTGCCCCCATGCCGTGTCCTGCAAAAAAGCTGCGGATCCGGGGAATCCACTCCTGGTTTACCTCCATATAAAACTGCTGCCTTTCCAACAGGCTTCGCTCATATTGCTCATCCGCAGCAGGCAGCACAATAAAATAGGCACACCCCATAGCCAGCCCTGTAAAGGCGGCCATCCACAATGCCGCCTGAAGCCCCGCCACAGGGTCGTTCCGAAAATCTCTCCTGGCAAATCCGGCCAAAACACCCAATACACAAAATACCAGATAAAAAAAATCAGGAAACACATTGCAGGCACATGCGGCAGTAAACCATAGCAGATTCCCCGCCGCCACAGGCAGCCAGCTTCCCCGGGCCGCAAAATAACCCGCCGCCAGTTCCAGAGGAAACAGGATTGCCAGCATTCCCATGGTCCCCAGTGTTCTCAGCTCCTCCGCGTCCCGCCCGGTCTCCTGCAGCAACGCACTTTGCGGCCAGTAAATGCGAAAGCCGTAAATCTCACCCAGCTTCTCCGCCGGCCCCTGCAGAACCAATGTGATCCCTGCAAACAATTCCTCCCAAAAGACAAATGCCAGAAAAACGTAAAGGATCAGACATAAAACCACCCTGCACAAAATTCTGCTTCGATTTCTGCCTTTCCAGAGAAAGGCGGCGGCCACACAAAAAAGGAACACCGCACTCCAAAATAACACAGGATCCAGCGCACTGTCCCAGGGAATCTCCAAAATCGAAACCAGGGCTCCCACAATGCCTATATTGTTCACCAGCATCAGTAATATGTTAAACAGACGTTTCACCTTATTCATATACGCATTGCTCCCCCAGAAAGAGTCTGCCGTCCTCCCTCAGGCAGAAGCCGGAGGCAGGGAAAACGTCCTGTCCCTCCCGGAGCGGGATTTCCCCCTTCTGCATTAAAAGCGCATACACCCAGGTCCACACCTCTTCCGGCTCCTGGATTTCCCGGCACGCCTCGCCCTGTTCCTCCTGCCAGACTATCTGCAGTCCGGGTACGCCTTCCTCCAGAAAAAAGCACATGAGAGAACAGGCCCTGTCAAGAAAATCGTCCCATAGCTTTGGCCTGGTGCGAAGCTTTCCCACTCCGTCCAGATAGAACATCACCGAAGCGCTCTCTTCCCTGTCCCGGACCTGCAGCTGGTCTGTTTTTGTAGAAAGCTTCCAGTACACCCTGTGTATACTGTCCCCTGGATGAAAATCCCGCACAAACACATCCCCGTCCCTCTCTCCGTTCCGGATTCGAAGCGCCGCCGGATCCAGCACCTGTCTGGGAATGGAGAAGAGCCTGGGAAGAACACACACCTCCGCATTCCCGCCGCGCTCTCTGGCCGGCAGTGCAAAAATTCCGGAATAATCGCAGACGCCTGCCTTGGTCAGAATAAATTCTCCTCTGCCGCAATGCAGCGCGGGAAATTCCAGACAGACCCTGGTGACATGCCTTCCTCTGATGCCGCACAGCCACCTTTGAATCTTTTGCTCCTCCTCTCCCGGTCCCTTCCAGACTCCCCTGATCCATATCCTGGAAACAGGCAGAAATCCCCTGTTCTCCACCGTCAGTGTAAGAGCAATCAAGCCCTCCCGAACCACCGTATCTGCTTCTGCCTCCAGCGAGACGGTGCAGCCTCTGGCCTGGGGAATCAGCAAAACCAGATACAGCAAAGGAATACAGATCAGACAGGCCGCCAGAAACCGCAGCCCCCTGAAGTCATAGAGCATCACAAAATAAAACCCTGTCACCACAGCCATCAGGTAACAGAGCCGCCTTTTTACCATTGCCCGGCGGCCCGGGAAAATCCCCGTTCCAATCTGCCCGAAGCCTTTTCTCCCCTCTCTCCCATCCTGGGCTCCTTCACCTGCCGCAGCACATCCTCCAGCACTGCCTCCGCGTCCTGCCCGTCTATCCTGGCTTTCTGGTTCAGCCGGATCCGGTGGATACCCACGTCTGCAAACGCCGACTTTACATCCCCCGGTATCACATATGTGCGCCCCGCCAGATAAGCATAGGCCCTGGCCATTTTCCCCAAAGCCAGCGTGCCTCTGGGGCTCATCCCCAGATCCAGCAGCTCGTGCTCCCTGGTGGCTCCGGACAAAAGCACCATATACCTATACACATTGTCCCGGATATAAATGTCCTCCACCTCCTGCTGCATGGCCAGCAGCTCTTCTTTGGAAATCACCGGACTCACACTGTCTAACGGCTTTTCTCCCTGACGGCTCTTCAGCATTCGAAGCTCATCCTCCGGCTCCGGATATCCCATGCTGATGCAGATCAGAAAACGGTCCATCTGAGCCTCCGGCAGCCGTTGTGTCCCATAGGAGCCCACCGGATTCTGTGTGGCCAGCACAATAAAGGGCTTCGGCACCTGCCTGGTAACGCCGTCCACCGTCACGCTGCCCTCCTCCATAACCTCCAGCAAAGCCGACTGGGTTTTAGGGGAAGTCCGGTTGATCTCATCCGCCAGCAGCAGATTGCACATGGCCGCGCCGGGATGATATACAAACCGTTCCTCCTCCTTCCGATACATGGAAAAGCCTGTGATATCCGCAGGCATCACATCAGGCGTAAACTGTACCCGGCTGCACAGAAGCCCCATGGCCCTGGAAAATGCCAGCGCCATCTCTGTCTTACCCACTCCCGGCACATCCTCCAGAAGTACGTTCCCCTTTGCCAGAATGGCCGCCATCACCTTTTCCACACAGCCATCCTTTCCTATGATCACCTTTTTCACCTCATCCATAACCAGATGGGCCTTGCTGCTCTTTCCTTCCAAATCTATGACCCCCGCCGCCTTTTTCAGACCTTTGGACATGCCGCCTGCGGCGGCACAAACAATCGATGTCTGCACACCTTATCCGCAAAAAGGGTTATATTTCTTTTCATGCCCTATGGTAGTGCTCTCCCCATGTCCCGGATAAACTTTCGTCTCCTCGGGCAGAATAAAGAGCTTGTCCTTGATGGAACGCACCAGCGTTCCCATACTGCCGGTGGGAAAATCCGTCCTTCCCACGGACTCCGCAAAGAGCGTATCCCCCGCCATCAAAAATCCGGCCTCCTCAAAATAATAGCAGCAGCCTCCCGCCGTATGTCCCGGAGTGGCAATAACCCGGCAGGTCATTCCCGCCAGAGCAATCTCCTGCCCGTCCTTAACATATACGTCCGCATAAGCAGAGCAGGGCCGTCCCGCCTGTTCCGACACATTTTGATGCGCATCCTTTAAAAGCTCCCGCTCTTCCTGGCATGCATAGGCCCTTACAGGCTCCAGCCCGTCTGCCTCCGCCGCGGCGCTGGCCGCATCCCGCAGCCCATCCAGACCCCATATATGGTCAAAATGCCCGTGAGTGAGCAGGATCCCCGCCGTCCGGAAACCGTTTTTCTGCAGAGCTCTGTAGATATCCCCGCCCTTGTCCGCAGGATCCACAACGATACAGTCCTTTTCTCCTTCTCTGTACAAAAAATAGCAATTGGTCTGGCATACGCCCAGAACCATGCGTCCGATTTTGATCTGCGCCATATATATCCTCCTGTGAGCTTCCTCAGGTATTTCCTGCCTCACTTTTTTCGTATGTCCGGCACCCTGAATGCTCTTCCTCATCTCCAGTCCCTAAGATACGGACATACCTTACCCGGTGGTCCTCTCTATATCCACCACACTCTCAATCGCCCGGATTCTTTCGATAATGCGGTTCAGCTCTTCACGCCCTCCGATCTCGAAGGTGGTCTGCAGTGTGGCCAGTCCCTGTCTGCTGACTCTGGTATTCATAGAAAGAATATCGATGTTTTTTTCGGTCATGGCCTTGGAGATATCCGCCAGAAGCCCGTTGCGGTTATTGGCAAATATCTTGATCTCCGCCACATATTTCTCCGCCGCACCCTCATCCTGCCATTCCGCGTCGATCAGACGGATCCTCTCGATCTCCGGCAGGTTCATCATATTCACACAATCCGTGCGGTGGATGGAAATCCCTCTTCCTCTGGTGACAAAGCCTACAATCTCATCTCCCGGCACCGGAGAACAGCACTTGGAAAACCGCACGGATAAATCCGCAATTCCCTTGACCACGATGCCGCTTTTGGCCTTCATCCTGGCCGGCTTTGCGGCAGCGGCGGCGCTGGCCTCGGCAATGCTCTGAAGCACCTCCTCGTTGGTAGTCTCCTTCTGATGCGCCCTGTCGTAGAGCTCCTGCATCCGGTTGACGATCTGACCCTCCTTCAGGGCGCCATGGCCGATGGCTGCCAGAACGGACTCCCAATCCCGAAAGCCGTATTTGCGCATAATGGCATCCATATATTCCTGTTTCTGCAGCTCCGACAGGTTGATGGATTTCGTCTTGCAGTAATTGGCCAGCAGATCCCGTCCCTTTACAATGTTATCTTCCTTCAGTTCATTTTTGAACCATTGATTAATCTTGTTTTTTGCCTGGGTGCTTTTCACCACATTCAGCCAGTCCCGGCTGGGACCCTTGGAATTCTGGGAAGTAATGATCTCTATCCTGTCGCCGTTTTTAATCTCGTAGTCGATGGTCACCAGCTTGCCGTTGACTCTGGCTCCCACCATGCGATTTCCCACGGCGGAATGAATGCAATAGGCAAAATCAATGGGCGTGGAGCCCGCAGGAAGGTTTTTCACCTCACCGGTGGGCGTAAAGCAGTACACATTGTCCGAAAACAGATCCAGATCGTTCTTCAGCAGATTTAAAAATTCCCGGTTGTCGGACATGTCCTGCTGCCATTCCAGAATCTGGCGCAGCCATACAAGCTTTTCCTCCTCCTGGGCCGCCACCTTTTTGCCGTCCGAGGCCTCCTTGTACTTCCAGTGGGCGGCAATGCCGTATTCGGCAGCCTTGTGCATCTCAAAGGTGCGGATCTGTATCTCAAAGGGCTGTCCCGTACTCCCGATCAGGGTCGTATGGAGGGACTGGTACATATTTGCCTTGGGCATGGCAATATAGTCCTTGAACCTTCCGGGAATCGGCGTATACATTTCATGGATTACGCCCAGGGCCGCATAACAGTCCCGCACAGTCTCCACGATAATGCGCACCGCAAACAGATCGTATATCTGATCCAGCGTCTTATTCTGGTTTTTCATCTTTTTATAGATGCTGAAAAAATGCTTTACCCGGCCGTCCACCTTGGCCTGGATCCCGGCTCCGACGATATGCTCCCTCACCTCGTCCACGATGCCCTGAATATATTTTTCACGAACGCTTTTGCGCACCGCGATCTTATCCACCAGGTCATAATAGACCTCCGGCTCCAGATATTTCAGGGACAGATCGTCCAGCTCAATCTTGATTTTACTGATGCCCAGCCTCTGGGCAATAGGACAGTAGATCTCCAGAGTTTCCCCGGCAATCCTCTGCTGGCTCTCCGGCGTTTTATACTTGAGCGTCCGCATATTGTGAAGCCTGTCGGCCAGCTTGATCATTATGACCCGGATGTCCTTCGCCATGGCCAGAAACATTTTTCGCAGATTCTCCGCCTGCATCTCCAGCTTTTGATCCGGCTGGTCTGTTCCGGAAGACAGAGGGATTCTCTCCAGCTTGGTGACGCCGTCCACCAAAAGAGCCACGTCGTCTCCGAACTCACGCTTCAGATCCTCCTCCGTCATAACAGTATCCTCCACCACATCATGGAGGATGCCGGCCACGATAGTCTCCTTGTCCAATTCCAGATCTGCCAGAATGATAGCTACGTTCAGCGGATGAACGATATATGGCTCCCCTGACTTTCGGAACTGATTCTTATGGGCCTCATACGCGATCCGGTACGCCTTTTCAATCATGGAAATATCATCGCTGGGATGATATTTATGGACACGCTGAATAAGCTCCTGATACAGCTCCTCAGGATTTACAAATTCATGGGATTCATTGATTTTTCCATCGTCAAAAATGACATCATTCTTTTCTTCTGCCATAGATACTACGCTCTCCTGCCGTATGCTCCACTGCGGCACTCTACTTTCCGGGATAACAGATCGCCGACTCCAGACGGTATCCGGAAAGCCGCTCCCGTCCCTTTAGTCCTGCAAGCTCCATCAGCACCACGATGCCTGCCACCTGGCCTCCCAGCTGCTCAACAAGCTTTATCATAGCCTCCGTGGTTCCTCCCGTGGCAATCAGATCATCCACGATCAGCACCCTCTGTCCGGGCTTAATACTGTCCTTATGCATCTCAATCACAGCCTGCCCGTACTCCAGATCGTAGGCAATGGAAACCGTCTCCCTGGGAAGCTTGCCCGCCTTGCGGATCAGCACAAAGGGCTTTTTATTATTATAAGCAATGGGCGTTCCAAATATAAATCCCCTGGATTCCGGCCCCGCCACCACATCATATTCCAGATCCTTTACCATGTCCTGCATGGTGTCCACCGCCAGCTGCAGTCCGTCCGCATCCTGCAGCACGCTCGTAACATCCCGGAATATGATACCCTCCTCCGGGAAATCAGGAATACTCACCACATATTCTTCCAGTTTTTTCATAATTCGTTACCTCTCTTGTTCTTCCAGATTATAGCTTCTTTTGTCCGGAATGTCAAAGGAATCGGCCTTTGCCACAAAGTATTTGATAACATCACCCCGAGTGACAATTCCGATAAATACGCTCCGGTCATCGATCACAGGCACAAAATTCTGACTCTTCACCCGCTCCAGCAGCACCTCCATTGAAGTACTGATGCTTGCCGGCCTTACCTTCCCGTTCTGGACCATATCCCTCACTGTCAGATGCTCCAGGCTTCTCAGGGTGATACGGTCCAGATTTTCATTGTGGGAAAGTATATTCCACAGAAAGTCGCCCTCTCCCACCACCCCCACGTATCTGTCCTCCCTGTCGATCACCGGGATAGCGGTATAACCGCTCCTCCTTAATTTCTCCAGCCCCTGCCGCAGCGTCATATCATCCCGCAGATATGCCACATCCGCCTTGGGCATCAAAAAAGACGCTATATTCACCGCTCTTCCCCTTCACCCTTCTCTTTTTTGGCATCCGTTTTCCGCTCCGCCACATTGGTAATCTCCACACAGGTGCTGTCCACCGTGCGCAGACCGTCAAAATATTTTCTGATCTTATTGGCAAAATAGATAACGGCAGCACAGTCGCTGGCGCCGCTGAGTATCAGCCCCACACCGATAAGCCGGAACAAAAGCGCTCCCATTTTAAAGGGATTGAACATAAACAGAATTCCAAGCCCTGCGTTGACGGCAGCAACCACCAGCATGGCGGCCCAGTTTCCGTATTCCCACCGTTTCATGTCGATCACGTCCTGCAGCTTGCTGCAGCCGCTGATCAGGATCATGATCCCCAGCAAAAACGGAATCAGGGATATGACCAGCTCCACATGGTACAGAACCAGAATACCTGCTCCGATCTCGATGAGCCCGTGCATAAAATCATTGCGATAATAATTCTGGTGAGCCTCCCTCAGCAGATAACAGATCATGGAGACTGCCCCCGTCAGGATCAGCGCCACCGCCAGCAGATAGCCCAGAGCCCTCTCCATGGTCTCCGGCAGCACCAGCGCCACGATCCCCAGCAGGATATACAGGATCCCGGCTATCAGCGCATCCCATTTCACCTCCCTGAGATACTCTTTAAAATGCTCCCTGAAGTACTTCATGACTACCATTCCTTTCCCGTATTTTTCAAGCCATATCACCAGTATACACTATTTTCGGCAGATAGGGAACACGATAAACCAAAAATAATGCCAAAAAGAGAACCGGCCCTGCCGATTCTCTTTTTATATGTATATCACCGCTTTTATATGTGCTCCAAGGCAGTTCCCCCTTATTTCCTGCCGCAGCATTTTTTATACTTTTTGCCGCTTCCGCAGGGACAGGGATCATTGGGATATACCTTTGCCTCCTTCACGATAGTGGTGGAGGATTTCTGTTCCTTATAAAGGGCTTTTCTGGTATCCTCGTCAAAAATGTCCTTCCACTCCTCCAGATTATAAAGCCAGTCCGCCTCTGCCGCCACCATATTTTTATACAGCAGCGCCTTGTCAAAGCCCAGATTTACCTCCGTGTCCTCCTCCATCTCCTCGATGGGATTTTTCTCGATCAGGCTGTCATTGATTCCGTCCAGAAAACCGGTCATGGTCATAAGATCCACTCCGTACTTTTCCGCCAGCTCCTTAACGGATCCCCTCACCGTTTCGTCCGGCGCCTTCAGCAGCTGGGCATAGATCTCCTTCTCGCGCTGAAAATAGTCGCCCCATATTCTCTGAAGCTCGTCCTGCCCCTTGTTCTCGTTATAAGCGATCTCCTTCCACTGATCCAGTAATGCCATAATACTATCCTCACTTCATCCTTGATTCCGGAAGACCGGGCATACACCCCCTTCTTCCAAGAAACAGTATATAACATATTCCTATTTTAAACAACTGTTTTTTGTATTCCTCTTCCTACTGCGAAACCATTAAGTGAACAGTAACGCGGCGCGCCCCTGCATGAAATAAAAGCAAGGCCGCGTAATATTTTTTTGAAAAAATGTATAATTATATTTTTTCAGGTCACACTATTGATTGTCAAGGAACCCCCTCCTTTGATCTGACCAAAGAAAAAGTAATACTTGGGTTCTGCGGGGCAGAACCTTATCCTCCCCTTTTGCAGGAGGGGCCAGGTCCCCTCCCTTATCCCGGGCTTCGCGCAGGTGCAGGTCCGGGATTATTTTTGTCTTAACACACCAGGATGTCTCTTCTGAAGGCATTATCGACAGCATATTGCTGGGAACACAATTTTCTCCTGAGGGTCCCCTACAGTAACCAGCTTTTTGTTACTTTTCACGGCTTCTTTCCTTATACTGCTTTTCTAATTCTATTGCAAAACAGCTCGAAATTGTCTATGATAAAATCAGATGATTTCAAAAAGAATCATCCAAAACCATATAAGGAGGCAGCGCCATGTCTTTTAAAGTAGCGTTTATAGGTGCGGGAAGCATCGGCTTTACCAGGGGGCTTCTGGCAGATATCCTGACGGTTCCGGAATTTCATGACATCCAGGTGTCCTTTACAGACATCAACCCTGATAACCTGCGGATGGTGACACAGCTTTGTCAGAGGGATATCGACGAAAACGGACTGAGCATAAAGATCCATTCCACCCTTGACCGCCGTGAGGCGTTCCGGGATGCAAAATATGTGATCAATTGTGTCCGGATCGGCATGCTGGAGGCCTTTGAAAAGGATGTGGAGATCCCTTTAAAGTACGGAGTGGATCAGTGTGTGGGCGACACGCTCTGCATCGGCGGAATTATGTACGGACAGCGGGGCATTCACGCCATTCTGGAATTCTGCAGGGATATCCGGGATGTGGCGGCCCCGGGATGCATCCTGCTAAACTATTCCAATCCCAACGCCATGGTCACCTGGGCATGTAACAAATACGGACATGTTCCCACCTACGGCCTCTGTCACGGAGTTCAGCATGGCCACGATCAGATTGCCAGGGCCCTGGGCCGAAAAAAGGAAGATGTGGACATTATCTGCGCAGGCTTAAACCACCAGACCTGGTACATCAGTGTAAAGACAGACGGTGTGGAGCGAACCGGCGAGCTTTATGACCTGATGACACGGGCCGAGTTTGCAAAGGACGAAAATATCCGTCTGGATGTGATGAAAAATTTCGGATATTACTCTACCGAGTCCAACGGCCATCTTTCCGAATATCTGATGTGGTATCGGAAACGCCCGGAGGAAATGGAAAAATGGATCAATTACAGCTCCTGGATCCAGGGAGAAACCGCCGGATATCTGCGGGTATGCCGGGAAGGGCGGAACTGGTTTGAGACGGACTTTCCCAACTGGCTGAAGGAGCCCTCCAAAAAATTTATCCCCGAAAAGCGCTCCGGCGAACACGGAAGCTACATCATTGAGGGACTGGAGACCGGCAGGATCTACAGAGGCTGTTTTAATGTGATGAACAACGGAACCATCACCAATCTCCCCGATGAATGTGTGGTGGAGGTGCCCTGTTATGTAGATTACAACGGCATATCAATTCCCAGGGTAGGCGATCTGCCTCTGGGCTGCGCCGCCATCTGCTCTCAAAGCGTATGGGTTCAGAAGCTGGCCGTGGAAGCCGCCGTACATGGAGATATCCGCCTGCTCTACCAGGCCGCTATGATGGATCCCCTCACAGGCACAGTATGTACTCCCGATGAGATTCGGCAGATGGTGGACGAAATGCTGACGGCGGAAAAGGAATGGCTTCCCCAATACCGGGAAGAAATCCTTCGGGCAGAGGAAAGAGCGCAGCACAAGACCGTTCCCTGCCGCCCGGTTAAGGGCTTTAAGCAAAAGACCAAGACTGTCGCTGAAATGGCGGAGGAAAAGGAGAAGTACCGTTCCCTGGCTTCTGCCGCTGCAAAGGAAAACGTAAAGTAACACCTGCAGCAGATCATGCAGCCATCAGAAAAGCGTCTGCACATCAGACGCTTTTCTGGCGTTTTGCCTTCATGTGCTGGACCCGCAGGGTATTGCATTTTCATTTCTGTTCTTATATAATGAAACTGTATCCCACAAGACATACCGCACTAAAAGGAGTACCTTATGAAAATCAGACAGGCACGTCCGCATAAATTTTCGGACAGCACACTGTTGCGTTATTTTCTGTCCTACTTTATCATATTCTGTTTCCTGATCACAGGCTTTTTCTACATCGTCCGCACCCAGCTTGCAAAGCTTTATCTGGAACAGCTCACCGTTTCCTCCGAAGAACAGCTTCACAATATCCGTCAGACTCTGGCAGAAGAATTTGACGCCATGAATACCGTAAATAATTCCATAAAAGACAATGTCAACATTATACTCGCCCGGTATACTACCGATGAATGGCGCCAATACCTGGTCTACAAGGAAATTACGAAATACACCACAGGCCGCCCCTATATAAAATCCGCTGTTTATCTGAACAAAAAACGCAATATTGTTTCATCCTCCCAAGTCATCACGGAATATAAGGAGGATGTATTTTACATGCTCGATCCCGACCTCTTTGTCTTCGATCCTGCCCCCTATCTGGACAGCAGGCAGAACCAGCTGCTGTATCTGCAGGAAAACGATCAAAAGCATCTGATCTATTTTCCTGTAAACAGCTCTCACTCCAATTATATCACCTACTTCTTAGTCAGCCTTCGGGAAATTCAGCAGCTCTGCGAGAACGCTTCCTCCAGCGAAATGCCGGCCATCGCTCTGTTGGATTCTGAGAAAAATATCGTAGCAGGGACAAATCCCAAGCTTCTGATGCCCTACATGGATTCCTTTGAATCCGGAGACGGCATCTATTCCATTGACAGCAGCACCTCCCTTTGTGTCAGCCGGCTCAGCAATGATTTTGTAATGCTTTCTCTGATTTCCAACCAGGTTCTGCTGATGCAGGTCAACACTGCCTTTAAAACTGCCTACCTGATCCTGCTGGCTCTTGGATTTCTGGGATTTCTGCTCCTTCTTCTGTCCATGAGAAGCACCTATATGCCCCTGCACAAGCTGACGCAGAAGTTCGTGACAGCTCCTGACAGGCGGCAAAGCTATCTGGAGCAGCTGGATCAGACTTTTACGGATTCAAATCTCCAAAACCGCCAGCTTCAGGAGAAGCTGGAAAAATATAAGCTCTCCATCCAGAAATCCATATTGGACAGCATCATCACATCAAACCATATGGCCGTGGACTGGCAGGAGCTTCCGGATATTGACCGCTTTTTCGGCATAGATTCCGATATCCTGCTCTTTGCCGTGAAAATGAAATCTCCCAGATCCCCTTTCCCCTGCGGAAAGATTGTGGAATTTTTCCGCAGCTCACTGACTTCGGAAGATTCCTGCGTCATTCTGGAGACTTCCGGAGATAACGCTATATTGTTGATCAACTATTCCGGCCCGGAGCCAAATAAAGACGAGGTGCTGAAAATGCTGCTTACCGACCTGCACCAGGAAAAAGGATATCTTTCCTCTCTGAGCGACAGCTCTGACTCTCCCCTGGATATCCCCTCTCTGTATGAGCAGGCCATTCAGGCCGGCAGTCTCTGGAAACAGATG
Source organism: uncultured Lachnospiraceae bacterium (assembly GCA_947177445.1). GTDB lineage: Bacteria > Bacillota > Clostridia > Lachnospirales > Lachnospiraceae > Acetatifactor. The sequence goes on along the minus strand of CAMWUL010000023.1, from coordinate 9,854 downwards.
CCGGTGGTATCCTACCAGGATGCCTCACCCCTCCTGGCCGGCGGCCCGGCGCTGGTTTACCCCTATGATATGATCAGCAGGCTCTCCGCCGCCCTGCAAAATTATCAATTTGAAGAGGCTGACGGTTATATCCGGGAATTATTTCATATCATAGACCGCTCGGAATCTATGGATAAGCAGATCCCGGATTTCTTTGCCCATTGCATCCTGATCGATCTGCTGGCCGCTATTGCCAACGCCATGGAGCACTCCGATATCCGCTTCAAGTCCTACAGTGATCTGTATTTTGAAGCGCTGTACCTCTGCCGAAGCTGTTCATACGGGGAAAATGCCGCCGCCATCCAGGCCAATATAAAAAAACTGACCGATTTTTTCCAGGAACAATGGACAGCCAAATCCGCCAGCGCCTTCCACCTGAAGGAGCAGATCGAAAACAGCTTTACTCAGCCGGACTTTTCCATCAATCAGCTGGCCGATCAGTTCCATGTGAGTATTGCCTATATCAGCTATCTGGTAAAAAAAGAAGTAAATCAGAACTTTTCAGATTATGTCTGGGAGCTTCGCCTGGGCAGAGCCAGGGAGCTGCTTCTGAACACCGATCAGTCCATCGACGAAATCAGTATGGCGGTAGGATATCTTAATACCTCCAGCTTCCGCCGGAAATTCAAGCAGGATACCGGACTGACCCCTTCCCAATACCGTAATCAGAAAGGCGGCGCCTGAGAAGACGCCGCCTTGATCCATCCGGAATTAACTTCCACACCTCTGTGAAGTCAATAACCCCGTTCTTATTGATTTCCCGTCACGAAGCTGCCTTCGCTCCATTCTCCCAACCCGCTCCGCACCCGGATAAAGTATGTCTTATTCTTGTGAAGAGGTGCACTGTCAAACTCAATATACTGCCTGCAGGTATCCCGCAAAAACAAAAGCCGCCGGAATTCCTCATCTGCCGCCACCTGCACGGTATACTGGTCATACTCTCTGCCTCCCGCCTCCGGCGGGCAGGTGCCTTTCCATGCAAAAACCGGACGACAGCAGGGCGCCAGCCCCCGGGAATCCGCATTTCTGACTGTGATCTCAAATTGATTCATTTCATTTTCCTTTCACATTCCTGCAGAGCTTTCAGCTCTGTTCCTTTCTTTTTGACTGTGGCTTGCGGCCCCCGGCTTTTATGCAAACTGCAGCCAGTCCAGATCGCACAGCCATTCCCTGTCCCACCTGTGGGAGCAGACCTTCAGGCATACCTCATGGACTCCCGTCACCGGACGAACCTCACAGCGGAAGGTTTTCCAGTTCCAGGGGCCAAAGCCTCCCGTATCGCCGATCTCACACCTTCCGATACAGGGCCCGTCCGCTCCGTCTATGTGAATCTCAAGCTCACAGCCGGTTCTATGGCTGGCCGCCGAACAGATAAATTCCGCCGCCCCGTCTCCAAAGTCCAGATAGCGATAGAAAATACAGTCTCCGTGAGTCAGTCTGGTCAAGTATTCCCTGTGGATCCCGTTTTCGATATAGTGGGCCGCACGCACCCCCGTGTCCTTACTGTTTCTAAGCGCCGCATCCCTGGCGGTTCTGCGCCACCCGGTCACTGGCTCCTTCCAATAAAAACATGCCACCTCCCGATCCATCTCATAGACTCTCTCGGGCCACTGGAAGTGACAGGCTCTGTAGGCCTCCAGCCTGCGGGAAGCGGCAATGGGCCCCTCCACGCCCTGAGTAGTCATCTGTACCTCCCGGATATCCCCTCTTTCATCAAAGTAAATGGGCTCCATGCAGGCCTTGCGTCCGCCCATTTCCAGGGCAAAGCAGGCCTTGTGATACAGAATGTACCACTGATCATGAAAACACACGATTGACCCATGGTTATTCCATGTGGCCAGGTCACAGCCAGCATTGTCAATAATCACCCCTCTTTTCTCAAAGGGACCCAGAGGAGACCTGCCTACCGCATAGCTTAAGCATGTGGCCGCCCCTCTGTCCGTGTCGCAATAAATCAGGTAATAGAGATCCCCTCTCCTGCGCATGGAACTGCCCTCATGAAAACCATGCTCTTCCTCTGTCAGAAGCATGGTGCGGATGGTGTCGGCCTCCAGCTCACACATATTGTCCTTCAGCCTGCAGCCCTTTAAATAGAACTGCCCCCAATACAGGTACGCGCTTCCGTCCTCGTCCACAAATACTGCCGGATCCCCGCAATTGGGAAACTCCGTTCCCGGAATAGGGACCGCATGGAGAAAGGGCCCCTCCGGCTTGTCCGAAAAGGCCACACACTGTCTGCCTCCCGCCGTAAAATAATAATAAAACCGTCCGTTCTTTTCTATACAGTCACTGGCCGGCAGGGATGTAACCTGTTCAAAGTCCACTGCCTCCCTGGCATCAAAGCCGGGAATATGCTCCTCCCAGGTGATCAGATCCCTGGTGGACCAGACATGCTGCACCGGCTCATCTCCGGCGCAGCCCACCAGCTCATTGGTGGCATAAAGATACAAGGTATCCGGATCCTGCCGCCATACCCGGGGCTCTCCGTCAGGCGCCGCATAATGCAGCGGTAAAATGGGGTTCATATCAACACCTCTCATTCAATGTCCGCAGTTAATATCCACAGTAACAATCAACCCTTTACGGAGCCGATCATCACACCCTTAACAAAGTACTTCTGAATAAAGGGATAAATACAGAGCACAGGCACCGTGGACACAATAATCACACTGTATTTCAGAGTCTGCGCCAGCTGTGCCTTGGCAGCCGCCGTGGCCATATCCACTCCTGACATATTGTTCAGCGTCAGCTTGGTGGACATGAGGATATCCCGCAGAAAAGACTGCAGCGGCAGCATGCTGTCATCATAAATATAAATTAAAGCCGAATAGAAATCATTCCAGTGTCCCACTGCATAGTATAATCCGATTACAGCCAGAATGGGCTTGGACAAGGGCAGCACTACACGTATCAGATACTGAAAAGAGCTGGCTCCGTCCAGGGTGGCCGCTTCCTGCAGTGAGGAGGGAATGCTGTTCATAAAATATGTCCTGGTAACGATCATATTGTAAACGGACATGGCTCCCGGTATGATCATGGCCCAGCGGGTATTGACCAGTCCCAGCTTGCTCACCACCAGATACGTAGGGATCAATCCTCCGGAAAAGTACATGGTTATCATAAGCAGAATCATGACCACGTGCCGGGGCATAAAATCCTTTCGGGAAAGAGGATATGCGCCGCACACTGTCATCGCCAGATTGACCAGTGTTCCCACCACCGTGTAAAATATGGTATTCGCATAGCCTGTCCAGATCCGTTTATATTGCAGCAGCTCTTCATAGGAAATCAGCGTAAAACCCTTGGGCCACAATACCACTTTTCCCATCCACACCTGATTGGGATCGCTGAAGGAGGCAATGACTACGAACCACAGAGGCCATACAAAGATAAACAGCAGGATGATCATCACCAGCAGATTGACTATGTCAAATATTTTGTCGGAATAAGATTTCCTGTATCCCGATTTTCTCCACTTCATTTATATACCCTCCTTACTTAAAACAGACTTTCGCCTGCAAACTTCTTGCTCAATTGGTTGGCTGTCACCACCAGAACAAGGCTGATCACCGAGTTGAACAGACCCACCGCAGTGGAGTATCCATAATCGGAATTGACCAGACCCACCTCATACACATAGGTGGAAATAACCGAAGCGGCGCTTCTGTTTAAGGAATTCTGCAGCAGATACACCTTTTCAAAGCCCACTCCCAGAAGGCCGCCCATTTGAAGAATAAACAGCATCAATATAGTCGGCTTAATAGAAGGCAGATCTATGTGGATCATCCGTTGTATCTTAGTGGCACCGTCCACAATGGCTGCTTCATGCATTTCATAGTCCACTCCGGCCAGGGCCGATATGTAAATGATGGAGCTCCATCCCATACCCTGCCAAATGCCGCTCCACACATAAATGTGCTTAAACCACTCCGGTTTCGCCAGGAAATCCACAGGTTCCATTCCAAAGAACCCACGGATCACATTAAAGATCCCCGAATCCTGAGACATAAAAATGGATATCATACCGCAGATAACCACCGTGGAGATAAAGTACGGGGCATAGGATACCATCTGTACCGCCTTTTTCAGCTTGCGATGCCGTAAATAGTTCAGCATCAGGGCAAAGATAATGGGAATAGGGAAGCCTGCGATCATTCCATAGACGCTGAGCCCAACGGTATTCATAAGCAGACGCTTAAAATTGTAAGCGCTGAAAAAACGCTGAAAATGATCAAATCCCACCCAGGGGCTTCCCAAAATTCCCAGCTTGATCTTATAATCCTTAAAGGCCAACAGCACGCCGTACATGGGAACATAGGAAAATATAATATAATAAAGCAATACCGGCGTAATCATCAAATAGAGGATCCAGTTTTTCCTCATATTTTTCAGCAGCCGGGCTCCAAAAGATTCTTTTTTTGCTGTAATATTCATCAACAATACCTGCTCCTTTCAAAAAAGCGGCGGAGAAATCACTGCCAACTCTCCGCCGCTGTCAGGCTCCTTTCAGCAATCACAGCTTACGCCTGCACATTCACAAAAGGTTATCGGGCCATCGCCGCATCATAAGCCCCTTTATACAGTTCCTCAAGTCGATCCAGGCCCATACCCTTTAATGTATTGATATATTCGTCCCAGGTTTCCTCAAGATTATATTCCCCGGTGACTACCTTTGCCATATATTCATCAACATAAGGATTAATATCTGCACCGATAGTACCAAGCTCCTTCTGCTGTTCCTCCGTATAGGTCAGCCTGGGCCAGGGCACCTGACCGTGTTCGATCAGCTTCAGTCTCTGCAGATTCAGGTATACCTCATCCGGATCCACACTGGCGGACATTCCTTCCATCCACGCCCTGGGCTGTACGGAAGGATGTCCCTGTCCGCCTCCCTGAAGCGCCGAGCTGGCTCGTACTGTAGTAATATCCTCACCATGACCCTTGTCCAAAATCCACTCCCACTGTCCCTCATCATTGTACTGGTAGGTCTCGCCTTCCACGCCCATCCAGGCCAGCTTGCCGCCATCCTCGGTGTAGAACTGGTCAGCCCAGGCCACCACTACCTCAGGATGCTCACACTTATCGGAAATGGTCAGCGTGCCGCCGCTGATACCAGCGCTCAAATCCAGACAGTCAGCCCAGGGCGTCAATGCAATATAATCCTCATCGTGATCACGTCCTACCGTGAGAAACGCACCTGCATCGAAAAAGGAACCCAGCACATCACCGGACTGACCCATGGGCGCCTGCTCATCATGGGATACGGTAAAGCTGTTCTTATACATCAGGCCTTCCTGATAAAGCTTGGTTGCGTATGCCAGAAATTCCTTGTACTCCTCCGTGGCAGGCACATACCGAAGCTCGCCGCCGATGATTCCATCCTTCCCTGTGTTGGGAAAATCTGCATACTGCAGCAAAAAGAAGGGGTTCAGCCAGGAATTGCAGAACAAGGGAATCTCATCGTCGGGATCTCCGTTTCCGTTGGCATCCTGTTCTTTAAATGCCTTCAGCACCTCATACAGCTCTTCAAAGCTTGTGGGCTCCTTTAACCCCAGATTATCCATCCATCTCTTGTTGATCCAGTATGCGGGCCTGTTTACGCCGGGAAGATCTACCTGGGGCAGACTGTAGATATGGCCGTCTGAAGCCGTAATATACTGCCAGCCATCCCTTTCATCCAGCAAAGCCGTCAGGTTAGGCGCATACTTTCTGATCAGATCCTCCAGCGGAATCATAATTCCCTGTATTCCGTATTTGTCAGCATCCACACAGGACTTGTAGAAAATATCAGGATAATTGTTTCCATTGATCATGGTGCTGAGCTTCTCGCCCAGATCCGCATGCAGTACGTTGGTGAAGTCTATCTGGATATTGGCATCCTTTAATGCTTTCTGCATGGCAATATTGTCTGTCATCGTATAATCACCATTCATCCCCGAAACGGCGGTAAAGGTCATGGTCTCCGCCAGAGGGAAGGAAACACTGTCAAGCATCCCATCTGTTCCGGCATTCCCCTTGCTGTCCTCTTTATTAGAAGAGCTGCCATTTCCGGATGAGGGCTGTTCCCCATTACCACAGCCCGCCAGTACGGAAAGAGATACCGCCGCCGTCAGTGTAAGTGCAATTACTTTTTTCAGCTTCATAATAAGCCTCCTTATGTTTTTTGTAGGTTCTACCAGATCAGCGCTTTTTCTGTAAAATCTGTTTATATTGTATATTATGCGCATTTTTTCAGCAAGAAACACTATTTCAATACGCATATTGTATAAATGAGTTTAGTCGTTCATGGTAAATAATGGCCTTACTGCATAAACTCCTCGCGGAATCACTCCGTGGACAGTAACACTAAATCATACATTTCTACAATGGGAAGATTGAAGAATTGCATTCCGCCCCGCTCTGTGATACCCTAATAAAGACGGATTTGTACGTCGTACCTCACAGACAATTACAGGATGGAATATATCATGACAGCCTGATCATGGGTAAAAGAAAGAATGATTTTATATGGAATCTAAATTGAACAAATATTGGAACCGGTTTTCTGAAAGGGGCAAAACAATAACAGTGAAACATTTTTTCACTGTATTGGCATTTATACTTTTTGTACTATGTACTTCCTCCTGCCAAAATAATTCCGCGCCTCCCCTGCCGGCTGTCACCGGCGGCACTTTTGACAGCAGTCCGGCAGATTCCCGGGAAGCCGCTGTTTTGGCAGGTTCCCTGCCGGTACAACCGGATACCCAGACTCTGCTTGACAGCATTCCGGCGTACTCGGGAATTCCTTACACGGAAGTAAACAACAACGTTCCTTTCTTTACAGAAAGCGACTATACCACAGAATCCTTCGAAAACTACAGTCCCCTGGATTCTCTGGACCGGTGCGGCGCCGCTTTTGCCAATATAGGGCAGGATCTCATGCCCACAGAGGATATCGGCTCCATCGGTCATATCCGGCCTTCCGGCTGGCACACAGTAAAATACGATGTGGTAGAAGGAAACTATCTGTACAATCGCTGCCACCTGATCGGCTATCAGCTTACCGCCGAAAGCGCCAACGAAAAAAATCTGATCACCGGAACCCGCTATCTGAATGTAGCGGGAATGCTTCCCTTCGAGAACATGACCGCTGATTATATTAAAGAAACCGGCTTCCATGTCCTGTACAGAGTAACTCCCCTCTTTCGGGGCGATAATCTTTTAGCCGAAGGAGTTTTAATGGAAGCAAGATCTGCAGAAGACAATGGTGACGGTATCTGTTTCTGTGTTTTTGTATACAATGTTCAACCCGGCATAGTAATCGATTATGCAACAGGAGAGAGCTTTCTGGAAACAACAACCGTTTCTTCTGCTTCACAAGGTTCCGATCCGGAAGCCTCCCTGGAAGCCGCAGATACCGCCTGCTATATTTTAAACACCAATACGAAAAAGTTTCACCTTCCCTCCTGTTCCAGTGTGGAAGACATGGCCGAAAAAAATAAGGAGGTCCGGGAAGGCACCCGGCAGGACATGATTGATATGGGGTATACTCCCTGTAAAAGGTGCCAGCCCTGATTCTGCTGTGAAGCGTCATTTCGGATTGTAAAATATGTATGCTCATGATATAATGGCCTCATTCGAAGCAGGAAATGTCCCTATTCAAGACAGAAAATCGGAGATAAATATGAAACCTGACAAAGAAACTACAAAACCTTCCAAAAAGAAAATAACCTCCCGACAGGCTGCCGCCATTGCAGGCATCGTCCTGCTGGTGCTTTTGTATGTCGTGACTCTGGCAGCTGCCATCCTGGACAGCTCTTCCTCCGCCCGATGGTTCTGGACCTGCCTTTTTGCTACTATAGCTGTCCCTCTATTGGTCTGGATCTACAGCTGGATGTACGGAAAGCTCACCGGAAAATCCGTGGAAGCCAATCCATCCAACGATGAAATTTCCTCTGATCCCGAGCAAATCCCTTGAAGAAAGCTGCGGCGGCCTTGTGCCATTTTCTGACCTCCTTCAGATGTGCCTCATACAAAGCCCGCAGTCCCTTTCCCAAATTCATTTTCCTCACCTCGCTGATCGCTTCCAAAACTCCCGGATTCTTCGTCTGCAGCATATTCAGCTCCTTCCCAAGCTCGATCACATATACCTCAAACCGGTCCGAAAACTCCTTACCCTCTTCAACCCGTGAAAAGTAACTGAATAGTAAGCTGAGAATTACTTGACAGCACCTGCCGCAATAGGCTATAATATGTATTGTTTTGACAAACGTCAATATAATATTGTTCTTATTGCGGGGTGTGGCTCAGCTTGGCTAGAGCGCCTGGTTTGGGACCAGGAGGTCGCAGGTTCGAATCCTGTCACCCCGATTTTTTATAGCTACGAGCCGGGCGGGTTCGGTGGCGGAAAAAGCTGTGGGGAGCTTGCTCACCGACAGCTTTTTTTGACAACGGACACATGCGGCGACAGCCGCAAAGCGAGGAAAGCCGCAGGCTTTTCGAGCGTGCCCGGCGGACTTGAGCCAGTGTTTCTGGCTCATTTATTGTATGTTTATTCTGTACATTCCAATCCGTCTTTTTGTCGAATACATACAGGAAAGATGCAGGAAAATGCATCTGTGCGGCGACTGTACTTCCCCTGTTTTATACTGAATCTGCTCCCGCTATACTCCACTGCCACTCCACCGCTTCGGCGACAGGCGGAGCACATGAAATTTAAAATATGTGTATACTTTTAACAAAACATGGAACAGTTAACTATCCATGATATAATTTTGAAAGATAGACTGAAATTTGTTAAATATTGGAGGGAGCAAAGTGATATTTGATCATTTCAATTATATAAAAACTGAAACTCTTAGCGGAGATATTCGGACAGATGTAAAAAATATTCTGTTAATTAATGGGAAATATAGTACATATATTCATGTGTCGAATGTTGCAGATAGGAATGTTCTTATTTCGAAAACATATGGTTTGAATCATGATAAATGTGCTATCGCAGGGCTTTTGCATGATATAAGCGCTATAATCAAGCCAGCGGATATGCTTGAATACGCATATGTAAACAGTTTTGCTATTTGCGAGGCTGAGAGAAAATATCCATTTTTGCTTCATCAGCGGTTATCTAAAATATGTGCTGCCGAATATTTCAATATATCGGATGAAGAGATATTATCGGCTATTGAATGCCATACTACATTAAAGCAGCGTCCTTCAAAATACGAAATGTCGCTGTTTATTGCAGATAAGCTTGCGTGGGACAGAGAGGGCATACCGCCATTTTATGAGGAAGTTAATGCTGCGCTTGATATATCGCTGGAAGCAGCATGTTACAAGTATATGAAATATATGGTTGATAATGATATGATTTTATGTCCTCACGACAACTGGATAGAGGCATATGGACAATTGAAAGAAACCAGATGAACGCTTTTTCCGGCTTACTATGGAGAAGCTGACAGTTAATGCAGCAAAATGTTTGTATGTAGATGATAGGAGGGGTTATCTGGGAGCTGCCAGAAAGCTGGGAATGAATACAATTTTGTTTAAGAGTAGAAATGTACCATATAAAGGGGATGCTGTTAATAATTTTGAAGAACTTATGAATAGAGTGTCATGATATTGCCGGATTGTTACTTTTCACGGCTTCGCCGTTCAAAGCAACATGATGCACACAAAATGAGCCAAATTCGCTCATTTTGGCGCAGGCATTCTCGGGTTTTGCGTGCAAAATACGCACGAAAACACCTCGCGTCCCCTACCTGTGAAAAGTAACGCCGGATTTTCCCTCCTATAAATTTCATGGGAATTTTATTGTAAACAGGAGAGGCTTT
>CAMWUL010000022.1 GCA_947177445.1 uncultured Lachnospiraceae bacterium | reverse complement strand
TAGGTATACTGGAAATTCCAGATATCATAAGCCAGAATAAAGCACCAGGTCATATCCGGCCACAGCATATCCTTTTTATCCTTGGAGGAATAAATTCCCCACCAGCCGGTCATGCACAAAATATTGATCAGACCGGCTATGCCGTTTAAAATATTCCACCATCCGCCGTAAAGCCATACGCCCTCCGATGATTTCCACCATCCGCCCATGACGGAGCCCGCGCGGATCACCGACTCGAAATCGGACACCACCGCAATCAGGATATTGATGGCCACGATCACAAAGGGAAACACCTTAAAGCCATGGGATTTCCCCAGCTTTCCCCAATGGTATTTCAGCACCATAAACCCGATACAGCCCGCCAGCGCCGCATAGAGCTTTGCATAATGGAACCAGCTGTTCATATGTACATAGGTCTGATTGTTCAGAGCCCATTGGGCTCCGGTGCCGGCGCCCACATAAATAGCGATAAAATATACGGTCAGCACCGCCGGAAGCGCAAAAAAGCAGGCCATTCCTCCCGCCTTGCTGCGGCGTGCGATCTCATTTACCAGTATCAGTCCCGCAAATACCAGAATCCATCCCAATATCTGCCAGCCCGTTCTTCCGTCATAAATTTGAAATATCATGTTCAGTCCCTCCTCATTTCTTTTGTACTATACTATGCTTCCATTCACCTCTTTCAGACTCTCCGGGCAGCCCGCTCCCTTTCCACCTCCTCCTTGGAAGGCATCACCCGCAGCGCCCCCTTCCGGGTGGTTACAATAGAGGCTGCGCAGTTGGCGAAATCCAGCATTTCCGCAAGCTCTCCGTCCGTCAGATTCTCCAGACCATGCTCCAGCACATAATGCAGAACGCTGCCGCAGAAGGTGTCCCCGGCTCCCGTGGTCTCCACGGTATCATTCCGCAGATACGGAGCCGCTTCCACCATCCGTCCCTGATAGTAGGCCCGGCTTCCGTCCTTACCCATGGACAGCAGAATCAAAGGAATGGAAAACCTCTCCCGGATCCACGCTGCCCCGGCATCGTAATCCTCCAGACCGGTAAGCCACTGGATCTCGTTGTCGGAAATTTTCAGGATATGGCAGTGGGCCAGTCCGTACAGCACCTGCTCCCGGGCCTCCTCCAGATCCTTCCACAGAGGCGGACGCAGATTGGGATCAAAGGAAATCAGCGCCCCGGCTTCCTTTGCCGTTTCCACCGCTTTCTTTGTGGCCCGGCGCACTCCCTCGTGAGTCATGGAGAGCGTTCCGAAATGGAACAGCCTGGTGCTGTGCAGAAGCTCTTTTGGCACTTCCTCCTCTCCAAGCATCATATCCGCCCCGGGATCCCGGTAAAAGGAAAAGTCCCTGTCTCCGCTCTCATCGTTGTGCACCAGGGCCAGAGTGGTGTGCACCTGATCATCCATCTGCAGATACCGGGCATCGATCCCCACTTCCCGGATGGCTCCCTTCAGCATTTCCCCGAAAAAGTCCCTGCCCACCTTTCCGATGAAGGCGGTTTTGTGCCCCAGCCCTGCAAGCATTGCCAGCACATTGCAGGGAGCCCCTCCGGGGTTCGCCTCAAAGAGAGGATTTCCCTGCCCGCTTTTTCCGTTTTCCGTAAAATCAATCAGCAATTCACCCAACGCCGTTACGTCGTACTCTTTCATAATCTGCCTCCATTCTTCCTCGTCGTTTCGGGTTTTGTGCAGACAGTGCACAAAAGCCCCTCGCGAAACCACTCCGTGAACAGTAACTCCTCGTTTCATATCTTCAGTTCATATTTTACCACATCTATAACCGCTTCGCCATCCACAAAAAAGGAAAATCCCCTGGCGCTCTGTACCGTATCCAGCACGGCGCTCATCACATGCTCCCCGTCGTTGATAAATACCTCCACGCTTCTCCGGTCCAGAATGATCCGAAGCTTCAGCCTTCCGTTGTCATGATTCACCTGACAGCGGCGCTGGTGGATGATGGCCCTGCGGGAGCCGGAAAACTTGCGGTCCAGACGTATGACGGATTCATAGGGCCTGAAACTCACCGCCGTGTGGCAGATTTCATCCTGAGCAAACCGCACCGCAAATTTCCGGTAAACCTTCTCCGGATCCAGGGGACGGATGAGTAACTCCACATCCACCTGCCTGCCCTCTACTCCCTCCAGGCAGATTGTCTCGTCCTTCACCGGCACGTTCTCATGCCGAACCTCCCCGCACCGCAGCTGATCCAGCTCTCTCACAGGCCTCTGAATCAGCCGTTTATCCTCCCGGATGGACAGCTCTCTGGGAAGGGACATCTGGCCGAACCAGCTATGCTCCTGAGAGCGCAGGTTACAGGTGTCCCAGTTCTGCATCCAGCCGATCATGATCCGCCTGCCGTCGGGGGCCAGCACCGTCTGAGGCGCATAAAAATCAATGCCGTAGTCAACCGCCTGATCATGTTCCTCCACAAAATCTCCGGTTTCAGGATTCAAGTGCCCCACCAGACACAGAGTTCCGTTTCCATTATGATACTCAAAGCCCTTTGGCATCATATCCTGGGGACTGGTCAGCAGCACATGGAAGCCGTCCAGAGAAAAGAAATCCGGACATTCCCACATTCTGCCGAAGCGCCCCCCATTTTCCGCCAGAATCCTTTCAAAATTCCACTGAAAGCCGTCCTGACTGCGAAACAGCAGAACGCGTCCGTCCCCCTCTCCGTTACAGTTTCCGGCCACACAGCGAAAGCTTCCGTCCGCCTCTCTCCACATTTTAGGATCTCTAAAATCAAACCTGCTGCCGCCCTCCGGCAGATCCTTTTCGGTAAGAACCGGATTTCCCGAAAATTTTTCGTAGTCCAGACCGTTGCCCACCGCAACGCACTGGGTCTGGATTTCCCTGCTTCTGCCATCCGGCTGAGTCTCCTTCACGACTCCCGTATACATCAAAAGCTGCCTGCCGTCGGAAAGCGTCTCGGCGCTTCCGGAAAAGCATCCGTCCCTGTCATAGGCAGAATCCGGGGCCAGAGCGGCGGGAAGCTGCCTCCAGTGCAGAAGATCACTGCTCACGGCATGTCCCCAGTGCATGGGCCCCCAGTAGGAGCTGTAGGGATGATACTGATAAAACAGATGATATTCCCCCTGATAAAAGGAAAAACCATTGGGATCGTTCATCCATCCCACCCTGGCCGCAAGATGAAAGGCCGGACGTTCCTCCCTGTTTATTTTTCCCTCTGTCATTTCCTCATATTTTCTGGCTTCCCGCAGGGTTTGACTTACCATGCTTATCTTACCTCCATTCCTTCAAACAAAATCAGCAGACTCTCGTACTCTCCAGGTGTCCAGGGAAGCGTCAGCCCGCCGTTCATCCAGGTTCTGCCGCTGCGCACCGCTCCGCTCAGACTGCAGCGATACTGCCTGTCCGGATCTAGTCCCTTCACCTTAAGATGCACCGGCGCCGGATTGCCCTCCGCAGAGGTCATTACAAGAGTCACCAGCGCCCTGTCCTTCCTTTCATCCACAAATTCCCAGGCACAGAGCCTTCCAGCCGGCTCTGACAGCCGGTAATAGCTGCCGGTATGGATCAGATCATAATACTCATGAAACTGGGCGATCTGCTCCTTCACCAGCTCCTGCTCCTCCTGCGTCACCCGGTTCAGATCCAGCTCATAGCCAAAGCTTCCGGCCAGGGCCACATGCCCTCTGGTACGGAAGGGAACGCTCCTTCCGGTCTGATGATTGGGCACCGCGGATACATGGGAGCCTACGGCGCTTACAGGATAAAAGAAGGAGGTGCCGTACTGAATGCTCAGACGGTTTACCGCATCCGTGTTATCGCTGCACCAGATCTGGGGGGAATAATAGAGCATGGCCGCATCAAACCGTCCGCCGCCTCCGCTGCAGCCCTCCAGAAGCAGATGAGGGAAACGCTCCAGCAGACGTTCCAGCAGATCGTAAACCCCCAGAATGTGCCGGTGGTACACCTCTCCAGCAGGGTATCCGCCGTGGCTGTAGATATCACACACGCTTCTGTTCACATCCCATTTCACATAATCGATGGAGGCCTCTGACAAAATATCCGTCATGCGCTCCAAAAGATACTCCCGCACCTCCTGCCGGCTCATATCCAGCACCAGCTGGTTCCGGGAACGGTTGGGCTGTCTGCCGGGGATCTGAAGCGCCCAGTCCGGGTGCTCCCGGTACAGATCGCTGTCCTCGGAAATCATCTCCGGCTCAAACCACAGCCCGAATTTCATTCCCATATCATGAATTTTCTCTCCCAGCTGCTGCAGACTGCCTCCCAGCTTTTTTTCATTCACAAACCAGTCGCCCAGACCACTGTTGTCATCATTTCTCTTTCCGAACCATCCGTCGTCCAGCACCAGCATTTCAATGCCCAGACCGGCGGCCTTTTCGGCTATGGCCAGAAGCTTCTCCTGATCAAAGTCGAAATAGGTGGCCTCCCAGTTGTTGATCAGTACGGGGCGCTTTGCATCCCGATATTTTCCACGGCACATATGCTCCCGCAGGATCCGGTGGTACTGGTGGGACAGCCGGGCCAGTCCCTGACCGGAATGGCTGAGAATCACCTGGGGTGCGTCGAAGGCCTCCCCCTCCTTCAGGCAAAAGCAAAACTGCGTGGGATGGATACCCATTACCGCCCGGGTCAGGCCTCTCTGGTCCTGCTGGGCGGAAAAAATGAAATTGCCGCTGTATACCAGGCACATTCCCCAGCAGTCACCCCAGTCCTCGGTGGTTTCGGGACTGCACAGAATCGCCGCCGGATTGTACTGATGGCTGGAGGCGCCCCGTATACTGCCGATTTCCAGCTTTGTACGTCCCACGGGATTTCTCTCCACCGTGCGCTCCATGGCATGCCGCCCCACAAAGGTCATAAGCTCCAGCTCACCAAAGGAATAATCCAGACAGCAGGAAAGGCACTTGTCCAAATACACAGGCTCCTTTCCCCGGTTTTCCACCCGCACCGCCCTGGTGATCACATTCTCCTCCTCAAACACTCCGTAATAAAGGCGGACCACTACGGAGGAAGCCGCCTCCCGCATGGAGATCACCAGGGTCTCGCCCTTTTCATTTTCATTGTCGTACAGAGCGGGCATTCCCGGAATCCGGTAGGAACCGGGCAGAACCTCATAGCTCTCAAACCGAAAGTCCGCCGCCGTGCTTCCGTCCGCATGACGAAGCCGGATACAGTCCTCCCGGTAATCCCCCACGCCGCTGGAGGGCAGCTCCTGGGGAAGACAGTCCAGGGAATAGCTTCGATCTCCCTGTGCCTGGGGCGGATTTCCGGAAAACCCCACGTCTCCCCGGACAATCAGCTCCGCCAGATTTTCCCCGTCAATCCTCCTGCCATAGTAGGTGTGCAGCAAAACATCCTTCTCGTCCGCATACATCTGATAGCTGCTGTCCTTTGTCTGCAGCGTAAATAGTCTTTCTCCGCTTACCTTAATCGCCATGGGCGCAACCTTCCTTTCTGCATTTCACTTCATATCGCTTTCAGTATAATCTACCGGGAATCACTTGACAATCGAAAAATGTATAATAATTAAGCAACTATTGACATTCGATAAAAAACATGCTAATATACTTCAAAATTGAAATATCCAAATATGAATGTTTTGCGAATGAACCTTCCGGTGTATTCCGAAAAAACCAGCAGGAGGAGCACAATGCAGCAGAAAGTAAGCATAGAATTTGCTCATAATCTTTTTCAGTCCTACCGGATCCGGTGCAATTCTTTCTGCCATGAAATGCAGATCCCGCCCACGGCCTTTGATATTCTCATGTTTCTGGCCAATAATCCGGCCTACAATACAGCCAAGGATATCGTGGAGCTGCGGGGGCTCAAGGCAAATCTGGTATCCGTCAATGTGGACAGGCTGGTGCGGGAAGGCTATCTGGACAGGCAGTCCTTTCCCGGTGACCGGCGGAAAACCATTCTGACATGCACCCCGAAGGCCGGGCCCATTATCGATCAGGGGCGGCTGCTGCAGGCAGCCTTTTTTGAGGATATCTTTAAGGATGTGGACGGGGAATCCCGGGAAAACTTTTACAGAGTGATTCGTATGATGGAGACCAATCTCAACCGGATCATCAAAGGAGGCGTCTGAAATGGATCTGCTGCTGACTGTAATTATCACCTTTTTTGCAGGTATGGGAGCCGGCCTGGGAACAGGCTTCGCCGGCATGAGCGCGGCGGCGGTTATCAGCCCCATGCTCATTACCTTTCTGGGAATGGAGCCCTATATGGCGGTGGGAATCGCACTGTCCTCGGATGTGCTGGCCAGCGCCGTGTCCGCCTACACCTATGGGAAAAATAAAAACCTGGACATTAAAAACGGCCTGATCATGATGGGAAGCGTCCTGGCCTTCACCGTAGTGGGAAGCTATGTCGCAAGCCTGGTTCCGCCTGCCACTATGGGCGGCTTTTCCGTATTCATGACCTTCCTGCTGGGAATTAAATTTATCGTAAGACCGGTGATGACCACAAAGGAGGCCATGAAGGATACCTCCGCCGGAAAACGGGCGCTGCAGTCCGTCATATGCGGCGTAATGATCGGCTTTATCTGCGGCTTCGTCGGCGCCGGCGGCGGAATGATGATGCTGTTGATTCTCACCTCTGTTCTGGGCTATGAGCTGAAAACTGCCGTGGGAACCAGCGTGTTTATCATGACCTTTACCGCGCTGACAGGGGCGGTCTCCCATTTCGCCATTGGAAGCGCCCCGGACTGGACCGTGTGGGCACTGTGCGTGGTATTTACCCTTCTTTGGGCGCGGATCGCCGCCGTTTTTGCCAATAAGGCCCAGCCCAAGACCCTGAACCGCGCCACCGGCGTCATCCTGGTGATACTGGGACTGGCCATCATGATTTTTTCAAGATTGTAAGAGTTCTGCGGAGTGTCTGAATCACTCCGCCTGCACTCCCAGGTCAATAAAATAGCTTCCTTCATTATCTCCGTCATATAGCTTGACCTTGTAGTACAAGGGAATGCTTCCATCAGAGCCGAAGCGCTCCTCCCACGAGGAATACTCGGTCTTTTGCGCGGCTATGTCTACACACCATCCCACCTCGCTGGTGACGGATTCCCCCGGCTCCAGCACCCAATGATGGCGGTCCGCCTCAGTGCCTCCCTCCCAGTAAACGTCATAATAGACTGTTTCACCGCTCACATGGATCGTCTCCATCTGGGAGCTGATCGTATAGATACCGCCCTGGTTCCTCCAAATCTCCCGGGTTTCATCCGTAGTATTGGTAAAGGTGATCGTCAGAAACAAATAGCGGGTTCCATCCACAAAGTTTCCCTGGTCGTCCACAGGACTGAAACCATCATCCAGGTGCGTCAGATCTCTGTCTCCGAATTTTTCCGTATATTCCACCCTTTCCACATGATAGGATATCCCGTCTACCACAGCAGTATCATCAATCTGTAAAATGCCTTCCTCGCTCACATATAAAGCCGGCACATACACCTCCGACAAATCATCCGGTTCCGTTCCTGTTACAGCCCCGGGATCCTGAGCAGGCTGGGAAGCTCCGGACGGCTGGCCGTCGACTGAGGGCTGGGAAGCTCCAAAAGTCTGATCATCGGCTGACGGCTGAGAGTCCGCCAAGGATCCCGTCTGACTGTCTTCCGAGTACCCGCCCTCGGGGGCTTCCGGCCCGGCGCCGGCGCATCCGCACAGCCCGGCCAGCATTGAAACAACCATTATTGCTGCTATCCATTTTCTTTTCATATTAACCCTCCATGCCGAAGCTTTTTATCAGGTATTTCTGCCCTGCTTCACGGCTGGAGACATGATATCAGACTTTTTCTAAGGAAATCCCCCAAAAAATGCAAAAATTTTGCAAAGATTTTGATTTTAGTAATTTATAAACTCTGCTTCGCCCAAAAGGAGCCGGTATCCGCAAAAGCATCCTTCTGCAGCATCATAATACAGTACCAGACTTCCCTGTCCCATAACACACACAAGAACTCCTTTTCCGTTACTCATACTCGCCTGCCAGTCCCCCTGCTCACAGCACCTTCCCAACGGTATCCGTTCCGGAAGCTCCTGCATCCTTTCGCTTTCCGGCTGAATTGAAAGATACAGCCTTACACGATGGATCCAATGACTGTCACAGCGCTCATAGACAGCGTCGATCTTCTCAAGGTAATCCTGCAGCAACGTATCGCCCGGGTCCGCGGCGAGGGCCTGCAAAACTGCCGCTGCCTCCCGTACCTCTTCCCCGGAGGGCTCTCTTGTATTTTGGCAAAGAACCAAAAAGGGAATCTCATTTCCGTCAAAAGCCGCCGCCAAAAAATATTCTCTTCCGTCCTCCTCGAAAGCGGTGTGCAGAATATAACCTCCCCCGCCCTTACGACGGGAAAGCTTATCCCACAGGCTGTCGTCAGCCTCCTTACCCACCAGCTCAAAAAGCCGTTGATACATTCCCTGCCCTGGAAAACTGACCATACTGTTTACATTATCCCCGGCGCTCTCCCCAAAAAGGCCTATTTCCTCCCGGGAAAGAGGTTCCGACTCCTCCCACAGGGGGTATTGCAGCGACTTCATAAAGCGGTCCGCCGCCTCCTCAGCCTCCTTTGTCTGCGGAAGGTCTTCCTCCACTGCCGCCTCAGGATCGAAAAACACAGAATAAACCGCCGGAAGTCCCGCGATCCCGGCTCCCAGAACTAAAAACGCCAGCAGAAGGGTGATAATCATTGATATTTTTTTCAAATTTATACCCCCGCGCCCACACCGGGCGGGCCCTCCTTTCTGTTATCGAAACAACCCTGCCCGGACCCTTCCGCCGGAATTTGGGCCGGAAGACGCAGCGTAACCCTGGTTCCGCTGCTCTGTCGGCTCTCAATTTCAAGGGTTCCATGATGCGCCTGTGCGATGGCCTTGCACAGAGAAAGACCGATCCCGGAACCGCCGCTTTTTCTGGAACGGGCTTTATCCACCATATAAAAGGCTTCCGTCACATGCTCCAGCTGATCCCGGGGAATGCCGATTCCCTGATCCTGAACCTGGATTATCGCCTCCGCCTGTGCCTTTTTTATGATAATCTCAATCTGCTGCCCCGGTTCGGAGGCTTTCAGCGCATTATCAAGCAGATTCAGCAAAAGCGACATGAGCAGCGCCTCATCCGCCTGAACCCAAATCGACAGCAGCCGGCTTCGGACAGCGCATTGCCGCTCCACACACACCGGCGTAAACACCTCCACTGCTTTTTCCGTCAGTTCCTTCAGATTGACCGGATGCAGAACAAGCTCTGTCTCCTGCAGAGAAACCAGCTCCATGAGTCTGGAGGACAACAGCTTCAGCCGCCTGGCCTCCGCGGCAATGACAGCGGCATATTCGCGCCGCTCCTGCTGGGTCATATCTCCCTTAATGGTCAGAATATCCGCAAAGCCCAGAATTGAGGTGAGAGGAGTCTTCAGCTCATGGGACATATTGGCGATAAAGGTCTCCCGGTTTTTGGCAGTCTCCTCCACCTGATTGATATTCCTTTGGATTTCCTCCGACATGGCATTCATATGCCGGGACAATTCTCCGATCTCATCATGGCCCTTCACACTTACGCGATATTGGTAATCTCCTGCAGCAATCCGCTTTGTGGCCGCTTCCAGCCGTTTTAACGGAAGGGTCAGCCACAAAATGGAGAGCAGAAGCACAAAAGCTATGGTCAGTGATACCGCTCCTCCCACCCACTGGCAAAACCTCAGCTCCTCCCGGAAACCGGCTGTCAGCTCCGTCACGTCCATTTCCAATGTCATATAGTAAAATCGGCCTTCCCAAAAGGCCGGTTCTCTCACCTCTATCCGGGCCGCTTCCTCTCCCAGAATCAACGCTGTATGTCTGCCCTGGTTCTCCCATGAAGGAAGCGTTTCGCAGAACAATGCCTCTTCTGACAGCCGAATGGCAATCCCCTCTTCCTGCGTGCGGCAAAATTCTGTAAATACGTGCTCCCGTTCTGCCTTTGTCATAAGCAGATGACCGCTGCTTTCCCTTTCCTCCTGGATCAGACGCCCCAGCTCTGCCGCCGCGGCGCTGCACAGGGCCTGGGCTTTTTCCCTGGCCAGCAGAAGGCTGTTTTTCTGACTGCGGACCAAAAGCATCAGAGAAATTCCGTATACTGCCAGCGTGGTGAGAACCAGCGTCAGCAAAAAAATCTTCTGCCAGAGCCGCATATCACTCCTCCCGTTCCAAAAGCCTGTAGCCGTATGTAGGCACAGTCACCAGCCGCCCCTGCAGCCCAAGCTTCTTCCGCACCTGCTGTACATGCGTGTCCACGGTACGGGTCTCTCCCTCAAAGCCGTATCCCCAGACTGCGGAAAGCAGCATCTCTCTGGAAATCACAATATCCTGGTGCCGGATAAAATAGGCCAGCACATCAAACTCTTTGGGAGAAAGGGAAACCCTGTCTTCACCCTTTTGCACAAGATGCCGCTCTGTATCCAGCAGGATATCGCCATAAGTAAACCTGGTCTCTGATTTATGATGCCGCTTCATCACCAGATCGATCCTTGCCAGCAGCTCCAGGACTTCAAAGGGCTTTACAATGTAATCCTCCGCGCCTGACTGCAGTCCCCGCACCTTGCTGGCCACATCCTGCACGGCAGTGAGGTATATCACGGGAACCTGGCATTCCCTTACCCTCTCCATCACCTCAAAGCCATCCAGACCGGGAAGCATCACATCCAACAGCACCAGGTCATAACCGCCCCCTAAAATTTTCTCCACTGCCCGGGAGCCGTCCTCACAGATCTCCCCTTCATAATTCCCTACCGCCAGACAGGCCAGAATATATTTTGCAATATTGGAGTCATCCTCCACAATCAATATCTTACATGCCATTGCAGAACATCCCTTCCGGATTTTCAAAATTACAGGTTGCCGTATTCCATGCCTGCATGAGAATTTGAGCTGACAGGCTTGAAATGCGGCAGTCCCCGTATTAAACTGAATACAGCAGAATATTGCAGACAACCGCTGTCCAAAGCAAAAAGCCACAGGCATGAGGAATCTCCATGATCAAATTATATGTTTTTAATATACAGCCTTACCTGGAAAATGACCGCTGGAAACAATGGCTCCCACTGCTCCCCGCAAAGCGCAGGAGCCGCGCCCTTTCCGCCATCCCCCAGGCCGGAGCCCGCACCGCCGCCGCAGGGTGGCTTTTGGGATATGCCCTGTCTCTGGAGGGCATTCCCCGGGAGCAACAGATTTTTACGGAAAATCAGTGGGGAAAGCCCATGCTGGCCCACAGACCCTCTCCGCATTTTTCTCTCAGCCACAGCGGAATGCTGGTGGTCTGCGCCCTGGGAGACTCGCCCTTGGGCGTGGATGTGGAGGAACCGCGATGCACCATGAAAATTGCCCGCAGATTTTTCAGTCCCGATGAGGTCTTCTTCCTGGAAAGCCTTTCCGAGACTGACCGCCGGGAAGCCCTGAACCGGCTCTGGCCCGCCAAGGAAGCTTTCGTAAAGGCATTGGGCACCGGCTTCCACACCGCCCCGGACAGCTTTGCCATCCGGCTTACCCCGTCAGAGGCTCACCTTTCGCAAAGTATCACCAGGCAGCATTTCCGCCTTGCAGAATACCGGGCAGGGCAATACTACATCTGCCTCTGCACCCAGGCACAGCAGGAAGAGATACAGTATCTTGTCCTTGATCCTCAGGACGCCCCGCAGCCCAAAACCGCGCAGAGAAATGCAAGCGCCAGTCCCTGACCCCAGCCCTGGATCCACCTTCTGGAAATTCCCCTGTATCCCTCTATGTCCCTCATCACAGCGGTGCCGCCGGATACATTTCTCACCTTTCCATCGTTTCCCACATTGTCCAGAATTCCCTTCAGGGCCCGGTTCACATACCGGGCGTGAAGCGGATTGTCGTTGTGCACCATTGCCGCCGCTATGCCTGCGGAAGCCGATATCTCCTCATAGGAATCTTCATCATCCAGAACCGTCCTCCACAGCCCGCTTTCTGTCTGTACCATTTTCAATGCGGACAGCTGCTCATTCAAGGAACCGCTGATATCCATATACTCCGGATACAGATAGCATTTCGGCAGAATTCTTCCCACCCGTGACATGGTATAGGCTGCCCAGGCATTGGCCCGGCCCCAATAAATCCCGGACATATGCCCTTTCGATATGTTGTCATAGCCATGATAAAAAAATGCGCTTTCCGGATCCTGCAGATAATTGATATGCCAGTACCACTGGTTCAGGGCATCCTGAATCAATTCCGTATCTTCCTCAGCCACCCCATAACGCAGCATCAAATATGCCGCCATAAACAGGGTATCCGCCCATGCCTGCTCCGGAAAATCATTTTGGGGAGACACCGTATGCTGCAGCACATGATTTCCGAAACGCATCGCCTCTGTCCGCAAATACTCTATCTTGCTTCTCAAAAGCTCCCTGTACCGGGGCTGCCCGCCCGCCTCATACAACGTCATCAGACAATGCCCCATGGCACAGGTATTCACCGTCCAGGTTTCCGGAAGCCCCAGAGAAATCAGCTCATCCACCCTTGCCTGCAGCAGCTCCAGATATTCCTTTTTTCCCGTTCTTTCATAGGCCGCGGCAACGCCATAGTAAGCTACGCCGCAGGGCCAGTCCCAGGTCAGATCCATCTGCATGGTCCTTATCACGATTCTGTGAACAGCCTCTTCCACCTGTTCTCTGTCATATTCAAGCTTCATGAACAACTCCCTTCTGATCCGCTTCCTGTGCCAACAGCCAGGCCATCACATGAACCGCCTGCTGAAATCTCCCGGATCCGATCAATTCCCGGATCTCTCCCTCCGTATGAAGCTCCACATTTATAAACTCCGTCTCGTCCAGGCTTTGTCCGCCTGCCTTATGGCAGTTTTTCGCCATATATACATGAGCGTAGTTGTCCGCTATGGTGGCATGGGAAGGAATCGTGATCAGATGCGTCCATTCCTCCGACGAGTATCCGGTCTCTTCCATAAGCTCCCTTTTGGCGGCGGCCAGGGCATCCTCAAAATGCCTGTCCTGACCGCCGGCATCTTCGCCGCAGACATTGTGTTCTTTCCCCTCAAGCCCCTCCAGCCCTCCCGCCGGAAACTCGGTGGTGACCTCCCCAATTCCCTGCCTGAACTGCCTTACACAGAGATAATTTCTGTCGCAGTCAGATGCCACAATGACTACATAATCCTTGCGGCTGTAGGTGTAAAAAGGTTCAAACACGGTCCCGTCCGGAAGACGATATGAAGACCTTCTCAAGTCAATCCATTCATCCTGAATAATATGCTCTGTACTGACCTCTTCCCAGGCAAGGTCGTCTCTGTCCTTTATTGTCATATCGTGTCCTTTCTTCCTGCCCTTTCTTCCCAATCCTCTGGTTTTTCTTTTATGTTTCTTTTAATGTTTCTCTCTACTTTTCTTTTATTATTTCTCTATTTCATGCGTTTCTCTTTACTCTATTATCAAAGCAGTTCTTCATTTTGTCAATTATCTTTATACCAAACGCCTGGCGGCCCCTACCCGTGAAAAGTAACACAATATCTTGTATATAACGCGAATATCTTGCTTTACATTTCCCGAAATCCCTTCTACAATTACATTATTCAGAACAAAATGCGTCAGATGGAGGGAAAAACATGATCTACAATATCAGCATGAAAATCGAACACCTTCTGGAAAACGAACAGGCTGCCGCCCTTTTCGACCAGATGCTCCCCGGCATGCGAAAGATGGCCGAGAACAATCCCCAGGCGAGGCAGCTTTCCGTGGAACAGCTGGTACACTATTCCCGGCTGCCCGGGGGCAGCGAGCTTCTGCCCAAGCTGGATGATGCCCTCAACGCCCTGAACACTCCGGAAAATGCCATCAGTCCCGGCGAGGCAAAGCTGATCGAGTATTTCCGCGTCCTGGACGCTGCCGACAAAGCGAAAGCCCCCGCTCCGGAAACACATAGGCAGGATGCCATCTATCCCGGCCAGCCATGGCTGGACACCAGGGGTGAGCGTATTCAGGCCCACGGCGGCGCAGTATTTTATGAGGACGGCGTTTACTACTGGTATGGGGAAAACAAGGAACACACCGACGGAAAATGCGGTATCTGGACCTGGGGACTCAAGGTTTACTCTTCTACGGATCTGTGCAACTGGACAGACTTAGGGTTTTTAATTCCGCCGGTACTGGAGGATCCCAACTCCCCGCTGTTTCCCACCAAATATGTAGACCGGCCCCATATTCTGAAATGCGAAAAAACCGGGAAATATGTCTGTTGGATCAAGATATCGGGTCCGGAGGCTGCGTTTACCATCTGGCAGGCGGACCGTCTGCTGGGACCCTATGAAATGAAAGAGGCGCATTATTGCCCCGGCGGCTATAAAGCAGGGGATTTTGATCTGATCGCCGACAGTTCTGACAAAAAGGGCTACCTTTACTTCGATGCAGATCACACCATGATTCTCTGCATGGCGCTGACAGATGACTATCTCCACGCGGAGAAAGAAATCGCCAGAAGCTACCCCGGTCTGCATCCGCCCTTCACCCGGGAAGCCCCGGCACTCTTTGAGGCTGACGGAAAAAAATACATGCTCACCAGCGGCATGACAGGATATGTCCCCAATCAATCTGACAGCGCCCGGGCCGATCGCTGGGACAGCGCATTTACCAGTCTGGGTGATCCTCATATAGACGACGATTCCCGGGCCTCCTTCAACAGCCAGATTTCAAAAATATTCCGGATAGAGGGCACGGACCGTTTCGTGGCCATGGCGGACCGCTGGCTTCCGGAATACCATGTGGATGCCCGTGTCGCCGACCTGTTTACCCGGGTAATAGCAGGCAGCTATGATTCCGGGCACTACAAGGCCACGGAAGAAGAACGCAGGGAAATGTACGCCGCAAATAAGCTGGAAACGGCCCGGACCCAGATCGCAGACTATGTGTGGCTTCCCATTGAGTTTATTGACGGTAAGCCCCGGCTGCGCTGGCAGGATAAATGGAAATAACCGGAATAGAGACAGACTGCATCTGCCCGCAGCCTGTCTCTATTTTCTACCCAAATAGCAAATTTGATTTCCGAACGCACTATATATGCGCATCCGCCACAGCTGAAGAACACGTCATAGCGGTGCGCCTTGCCCTTTGCCACATACTGGGACCATTCATGAGTATAGCACTCCGGATCAATCAGTCCCTGCTCCGCCAGAGAATGCAGCCATTTGATCCCCTCCTTGAAACCTTCCATGGCAGCGGTAAAACTGGCTACCGGGCGAAAGTTTTTACTTCATCACCATATCTGCATCCTGTGGCAGGGGCTTTAGCGGTTCATGAGGCAGCGTCTGATACCAGAACGCTACCGATGTGTAGTCATCATACCTGGGGCCGGTCCAGCCCAGATTGTCCAAAGTCATCCGGAATCTGGTCTCGAAGTGGATAGGATCCGGCACATGGAAACGGTACAGCAGGAATCGCTGCTGGCCGTTGTAAAAGGCAGAATTGTCCCCCAGAATGGCGAACATCCCGGCGTAGAGGCCGCTGTAGGTGTGGTATCTCTTCAGGTAGATGTCGTTGCCAAAGCCGTAGGCGCCCCCGAAATAGTCCTCCGTGCCGGTATAGTGGATGGACGGGTATCTGTCGCCATCGATGTACATCCGGGCCTCCCCCTCTACCCAGCAGGTATTGTTGCCATTCATGCCCGCTGCCAGGGTCAGGCCCATGAACTGGCCCTTTCCTTTGATATTGTCTATGACTGTGTAGGAGCGGCCCTTTTGCACGGGGTGCTCCTGACGGTAGGACGCGTGGAAATAGCCGATATTTTCGAGCAAGTCCATGTAGCATCCCGTTATCATATAGAAGAGGGTCTTGTCCTCCTTGCTGCGGTTTTCCATGGTAATCCGGCAGTGCTTTCGGAAAGGCATCTCCCAGTAGCAGTTCAGGCCTCTCCCGGGGGCCACCAGAATCTTGGCGGAATTCAAGATGGGGTATCTGCCCTCCCAGTCTTCAAAGTTCTCATCGTAGGCGCAGCCAAAGAAAGCCGATATGGGCGCTTCCACAGACGGGGTTTCATCCCCCTCCCAGTAGATCCGCAGGATGAAGCTGTGGCCTACATATCCAGTAAACCAGATATTCTGAATCATTCCCGGCCCATCGGTGTCCACCAGGATAACGGTCTCGCCGGGGTGGATATCGATGCAGGGGCGGAGCTTGGTACAGTCCCCGCCTCGGGAGCCTCCGCCTCTTGTCCCTGTGGGGTTTTCGGCGGAAAATGCAAAGGTTTTGATGTCCTGGATCAGATGAATGCTTTCCATGTCTGTCCTCCTCCAATTTTTTCTTATAACGCCTGTTCCGGTTGCGGCTTTTGACATGCCCGGGAATACAGCCCGCAGAATAGATTACTTCAGATCATATTTCAGCACGTCCATTACCGCCTCGCCATCCGCAAAAAAGGAAATTCCATCTGCGGACTGCTCAGTATAAAAGGTTATGGTAAGCACCTGTTCTCCATCGTTTACAAACACCTCCGCACTGAAACGGTCCAGTATGATCCTGAGCTTCAAATCTCCTTCCTTTACATGAACCAGGCTCCTTCTCTGATGTATGTACGCTCTTCTGGAGCCTGAAAATTTCCGATCCACCTTCAGCAGAGATTCATAAGGCCGGAAGCTGACAGCGGTATGACATATGTCATCCTGGGCAAAACGAATGGCAAATTTCTGAAGTGTTTTTTCTCCTTCCTGCATGTGAAGTGTTACCTCCATGTCGATCCTTCTGCCGCTGATTCCGTCCATCCGGGTAATTCCTTCAAATTTCACATTGTCAAATCGAACCTCGTTCTCCCGCAATTTTTCCAGCTCTCTGACCGGTCTCTGATACAGACGTCCCTGTTCTATGGACAGCTCCCGCGGAAGACTCATCTGTCCAAACCATGAATGCTCCGAATCCCTGAGATTACAGGTATCCCAATTCTGCATCCAGCCTATCATGATCCGTCTGCCATCCGGCGCGGCAATCGTCTGAGATGCATAAAAATCAATTCCGTAATCGATTGCCTGATCCTGCTCCTCCGTAAAGGTGTTTGTTTCCTTATCAAAGTCACCAATCAGGCACAATGTACCATTCCCGTTATGATATTCAAATCCTTTGGGCATCATGTCCTGGGGGCTGACAAGCAGCACGTATTTACCGTCTAATTTAAAGAAGTCAGGACATTCCCACATTCGCCCAAAGCGCCCTCTGTTTTCTATCAGAATGCTCAAAAAATCCCAGTGGATACCGTCCTGGCTCTTATAGAGCAGAATCCGGCCATCCTTATCCTTGGTACAATTTCCCACCACGCAGCGGTACGTTCCGTCCTCCTCCGCCCATATTCTGGGATCCCGGAAATCATTTCTGCTTCCTCCCTCCGGCAGATCTCCTGCGTCCAACACAGGATTTTGCGAATATTTTTCATAGTCTCTGCCGTCTCCTATGGCAATGCACTGCGTCTGGATATCTCTGAAGCCGCCCTCCAGCCGAGGCTGTCTTACCACTCCTGTATACATTAAAAGGTGCCTTCCATCCGGCAATTCCAAAGCGCTTCCGGAGAAGCACCCATCCTTGTCGTAAGCGGCATCCGGTGCAAGCGCCGCCGGCAGATACGTCCAATGCAGAAGATCATCGCTTACCGCATGTCCCCAATGCATCGACCCCCAGATAGAATCATAAGGGTAATATTGATAAAATAAATGGTACTGTCCCCTATAATATGAAAAACCGTTGGGGTCATTCATCCATCCCACTCTGGGGCACAGATGAAACGCCGGGCGCTCTTCTTTCCGGATGCCCGACTCCATTGCCTCTTCATACTTTCTCGCTTCCCACAAGGTTTGGCCTACCATACAAATCCTCCTAAATCACTTGCTTTCTTTGATAAAATCATATACTATAGAATCAGTTAATCCTCATAAAGGAGTTCTTATGAAAACAAAGGTTACCATTCAGGATATTGCTGATTCTCTGCAGTTGTCTCGAATCACCGTATCCAAAGTACTGAATAATTCGCCAAATGTCTCTGCTGAAACCAGAGCTCTGGTTTTAAAAAAAGCGCAGGAAATGAATTATAAATATGTAAATACAGCTGCTTATTCTAATGCAATGGCTTCCGGCCCGCAGGCCAAAAGCTTTGCATTTGTGATGCACATGACTCCCGATGCCTTCCACATTGGCTCAGGCATCATAACTCAGCTGGAACAGGAAATCCGCACAAAGGGATATTCACTTACTCTGCACTCCATTACGGAAGAGGATATTGCTTCCCTGACGCTTCCGCCCAATCTCAATAAAAATCAGACAGAGGCCATCGTCTGTCTGGAACTGTTTCAGCCGGATTACAGCAGATTGCTCTGTTCTCTGGGAATTCCCGTGCTGTTTATCGATGCATGTATCAATTTTCGCTCCTTAAACCTGGACTGTTCTCTGCTGTTGATGGAAAACCGAGTCAGCACGCATCAGATGCTTGCAGCCCTCTGCGAAAAGCATCACCTGACCTCCATGGGCTTTGTAGGCGACAACCGCCACTGTATCAGCTTCAGTGAACGCTATGAGGCATTTTTCCTGACCGCCGCTGAATATGGAGTGGATACGCAATCTTATAACATTATTGCAGATGACAGTAATTACAGCCAGGACGGGTGGATGACGGAGCAGCTTCAGAAAAAAGAGCGGCTGCCCCAGCTCTTTTTTTGTGCCAATGATGTATTGGCACAGGTTCTTATCCACAGTCTGACGGAGCTGGGGCTCCGGGTTCCTGAGGATGTTCTGGTATGCGGCTTTGACGGCCTTCCTTCTGTAAATACCCCCATGAACAGCCTCACCACCGTCCGTATCCCCTGCAAAGAGCTGGGTACCTGCGCGGCCCAGCTTCTCTTTCAGAAAATACAATATCCCGGCAGTATTCCCTTTACCATTTATCTGGATACGCAGGTTCATTTCCGCAATTCTGCTCCATAGCTCACTGATTGTCCGGCCGCCTTATTCGGCAGCCGGAACTTTAACGACGATATCGCGAAATGCCGCTTCTGTATTATTCGCAAAAATTCCCCAGTGCACCGCTCCGTCTACAGATTTATAAATTCGATTGCTCAATGCCTTCGTATCATCAATGTACAGAACTGCTATCTCATTTTCCATGATCAGCTTTATGTGATATTCCTTCCCCGGTTCAAAAGTAAAATGCGTGGAAATCACCGGCTCCACATAGGCTATTCTGGAAAGAACACACCCCTCAAAATGTACGGAATTATTCTTTGCATCCAATACCAGTCCGGTATATTTCCCGTAATCATCACCAGCGCCAAAGGCAAAGCCCGCATATCCGTCCCGATCCAAAGAAACCGTACACTCCAGCAGCATGGTAGGTTCGCGCATACCAAATTCTGCCAGGGCCACATCATCGGCTCCGGCTGACAGCCTGTAAACACCGTTATCCTTTTCCACATCACCCGCTGTCCCCATCACAGCAGGCGTTTTGTCCACAACAAAATAGTTCTCCAGGCTGGAAGGCTCCTTCACACCCAGTGTGCCGTCTTCTTTCTGTACAAGCTCATGGATCACCATACTTCCCGCCCAGTCATAGGCTCCCGTATCCTTTGGTTCCGACTTTCGTCCCATCCATCCGCAGAGGTATCTCTTCCCTTCAAATTCAGCGGTTTTCGCGGCATAAAAGCAAAAGCCCGTTCCGTCCAGTATATTGTCAGCCGGTTCTGCAAAAGGGCCATAGATAGAATTGCTCATGGCATAATAAGTCACCCGGTCCCAGCTATAGAAGAGATAGTAATAATCACCCATCCGAAACAGATCCGGACATTCCAGCATGTACTGCTTTTCCGGGGCATACAAGGGATCGCATAATGTCCATTTCGACAAATCTGTTGATGTGTATCTGGCCACAATTCCGCCCAGCTTCTCATCATGAGCGGCAATCAGCAGCCAGTAGCATTGTTCATCCTCATTCCAGAAAACAAAGGGATCCCTGAAATCATCTCCGGAATAATGCTCCGCCGCATAAAAGGTATCCTCCGGAATTTTCGTCCAGCTTATATTGTCTTCACTGACAGCATGCATCACACATTCCTTATCCAGACCCTTGTCCGGAAAAGTATCATTGTGTCCCGTATAAAAGCAATGATATCTTCCGTCCTGGGCTTTGAGCACACTCCCGGTTCCGATAGCCAGATCCGGTTCCTCTGCTGAACTGCCGTACAAAATTACCAGCCCATCATCCTGATATTCATAAAAATTCGATGTGGAAAATTTGTAAATCGGATGATATCCGACACCATTATGATCAGTATCATATAAATAATACAGTTGAAGCCCGTTCTCATCTGCCATAGGCATCACATCGCCTACCCATGCATTCTCGGAAGTAGGGTACAGACGGTAGGGTACACCTTCATAGTTCTCCACATTCCCTGCCTCGCTTTCTTCCGCCGGCTCCTGAACCTGGTTTCCGGATAATTCCACATCTTCCGCCCCCAAAGATTCCGCCTCCTGTGTGTCAGGAATATCCGACTTCTGTGTCTCAGGAGGTGTCTCCTGTCCTGCACATGCAGCTGTTACAAGACAGGAAAACACTAATAAGAAAAAGAGTTTCTTTTTCATCATTTATTCTCCCAACGTAATTGTGGCGCCCTCTTTGATCTGCTCATCGGCATTTGTGGCAAAAGTACTTACCGGAGTACCGTCTGTCAGCCCTGAGAAAATAGTCCAGTTTGCATCCCAGTACTTTTCGATTCCGATAGGCGCAAAGTTAATATGCTCTGATAATGTGTTCATAAGGTCTACCTGCTCCTGTCCATAAAGAGTGATCCTGGTGCTGTTCTGCCACTCGTGCAGCAGCTCATATGCCATCCTTGCAAACACTGCCGCGCCCTCCGGGTTTACGCTGGTGGTAGGAATGGAAAAGCCTGTCAGACTTCCGCCGCAGTCATAGGTCTGTCCGGAAGGGCCGGTGGGCAGAGGCGCCCATTCAATTTCATAATCGCATTCATACGCGGTAAGTGCCGCAAATCCATATTCGCAGGTCATAGCCAGCTTGCCGCTCTTGAAATCGCTGATGAATTTGTCTCCGTCAGGAATCATTATGAATTTGTCCTTGATATAACCGTCCTGCAGGAAGGTAAACGCCTCCGTTGCCTGGGATGTGGTATAATTGCTGGAAACGCCGCTGTCCGAGGTGTAATCAATACCCACAATGCCGTTTGTGTTCAGCATCTGCACATAAAAGGAATCCCACCATCCAAAGCCGTAAATATCATTGGTTCCGTCTCCATCGGTATCGCCTGTCATAGCCAGCGCCGCCTCGCGGAAGGTATCCCAGGTCCAGTTTCCTTCTTTAAAATATTCCATGGGAGTTTTGACGCCCATCTGATCGAACAGGGTCTTATTGTAGCTGATAACCACAGGCGCCGCATCTGCTCCCGCTGCATAGGGTACACCGCCAAAGGTAAAGGCCTTCGTTGTGCTTTCATACCAGAAGTCATCACTCAGATCAATATACTGGGAGATATCCTGCATCACATGCTTGGCTCCGTAGGTCGGAAAGTTCTGGTCGTGGGCCTGCGCCAGGTCGCATACCTCTCCGGCATTGACCATGCTGATCACCTGCTCCTGCTGCTCTCCCCAGCCGACGCCGATCACTGTTACAGTTCCTCCGTACTTTTCTTCAAATGCCGCCTTGGTGGACCATACCAGGTTAAAGGCATCCGGATCCTCCTGCAGCGTATTATTCCATGCTTCTTCTGTGGTATCCCATACGATCACCAGGTTGGGATTTTCCAGTGAATCCGGCAGGGCACTTGCAGAACCCGAATCTTCATTTCCTTCTGCGGCATTCCCTCCTGCATTTCCTCCGGCATTGCTTTCCTCATTACTGCCGGTTTCCGGGGTTCCACCGGCGGGTGTACTGCTGTTTCCCTCAGGCGCACCTCCGCAGGCCGTCAAAGCCATGGTGCATACCAGCGCCATCATCGTTGCCAAAAACTTCTTCTTCATTTTGTCCTCTCCTTTTCTTAAAAAAATCAGTTACTTGATGCCAATATGTTCAATGCTGTCCGCCAGTTTCCTTTGGGTCACTATGTACAGCAAAAACATCGGAAGTATTGCCAAAAGACATCCTGCCTGAATCCGTGTCTGGATCCGGATAGGATCTGTGGTTGTCTGGCCGCCTATCACCGCCGCCAGATCCACTCTCAGGGAAGATAATGCCACAATCAGCGTCCTCTTGCCGGTTCCCAACAGCTGCTTGGACAGATAATAATCATTAAAATGCCATACAAAAGAAAACAGGAACACCGTTATAATGGCATTTTTTGCATTGGGAAGCATGATATGTACAAATGTCCTCAGGGGCCCGCTGCCGTCCACATAAGCAGATTCCTCCAGCGCCGCCGACATTCCCTCAAAAAACTGCTTGAATATGTAAATATACAGTCCTGAACGAATTCCCGCGCCCAGGGCGGAGGGAATGAAGAATGCCGCATTGCTCCCCACCAGATTGATCATGGTATTGTTTCCTGTTATTTTGGAAAACAGTGTCATAATTCCCAGCGGATCAAAATATCTCATGTTCATGTAATAGGGCAGAATAATCGTCTGCGTGGGCACAATCAGAGTCAAAATCACGCAGGCAAAGAAAAATGTTTTCAAAGGAAATTTATATCTTGCGAACCCGTATCCCGCCAGCGCACAGGAAATCACATCCAATATTGCACACCCCAGTCCTATTCCCAGGCTGCGTACCAGTGCGTCCATATATTTCATTGTCTTAAAGGCATCCAGGAAGCCCGTGGCAGAAAAATGCTTTGGTATCCATATGACGCTTGGATCATAGGAATCAATCGGCGCTTTCACAGAAGCGCTTATCATATAGATAATCGGATATAGCAGCTGGTATGCCAGAAGCACCAGAATGGCATATCTTGCAATAGTCCATATCCATTTCCCGGTCTTGATACGATAAAGCAGCTTTGTTTCCATCAGTTTCTTCGCCCTTTCCGGCTTTGACATTTTGACAGTTTTGACCATGTTATTTCTCCTCCTACTCCTCCGGATGCACGATAAAGCGCTTCATAACCAGATATACTATTACAAGAACCACCGCTATCATCATAAAGTACAGGATGGACAACGCACTGGAATATCCGAACCGTACATTGGTAAATGCCATATTGTAGATCATCTGGATGATCGTATTTCCGAAATCCGAAAAAATGTCAATCACGCTGTATACCACATTCAACAGGATCATGGGCGTCAGCATGGGCAGGGTTATCTTAAAAAACTGTTCCAGTGCATTTGCCCCTTCGATCTCCGCCGCTTCATACACATAGGAAGGAATGTTGTGCAGTCCGGCAAGGAATAAGAGAATCTGCACGCCGGATCGCCATGTCAGGTCAAAGATTTTACCGATGACATTATTGATAAATCCTATCATATCCGGCGATAATCCCATGGAGGTGAACAAGCCTGTCAGACCGCCTCCGGAAAACAGATACACTGTTTCTGCTCCTTTTACCCCGCTGGAAAATACATCCGTCTTCATGATATCCATCAGAACGCCGGAACCAATAATTACCGGCAGAAATGCGATAGCCCTCATGGTCGTCCTTCCTGCATACTCTTTTTTCAGCAGCAGTGCAAAGCAAATACTGTATACCAAAATCAGAGGTACCGTCACCAGATCCTTTAAGGAATTGGCACATTGAATCAGGAAATCAGTGTCACGAAACAGCGCATAGGAGAAATTATAGCTGCCGATCCATTCGCCCACCATTCCTTCCGGAGAGGTCGTCAAATCCTGAAACGCATAGAGGCAGGACTGTACAAATGGAACTACGAAAAAAAGCAGGAATCCCAGCAGCCAGGGAGTAATAAACAGGAATCCGTAAATCTTCTTTTTCTGATAATAAGGAATCTTTTTTTTCATAATTTACTGATCTCCTTTCCGGACAAACCCCTGCGCAGGGATTGTAACGCCTTCCACAGTGACATCCTCCTGTCCGTAATTCACATAGACGTCCGCTCCGCCTTCAAAGGATGTGGCATAAATCCCGTCACCCAGCTTTCTATGGCTGATAATCCTCTGACCGAATACACCGTCAAGGACCTTCAGCTCTTCAAGAATTTCTCCAATTTCCTGTTCCCAGTCTCCCCAGCAAAGAGAATAATACTGCTGGTAGTCCGTATCCTGCAGGGCATCACGCCGCGCCGTCATAAGAAGAAAGGTGGGACTGACACCGTATTCCACGGTCTTTAAAAGCATTTCTCTTGTATTGCCGCTTTCGTTTACGGGAGTACTGTATAACGCGGCAGAGCCTCCTACCACCATCTCATAAAAAGGCACCGCCTCATCCTCCACATCAAACTGACTGGTGTAAACAGGCGCTTCCGTAATTACATCCGCATAAGGGAAGGCATAGGCATATGCTCCCTCCAGCAGCAGCCTTTCCGCAGAAGAGGATGCCACTTCAAGGGCCCTTTCCCAATAAGCTCCCGTCTCATTATCAGAAATACTGTCCGTCCTGTAATCAGCGTAAATATGATCGGAAATACCGGCCAGCCCCAGGCTTCCCACTCCCTGCTTTTCCGCGCTTGCCAGCAGGGAAGACATAATCTTTTCTTCATATTGAGGAGAAACCAGATAAAAAGGAGACTTTGTGGTATCCTTATCTCCGGAGGTGAGCAGATAATCATATTGCCGGGAGGCGGATTTGGATACATTCCGCACCCCCTGATAATCACGATATCCATTACCGAATTTCCGTATTGTAACCGTATCGTATACGGGATAGAAGGATATACCTGCCGCTTCCAGGGCATCCGCCATTTTTTTGTATCCCTTCTTTCCTCCCAGCGCGCCCTCATAAGTAAGACTCACAGGGATCTTGCTCATGGACCCGCCATTTTCCAGATAACGCATACTGATCTGAAAGACATTTCCGTTTTTTTGCTGCAATTCCAGCGCCGTATCTCTTAATTCCTCAAAAGTCGTCAGCGCTTTTACCGCACGGTAAGGCACTCCCAGAAAGGTTTTATTAACTTCCACGCCGCCCAGAAACGTCAGATTCATGCTCTCCTGTTCCACTGATGCTTCCTGCCGCATTCCCTTCTCTTCTATCAGGTACCGGCGATAACGGGACCCCATCTCATTGTAGCCGGCATTCTCCTGTAAAAAGAAATAGGCTACCTCATAATAAGGGAACTGATTATGCTGGGGCGACAGCATGATCACGGATTCTTCATTATTGCTGCCGGACAAAAGGGTATTGCTCTCGCTTTGTATGTATAAAATATTTGTATACACCGCATTATTAGCGGTAAGCTTCCTGGCAACCTCCGCCTTGATTTCCGCCTGATACTCGCCTTTTGTAATAACTGCCAGCAGGGCATCGGAGCCCTTTTTGATTCCAAACACCGGCATGACGGCATTCTGGGTAACCAAGGTGCTGTTTTGCAGATTTAAGGCCAGGTTTCTGCCATACACCTTCTGTGAATAGGTCTGATAGCTCTGCTTTTGGTTATTAAAGTAAATCAATGCTCCGGACCCATCCGGCACCAGCATATATCCTTCTTCCTCCAGAGATCCTGCCCCAAAATAGGGCAGAAACACGATGCTGGCAACCTGCAGGCTTCCATGCTGCTTTATCTGGTCGCTGAACACCCTTGCCACAAAGCGATCCTCCTGAATTCCGAAAAAGCATGGAATCTCAAACCCCTGCTTTGCAAACTGCAGGTTGACGTATATCCCGTTATCCCCATATTCATATGTGTATGTATCCGCCTGAACCGAATCGGCAAAGCTGTTTGCAGTATAGAAGTTGCTTTGATCATCCACATATGAAATCTCCAAAAGAGACTGAACCCGCATCTTGTTCTGGCCAAAGGCAATGGGATCCTCCGACGCATTCTCCGGATTACTTCTCCACTGGGCGCCGCTGGCCTTATCCTTTACCATAAACTGCACTGCAGAAGGCTCAAAATACAGCTCAAACGCCTGATTTTCCGCTGCAAGCTCCCAGCCCTCGGGGATTCCCTGCGCAGCCTCCGGCTCCCAATCCATCGCATCTTCAGTCTCCGTCTGAGCAGACCGGTTCAGAAATACCACGAAACCTGCAAACACTCCAAGCATTGCCAGATAAACAAAGCCTTGTATCAGGAGCTTCCAAATTTTCTTTTTATTTTTTTTCAAGCCCGTCACCCCCTAGCTCATTCGGAATGTAATTTCTTTCACTACCGTCATCACAAAGCCGTACAGATCCGTTGCCAGATTCCCCACCAGCATAATCAAAAACAGCAGGATAAACATGACAAACAGCGTGCAGATACAGCTGAATACATTCTGGGTAAAGCCATACTCGTGCATGATCATCAGCCCGATAAACAAAACAACCAGACTCCATGCCGCTCCAAACACCTGCACATATCCGCCAAAGGGCTCTTCCCGAACCAATATATTGCTCAAAAGCACGGACAGAATATTCCCCATAATAAAGGGAATACAGCAATATGCGCCGTAAATCCAAATGTCCCGAAACCTTCCCGTTCCGTTCATTAAAATACCGACCACCCAGTTGGATATCACAAAAAGCACAAAGGGAAGCATCACGCCGATAAACTGGAGAAATACGTTCAGGTCGCTTAATTTATTATAATTAAAAATGTAACCCGTATTCTGGCGCTGAAATATGGATGTCAGGAAAAAAACAATTAAGATAATAATGGTAAACCATACATTTCCTTTTCCTTTAAAACGGATATCATAGGAGCAGTTAAACGGATGCATAATTGTATAGAAAGGATTGGTTGCCGTCTTTTTCTCTTTCATTTATTCTTCCTCCTTATAATCCGCCTTCTCACCGAAATTCCAAATACCAGACAGACCACCAGAGCAATCGCGTAAGGCCCGTATTTTCTGACCACCACCAGCCTGTTCTTCCCAAAGGCTCTGGAATAGCTGTATCTGTCGCCGCTGTAGCGAAGATATTCCAGGGCGTCGGTATATTGCTCTCCCTGGGTATACGCTTTTCCTATACCATTATAGGCAAGCCTGGAATTGGCATTTCTGGCAAGCACCTGACTCCAGAGCCGGGAGGACTCTTCATAAAGGCCCTCATTGTATAAAATGGTCGCCTTCTCCACCAGTGCGCCATACTCCGTAGGTTCAAAGATTGTAATATTATTTTTCAGTCTGTCCAGCACATAGACCCTGTTCCCATAGGTCTCCACAGCCACAGGTGTGGAAAAGGTTCCCAGCTGGCTTCCGGTTCCTCCAAATACCGCTATCAGATTAGCCTCCTGATCCCTCTCAAAGACTCTTCCGCTTGTCAGGTCAATGGCAAATATAAATCCGTCCTGATTTGTCTTGACATCAATAAATGACGGGTAATTCGCCCTTCCCCTGCTATAGGTGAATTCTTCGTCTCCGAAGTTAAATTCCTCATTGCCCAGCGCATAATAAATATTGTTTCCCAAAGGATTCAGCTTCTTGATCTGGCTCTTGGGCAGCTGAGTTCCCACCGTGGAGGTATAGACAAACCCATCCTCACAGCAGTCTACGTTGGAATATTCTATGGGAAGTATGCTGGTCATGGCCGCTCTCTGTTCATCGGAAAGAATACTTTTCCACATATAATTGAAAGCCACCTGGGCGGTAACCTCCACCTTATTCGCACCAAAGAATCCCATAAAGCTTCCGTCCACATCAAACTGCAGAAGTCCGCTGTAACAGCCCTTGGACAAAACATAAGCTCTTCCGTACACATCAATCCCTATCTTTGTGGGTGAAAATACGAAGTCATCCGAAATCAAATTGCTTACCGGCTTTTCAATGGTCGACGTCACTTCCCCATTTTCTATGACCAATATCCTGCCCGATGCTGTTTGAGCCGCATACAGCACATGATCCTTTGTGACATACATTCCCTCCACATCCGTCAGCGGTATTTCCTCTCCATTCATATGTACCGTCTCCAGAATATCCAGGAGATTCAATTCGTCATCCAAAATCAGAATCCTGTTATTTCCGGTATCTGCCACATACAGGTGCCCGTCTCCATCCATGAAAAAATCCTGGGGCGTGTTCAGAGGTCCGGCACCCATCTCCAACCCGTTTTTGGCAGCTACAGGCTGATAGCTGGCAGGAGCAGCCACCGACTCATCCCACTCATCGTAGGAATAAGTGTTAAAGTTGGACTGAGCCTCCGCTTTCAGTCCCATACCTGTCATCATTGCCGCAGCCAGGCAAAGCGTTATCCCAAAATTTTTTATTCTGCGCATTTCCGCCTCCTAATCTTTCATTCCTGCAAAGGTCATGGTCTCCACTACGTTTCTCTGCATCAGGATGAACACAACGATCGGCGGAATCATAAGCAGAACCGACCCTGCCATACCGGACCCCATTCTGGCATACGCATTAGATGCGCTGACCTGTTCCAGGGCTACCTTCACCACCTTCAGCTGCTCCTCGTAAACCAGCTCCTTGGACAGACCGTTCCAAATATTGACAAACTGGAAAATAAACACTGTCAGAATAGCCGGTTTTATGTTCGGCATTACAATCTGAAAATAGACTCTCCACTCATTGGTTCCGTCTATTCTGGCCGCTTCTATCAACGCATCCGGAATCTGTTCAATAAATTGTTTGATCAGGAACAGTCCAAGGGAAGCTCCAATGCTGGGACATATGTACGCCCAGTATGTATTCAGCATATTCAGCTTGGCGATAATGATAAAGCTGGGCAGGAAGGTTACCTGTCCCACAAACATCAGCCCCAGCAAAATCACCGCAAACAGCGCGTCCCTCCCCGGAAATTTATGCTTTGCAAGAGGATAAGCCGCCATTCCCGCAAACAGCACATGAAAAATCGTACCCGCCAGGGTTACAAACAACGTATTAAACAGATATCTTGAAAAAGGCACCCACATGTTGGACATCAGCTGAGACAGCTCCGTATAATGCTCCAGCGTAGGTCTGAGCACGTAGAGCCTGGGCGGGAACTGGAACAGCTCTTCCGAGGGCTTCAGGGACTGAATCAGTGTATAGTAAAGCGGAAAAGCCATAAATGCCCCCAGCAAAAGCAGCAGCAGAATCACAAAGCCGTTTCCAATTTTCGAACGCCTGTTATTCATTCCCATTTTCTTTTTTCCCAGCGTAAACCTTTTTGCCTGCTTTTTTTCTCTCATTCCAGCACCTCCTAATGCCCCATCCTGCCAATCAGCCATGTGGCAAACTTTTTGGAATACTGCATCATTACCACCAGCACCACGCCCATCGCACAGGCATAACCAAATTCATATCTGAGATTTCCATAATCCATGATGTGGGTCACGATTGTCTCTCCCGCATATCCGGTGCTGGGCAGGCCTGCCAGAACAGAGGACACCTCGCCCACAGCAAAGCAGTTTACAATCTGCATTACAATAGCAAAAACCATTTGATTCGCCATAGAAGGGATCGTAATATACCAAAGCTCCTGAAAACGATTTTTTATCCCATCCATCATTCCCGCCTCATACAGTGTCTTATCCACATTCTGAAAGCCTGCGATAAAGGTCAGGAAGCTGATTCCCATGCTCATCCACAGCTGTACAATGATCAGCACCGGCATAATACGGGCCTCGTCTGTGAGCCAGCCAATGGGCTCATTGAGCAGTCCCCATTTCATCAGGAAACCGTTTATCAATCCATATTGATCGGAGCTGAAGATCAACCGCCATACGCTCCATCCTGCCGCGCCCACAATGGTAGGAATATAAAACAAAGCCGTTACCAGCGCTCTTGCCAGCGGTTTCAGTTCATTGATCATCCAGGCAATCAGGAAGCAGATAACGTAGCTTGCCGGACCTATTATGATGGCAAAAATCAATGTATTTTTCAGGGCCACGATGAAATATTCATCATTCAGGAATATTTGAAAATAGTTTTCCAGGCCCACAAACACAGGCCGCTGAACCATATCATAATCCGTAAAGCTCAGGACAACGGATGCTGCCACCGGCAGAATCGTAAATACCATAAAAAACAGGAGATATGGAAACATCATCAGATAGCTTGTTTTGTAGGTGCTGAAGTATGTTAAAATCTTGTTTTTGCTCTTCTTTTTTGTTTCCATGATTAGTCTCCCTCCCTGACCTTCAGCTGAGACTGTTTGCGGATCAACTCTTCATTAACGGCATTCATCCAATAGTTCAGCGTATCTCTGGCATTTTCGCCGTTGTAGTAAACCTGCCTGAAGGCATTATCCACGTTTCTGGTTACATAATATCCGCCGGGAATCTCCGGTACCTCCACAACATTCTCCCACTGCTCCAGAAGCATTTCCTTTTCCTCATCCTTCCACAGGCTTCCCCGAAAAGCCTCCAGATTGGCAGGTGTATGCCGTCCCAGTGTACTCAACTCCGCCTCGATCTCCCTGGAGTACAGCTCCTGAATTTCCGCACTGTTCCACCATTTCAAAAATTCCCATGCTTCCTCTTTATTCCTGCAGTCCTCCAGAATAATGCTGCAGGTTCCGCTGGCGCTTGTGGCACGATTGATCTGTGCTCCCTGAGGCGTTCCGGGGATTGCTGTCATGATCCACTGCCCGGCAATTTCCGGTGCGGCTTCGTTCAGATTGTTGTACAATCCATAGGTGGAGATTACCACCGGCATTTCCCCTGTTCTGAATCGATTAAAATCATCCTTATACAGGCTGAAGTCATACTGCACATAGAAGTCGATCCATTGCTTAAACGCATCATAGGCTTCCGGTATCATCAAATTGGAAACCACCATATCTTCAGAATCCCTGTATACATCAATCCCATGCTGTGCCAGGAGTGTCGGGAACAGATTAATGGTCCCGATACCGTTGTTCATGGTTGCATAACCATCCGCATACGGAAGGCCGATAGACAGACTGTTTGCCTGCAACACCGGAAGCAAGGCCATCAGCTCCTGCCAGGTATTGGGAATCTCAAGGTTCAGTTCGTCAAAAATATCCGTCCTGATGTACATGACATAGAATTCCTGCGTCTCAGGAATGCCGTAAATTCTGTCCTTATATTCATATGGTACAAATGCACTCCCGGCATACTGCATCTGCAGCTCGTCAAAGCCTTCCATGGAACCCACTTCGGCAACTGCACCTCTGAATGCCAGGTTCATTGCCTCTCCTCTGGTAGTGAATATATTTACATCCGGCCCCTGGCCTGCCAGAGTGGCCTTCACCAAAGCGCCTTCCACAAGGCTGATATTTACGGCAATTCCCGTCTCGGGAGTAAAATAGGAATCGATCAGCCTTTTCATCACATTCGCCTGATCGCGGCCTTTTCCCATCCAGACTGTCAGAGTCACTTCTGATCCGGCGTCTCCCTCCGAAGACACCTCGCTGTAGGAATGGGAGAAGGAACCTGTAAAGGCTCTGATTCCATGCCCGATTTTACTAAGGAAATTACCTTCCGCATCGGGAGCATCGGCACTTACACCGGAAGCATACAGATAATCTATCTGCATCGGCTGCTGCTCAAATTCCAATACCCACTCCGCCAGCGCTTCAATATTTGTTTTGAACACGGAGAGTCTCCTGGCTATGGTATAGGGCTTCTCACAAAATGAAGTTATCTGTGTTGTCATCTGAGTCAATATTCTGGAAGAATAACAGCCCTTTCCATACAGAGCCTCCAGATAATCCACATAGGTATTCAGCTCTGACAGAATAGAAGCCAGCTTTTCCTCCAAATCGGGGATGGCGCTTTCCAGACCGTAATCTCTGTAGGTATCCGGATCCGTTCCGGTTATCATAATAATCTCGCGATACAGAGAATTCACCTTCTGCAGAGTCTCCTGCATTTGTTCGATAATCTGCTCCATTTCTCCTAAGACTACTTCCATCCGCAGATTATGGGTGCCCGCTGTCAGATAAAACAGATATGGAGCATCCTGATTTCCCAGAAATTCATTCTGCCAGCTTACATCATAGTCAAAGGTCAGCCCGCTCACCTCCAGGAAAGGAACCTGTCCGTCTATCTCCAGGCGCCGCAGACTGCTTTGTCCTTTGTTTTCATCCTGCCTGTACCGAAGGCCCAGCTGGTAAAGACCATCCTCGGGCACCTCTATCTGCCACTCGATCCACTGCCCGCTGTCCGACCAGTTTGCTCCACCAATGGTATTATACCGAAGGCAAGTAGCGTGATACGGAACTGTATAAGGGCTGGATCGGTCATAGACCGCGTACAATTGGGAAGAAGATTTCATATAAGGGCTTTCCCCCTGCACCTGTATGTAAAAATCCTTTTCAACCTTCCTGCCATCGGAATGGGCTGTGAGATATTCCTCATAAGAGGGAAACTCTTCCTGATAGAACCGCAGATAGCGGAACAGGCCGGACTGACTGGTTCCCTGCACGGTCAGGGTATGTTCACCCTTTTCCAAATACAGCTTTATTCTCTCCTTCTTTGCCAGGCGGAAGGGCTCTTCCGTCCAAAGATAAGCCTCCGCCTGTGTAGGACGTATCTCATCTCCGGAAGCAGTACGGCGGAATTCACCGCTGTCTGTCCAGATTCTGGTCAGTGTAATTGCAGAATCCGCCACACTGCTGCCATCCAGCAGAATATGAAACTCCAATTCCTGGCCGTTTCCCTCCAGTGCCATATAGCCTGCACTCAGATAGTAGCTGCCGCTCTCTTCCACAGTAAATTTCCATTCGGCCGCATCAGTTCCCCGCCCCAGAAGTAAAGGTTCCTCGGCTTCAACTGCCTGTAAAAGAATACCGGAGCTGTCTGCCTGTACTCTTCCTTCCGGAGTCACAAATGCATTTCCTCTCGGGATATCCTCACCGTGAGGAGCCAGCAGTGACAGAACTACCAGAATAATCAGCGCCGCTGTTACACAGCCGCATAATACAAGTGTACTTTTCTGATTCCTTTCCATACAATGCAACCCTCCAAATTTGTATACTGCATTTTACATGTTAATTATATCATTTGTTTTACATATTTCAATATAAACTTTTCATATGTATTCATTTTGTAAATTTATACTAAAGTTACAATGTTGATTTTGTCATATTTTCCTAAAAAAATGTAGCATGATCCCCCTCTGTTCTTATCTTCATGTATTCCGATTCATTTTTACATATGCAATGTAAACTTTTTGTATATTTACATTTGTAAACATTCCATGTAAATATACTATAAGTGTCTGGTTCTCAGCCGTTGAGCAAATCCAAGGAGCCGTTTTGCGCAGTAAAACAGGATTTTACTGCGCAAAAATGCCCCAGTTGGGTTTATCCAACTGAGGCATATTGACATGTCCTGTTATTTCTACTGCAAACACTTACCTTCCTGCGTCTCCTGGCCTTCCAGCTGGGGAAGCACATACCGAAAGTCCATGTCGCTCCCATAATAGAAGGCCGGATAACAGGGCTGATTGTAGCAATTGTTCTGCCAGGCCACACCGCATCGATAAGCCGTATCATGCATCAGCGTGAACAGCTTGTGGCCCGTCAGCTCCGTGTTGGTGTAAATGCGGATGGCCCGGCTGTCCTTTGTCCGCAGCACCAGCTCTTCCCGGAAATCTCCGAACAGATCGGCAATCAGACAGGGATTTCCCTTGGTTCCGTTGTTGGTGGCGGTTCCCTCCGGCAGCAGCATGATGCCGTGAATGTTGTCAACAATCATTCCCCTATGTTCTCCGTTTAAATAGTCCGCCCCGTCTATGATCTGGGTCGTCAGATCCGCCGCCCAGCGGATGCTGGCATTGGTGCCCAGGACCGGCGCGTCCAGCAGATTGCCCCTGCAGTCCCTGACTCCCACAGCCCATACCTGCAGCCCTCTGACCCCCGCGGCCACATCCCCGATCATGCAGCGGCCCAGATCCCCCCGGGCCCGTTCTCCAAAAAGCACCTCCCCGGTTTCGCCGTCCCGCAGGGCATAGCCGTAAGGCACATCCTCTCCCCCTTCAAATACATTGAAGATTTCCATGCCCGGCCTGTCCGGATCAATGCGCGCTGCCTGCATGGCGTCTCCATGTCCCAGCCTGCGAAGCTCACCGTCCGGCATTCTGTCCTGGGAGGAGTACAGCAGACTGCCGTCATGGTCGATGGTGGCTGCGCCGTAGATAATTTCATGACAGCCATCCCCGTCCACATCCGCCACCGCCACACTGTGGTTTCCCTGTCCTGCAATACAGCCATATACCGGGTCCGTCCCGGTTCTGCCGCTGTGGTCGGCGAAGGGATTGTCCATGGGCACATAACCGCTGTCCACCTTCATTTTAAGTCTGTGTCTGCGTTCAAAAAAATCATAGGCCGTGATGACGGCCCGCGTATAATATCCCCTGCAGATAATCAGATAAGGCCTCTCCCCGTCCAGATACCCCACGCAGGACAAAAAGCGGTCCACTCTGTTGCAGGGCTCAATGCGCTTCCACGCATAATCACCCCACAGCAATCCGTCATCCTCTCTGGGTATCGGGAAGGGTATGGTCTCAAGCTCCTCCCCTTCCCCGGAAAACATAGTCAAATACTCCGGTCCCCGGAAAATAAATCCCTCAAAATGCCGCAGATCATTTTTCTCACTTCTGGAAGGAGCATATACATCCATAAAATAATCCGTCAGCTCCCTGGCATCCCGGTCAGACAGAGGATATTCATACCGCCTCTCAATACCAAAGCATTCCTCCAGCGTATCCGGCCAACTCCCGTTTTTCACCTCCGGATGCTGCCTCCAGGTTCGAAAGCGTTCCACTATGTATTCATAATATTCTTCCGCAGAGCACGCGTAATGATCCGTATGCGCATAGCCCGCTCTCCGATCCGCCTCCGGCATGGTGATACAGCGCTCTGAAACAGCCCGCCCGCTTTCGTCATAGCGGGTGATTCTGGTACCCGGGGCAGTCTTCACCGAAATCTCCGCCCTGCCGTCTCCGTCAAAATCATAGACCATGAACTGAGTATAATGGGCACCCGCCCGAATGTTCGCCCCCATATCCAGACGCCAAAGAAGCCTCCCGTCCAGTTTATAGCAGTCAATATAGCAGTTGCCCGTATAGCCCTTGTGCGACACATCATGGGAATTAGAAGGATCCCATTTCACAAAGTATTCATA
Organism: uncultured Lachnospiraceae bacterium; assembly: GCA_947177445.1. Classification (GTDB taxonomy): domain Bacteria; phylum Bacillota; class Clostridia; order Lachnospirales; family Lachnospiraceae; genus Acetatifactor. Next base: position 9,590 of record CAMWUL010000022.1, on the reverse strand, counting down.
CTCCCCGTCCCCATCTATGTCACCCACGCTCATATCATTAGCAGAGTAGGTATACCTCTCCCCTGCCGGCGTCATGCCTCCCTGGGGAATCTCCAGGGGAATCTCCAGATAATTTGCACCGCTGTTCCATGCCTTCACTGCCTCACAGGCTTCCTCCTCCGCGCCGTCCCTGACTGCCGCCACCTGATAGGAATCCTCCGGCCTTCCCTCCGGATCCAGATAATTTGTGCTGTCCGTTATCAGGGCGAGCGGCTTTCCGTTTTTATAGACGCGGTAATCCGCTCCTTTCATGCCTGTGGCGCAATATCCGCTCACCTCGTGCTTCAGCATGCGCCAGCCCAGAAAAATGCCATCTCCGGTCTTTACCGCAATCAGTCCCCGGTTCAGCTCCTCCAGCTGCTCATCCAGATGATAAAATACCTTCGTCTTTATTTTTTCACTGCGCTCCAGCAGCTTTTCCGCCGTCCATGCCTCCCCATAAAGGTACTGGGGAACATGTGTGGATTTATGCAATGTGTATGTGCAGGCGTCTCCCTCATACATCAGCTTATACCGCATGGCAGGCGTGTCCGTGTCCGACCAGTATACCCGATAGAGCGCCGCCCCCGCCACAGGCTCCCACTCCAGAGTCACGCTTTGTCTTTCTACGCTGCTGATCCTTACTTCCATCTCCTGCCTCCATTTTGGTTCGTCCTGCGTTCCATAGTAAAACTGTTTTTCAAAGCTTAAATATGCGCATTTATAAACGCAATTGTGTCCTGCAGAATTTCCATGCTCTCCGGCGTCCCCCGCCCTGTTGTGGCAAAAGCATGGAAACAATCCGGATAAGATTTGGCATGGCACTCTATGCCATTCTTTTCCAGCTTCCTCTGAATATCCTCTGAATCCACGGATAAAGATTCGCTCTCATCCCACGCCAGCAGCATGGGCGGCATGTCATGCATATCATCATAGTATGGAGATACATACGGATTTACTGCCTCTTCAGCACTGCAGTAAAATTCTCTCAGCCATGTTAACCCTTCCGGCGTTACCGTAAAGTCTTTATTTCCCTCCCTGACACGGTTTAAGGCTCCGCTCATATCAATCACCGGCGAATATGGAATGACGCCCGCCGGCATCCGCATTCCATTGTCCCTTGCTTTCATGGCGGTTACAATGCTCAAATATGCGCCGCCGCTCTCACCGATCAGGAAAACAGGCTTATCCGGATGCTTTTCCTGAATTGCCTTGTATGCCGCAAAGCAATCATCCACTGCTGCCGGAAATTTATTTTCCGGAGCAAGGCGGTAGGAAAATGCATATACCGGAAGCTTTGACTCGCCTGCCAGCATGGAAGCGTATCCTCTGGAAGATACCGCGTTTCCGCATATCAATCCGCCTCCATGGATGTAGATAATGACAGCGTCCTGCCTTGCGCCCGCAGGCATACTGATTTCCGCATCCATATCTTTGATCTTTTCCGGAATAAAGGTTACATCCGGCTCAATCGCCATGCGTTCCTGTGCCGCCTGAATCGTATTTCGAAGCGTCATGGGATCCATGGAACCATCGAAGGTTACTGCGAATCCCTTTTCCATCATCATTTTCATTCCTACTTTTAATTGTTCCATTTCTTTGCTTGCCATTGGCTCTTCCTCCCTGCGCTATTGAATTTCACGGGCTTATGCCGCACTATGGTTACAAAGTAAGTGCTACTTCGCGCTTCCTTTATAAATTCAGGATAGTGCCAATTTCCTTTTTTCACAACAGACAGTTCCAAATAAATATCCTTTCAATGGACATTTCCAAAAAAATATTTTATAATCAAACACAGTGTTGGATTTAACATCTGCGCCGCTCAGATATACAGAAAGGTATGACATTGAAAATGAAACGCAAATTACAGTTTGAACGCACAGACCGCGATATCACAGAGGCATTTCTCCGCATTTTATTGGAAAAGCCCTTTGAAAAGATTACGATTCAGGATATTATCACAGAAGCAATGATTAACCGCTCCACATTCTATCAGCATTTTCCGGATAAATACGCGATTCTTGAAAATCTTCAGAAAAAATATGTGACCGAACTTACAGATCTGGTAAATAATGTACGGACACATGACGGCATTAATCTGAAGCAGATTGATCAGATCATGGGGTCCTATTTTCTAAAAAACCGACAGGTACTGTGCATATTATTTCACACCAAAACAGAGCATGTGGATATTCTGAAGCAGTTCCGCATCCTCTTTGCCGATTATTTCCGCAGAAGCTCCTCGCAGCTTACTGAGCTTGAGGCCTATTTGATGTCAGGAAATTTCCTTGACTTTTTTGTCTATTATTTGGAGCATGATATAGAACCCGAAAATTATTCCTCATTACTCTTTGAAAGCTATTATAATATAACAATACATTTTTTCCGGATGGAGCAGAACCCGGAGGCTCAAAAAGCATTCCTTGACCTGATCGCTGCCTATGCCAAAAAATAAGCCGGCTGCACGTGAGAGGTTCATGCCGGTGCAGCTTTGTCAAGCTTTTCAGTGGTCTTCTCTCATCCTGTCCAGCTCTCTGTAAATTACCCGAAGGGTCTTATATTTTTTTATGTTTTTTATTTTCAGCTTGCAGATCATAATCCAAAATTGCAGCATCCGTGCCCTTACCACCATTCGCGCGTCATACAGATTCGGCGTTTCCATACAAATATTCCATTCCTGCTGAATATTTCCATAAAATCCGTTAGCCTCCGGCTTTTCGCCGAGCATGGCTTTAATTGCTCCCAGCTGCCTGCAAAGGCTGAGATAATAGGTCCTGTACCTAAAATAATGAAAGGGATATGCAGTCAGCTGCTCTATTTTTTCCTTTAAATACCTCAGCTTCGGATACATTGCATATCTTACAATAGGAATTGCCCATACTGCATACACCTTTTTCATCTGCCAGCCGCACAGATAATGAACGGTATCGCGTTCTATGTCCTGTTCCTTTTGGGTAATTGTTGTATACGCGCCGCGCTGTAAAATTTTACATGTCTTTTCCACAAATTCGTCAATCTGTTCCCTTGAGGCGCTCCGTCTTTTCCAACTCATGTGGTCGGTAAGAGCGGTTCGATGATCCACGTTCCATGTATTGATCCGCGGGCGAATATCGTTGACTACAGAAAGATAAATCGGATCTTTGCTTTCCCAGTTATTATAGCGGATATCGTCGATGATACAATCGGTTATTTCGTATTTGGGATCAAACATCTGCGAAAGCATATTCTTATCATTCTTCCACTCTTCGTAAATATTTTTGATCCGCTGACTCCAGTCCGTATAGAAATTTACAGGGTTGATATTCAGCTGAGATGTCAGCCGAAACATATTTAAAAAGTAGAAGATTTCCGCATCACTTTTATTCTTACAGCCGGCAAAGCTGCGCAGCTGTTGTTGTGTATCACTGAATGCCCTGCCGGGAACCTTTGAAATGGCAGAAGCGTCTATGCTGCCGGTAATCCCACTGTTTTTCTCCAGTATGTCAAAAAAATCTGCTGCCAGGCCATATGTAATCAATCTTTCTCTGAAAGGGGACAACAGGTATTCATAACGTTTAGCAGCTTTCAGTGCATTTTCACAGGCAAGGTCGTTTGCACAATAATGTAAATATATGGCTTTTCCGGAATAAGCCTCCGGCTTCAAGCTGTCAAAAAAGGGCTGCACATCAAAAAAATCCAAGCCGCTATAGCCGATAAATACGATGTTGCAGCCATCTTCAAAAGCTTTTGTCAACTTGGCAGTGAATTCATCAGGCAGTTTTTTTGAAATATTGTTTACAGTGGCTCCAAGACTGTTTTGTATATCATCATCCGTAGCTACACCATGAAAATGGTAAATGAAGCCGGCGTCAGTTTCTATCCCTTTTACGCCGTCATGGACAGTGGGCCGGACATTTTTAACGTCCACACCCAAAGCTCTTTCTATGCAGGTATCAAAATTTGCTGTGACGATAGTGGCACCGGCTTTTGCAAAGTCTGCAAGTCGATAATGAAGCAGATTGGGCTCTGCCTCTGCAAAGTGGGCCAAAGATTCTATGCTGCATTGACGATGATAACGCTCCTCAATCTTTGGATTTTCATAAGTAATTCCTTGAAACTCCTGATCCAGCTTATTGAGCTCACCGATAATAAACTCCAGCCGCGGCCGATCCCATGCTTTGCCCAATCGTACATCTTCAATGGTATATTGCGTTTGAGCGGAAGGCACAGACCATTCGCCGCCTTTTATGCAGTCACGGATAGCAGGAATATAATTGTTCCAATACAGGATAAAATTTTCCGCTTGATCGCCAAGCGTGGCATATAGAAATGCGTCTGTCAGCGTGTTGCCCAATGGAAGATTACAAGGGGCATCCGCCCCGATTCCGGCTCCCACCCAGAAAATCGTCCTGGCAGGATCCACAGACAACGACGTCAAAGGGTCTTTTGTTAAAATAAGATTCCGCATCATTTGTATTCCTCTCGCGCTAATAATGTGTGCCATTCGGCTGAAAACCTCTGCAATGCATAGCATACATTACTATATTATCACGCTCAGCATAGAAGTATTTTCTGTGCCAGCGTAACGCCCTTGTTATAAGGGCATTGTCTTTTATAAAGATTTCAATATGGCTGCAGCAAAGGAATTATTGGGGTATTAATGATATCGAACTGACGGCAGCTTATGACCTATGTGCCCTATATAAATGATTTTCTTCCCACGAATTGGCTGAAAAAATATCCTGCCTGCATATCCTCCGGTGTATCTGACATGCCAGGAAAATAACTGTGTATCTCCCTCAGGAAGCAGAAAGGTATGCTCCTCGGCAAATCTATCTAAAGTAACTCTCGATTCCGGGGTCGCATTTGTCAAGAAATTTTTATCAAATTTCTCCTCTATTTTCTCCGCCGCGCGCTGTAGTTCCAAAAGACGCCGGTACACCTGCCCAGCCTCAGATATTCCTACATTCTTACGGCATCCTTGAACTGCGTTTTCGCAAAACACTAAGTTGGGAAACCTTTTTTATGTTCATACCAGTTCAGAAATATTCTAACATTCTCATCAAAAGACACATTTGGAATCTTAACCTTGCTTTCTCTCAGCTCACCATCTTCCACAAGTTCGGTATAAGTTCCTTCAATTTCAGATTTTTTCCAATGTTCGTTACTCAAAAAGCTGACCGCCACGCCATCCGACTCAAATGCCAAAAGACATCCCTTGGAGACATATTCCTTATGCTGAAACTCGGCTCTGAAATTCCATTCCTGCTCTTTTTCGTATTCTTCAGAATTATAAACAACTGATTTATTCAAAAGTGTTCGGAACCTTCTTTTGTTTTCCACATCTACAGCTGAATCATTTCGCCACTGCTCTAATCTGAAATTCCTTGCATTTTGCTAATTTTTTGCAAAGTTTTGTGGCAGGTCCCTGGTACAAAGCATGTCGGATTTCCTGTGATGTCAATTCCAGCCCTCCAGTATTAATTCTCTTAAAAATATTATAGTTTTCCTCCGTCTGTTTTTCAGACGGAAATCCCACGAAATAATTGGAAAGAAACATAGAGCTGAGCCTGCCCCCATTTCTTTTTCCGGTTTGAATCAGTTTCTTTAAATCTTCTTTCTCTTTATCATCAAACATGCATATTCTCCCAGCATCCAGTATATAATAACCCTATAAAAGAACCATGTCTTATTATATCCTACGTGAGGACATTTGTAAATGAAATCCGAATATACCATTAAAATATCTCTGACAGAGCATAAACATGATAATTTTCAAAATCCCTATTACTGGTGTATTATGAGATTTGACAAAGCTTGGCATCAAATAGCTTTCGGCTGGGAAGGATCGCCTCAGGAATGTTTCCGCACTGCGCTGGATTATTACAATCACATTTGCGCTTAGCCAGGCTCATGGTCCGTGTTGTGTATGAGGATGAAAGCTAAACTGAACAGTATTCCCGGCGTGCCACCGTGAATCTTGTCTATGGTCCACAAGCTATATAGATTATTTTGACTATTATTTCACTTCCTGTCCTTCCAATTGATTATTCTCCCTCAGGCTCCTATTAGCACTTCCTTCCCCCGGAAGGCAAACCCGTACTTCCTGATTCTCTCCGCAGGAATCCCCTTTGCCTCCAGGGATGCTGCGTATTGCATGCGGTCAATCTGCTTCAGTGCAGCCGTCACAGTATCTGCAAGGTTCTTCTCATCCGAATCCTGCGCCTTGAATTCGATAATAATTGCATCCTCCACCAGGATCCCATCCTTATATTGTCTGGGCTCCAGCATCACATCATACCTTCCGAACCCGCTCTCCCGGTTGGATGTCAGCACATACCTGTCCGCCAGTTCCACCATCAGCCCCAACACGAACCCATGATAAAAACGTTCCGGTTCCTCCCCGGACGGCCTGTTCCCGGCATCGAAATAACTGAAACTCTGCAGAGCCACCCTGTTCATATAGACATTCATCGCCTTTATATCATCCAGCAGCAGCGCCCTGATAAAATCGTTATAACTGCTGTCGTCCTCCGCAAACCAGTCCCGTACCATGTTTTCAAACATGAAGCGAACTTCCTTGTTCGTCAACGCCAGAGTGTAATAACACCTCCCAGTCTCCTCGAAAAACTCTGTCTCCTCCACTTTCAGATACCCACTGGCCAGCAGAAGGCTCCAGATGGCATTCTTTTTCCAGTTCAGCTGATTGTATACAATCTGTTCGTCTATCTCCATCCGGATCTTTTGACCTTGCATCAGGCTTTCAAAGTCCTGCTTTACCTGCCGGCTGCCCTCTCGAATCAGCTTCCCTGCAAGGCTGTTTGCGCTGGTATTTGCCCAGTAGGTGCTTAATTTTCCTGTCTTTAAATAATTTAAAATAGACCACGGATTATAAATATCCCTCTTTTTTCCAAAGGTAAAGCCATCATACCACTTCTTCACTTCTTCCTGCCTGTCCGCCATCCCATATTCAGCCAATGCTGCAAACACTTCTTTTTCCGTAAAACCAAAACTATCCACATATTGTTCAGATGTAGATGTCACTACGGTCAGATTGTTCAGGTCTGAAAATATGGATTCTTTGCTAACTCTCGTAATGCCTGTCATGATTGCCCGGTCAAGGTATGGATTCGTCTTGAATGTGGCATTGAACAAATTGCGCATAAATTCCACTATTTCATTACAGCAGCCATGCACATAGGCCTCCTGCATGGGCGTGTCGTACTCATCCAGCAGAATAATGACCTTTTTGCCATAATAGCGCAACAGATAACACGACAGGGCATTAAGGGAGCCTGCCGCCAGATAATTTTCCATATCTGCAGATATCTTGTGGAAATCATCCTTTTCTTTTTCATTCAGACAATCGCTCTCCAGTAAAAAATCGTGCTTATTATACAGTTCAGTGATTATCTGGCAGATCTGTCTTCTGGTATCGGAAAACGTGCCTGCTTTCACTTTAGCAAAAGAAAGGCTGATGACCGGGTATGTTCCCTGAAGAAGCCTGTAACCCTCCTCCTGCCAGATGGCAAGGCCTTCAAACAGTTCCCCTCTCCCAGCATAGTCTATGGAGAAGAACTTCTCCACCATGCTCATGTTCAGCGTCTTGCCAAAGCGCCGTGGCCGTGCAATCAGCGTCACACTATCCTCATTTTCCCACCATTCTTTTATAAAAGCGGTTTTATCTATATAAAAAATGCCTTTTGTTATGACTGTCTCGAAATCCTGATGTCCGATGCCAACTATTCTTGCCATAGGTGTCCTCCCAACATGATGATTTCCTATATGTAAAAATCTTAATACATTTTCTTGGCAGCGTCTATTGAATCGTACAGGGTATGCTTTGTGTTTTTCTGAAATCACATATTTATAATTTTTAAAGGTGTTAGTTTGAAAATGGGTCGATACAGCGTTTGAGTCCGTTTTATAGGGCTCAATATCTGTTGTAATTGCCTGAATGAAAGTAATTATAACGGAGGCTGATCATTGACCAGAATGTAAACAAACTGATAGAGTGCATTAAAAATCTTACCAGTACTGCCATTGACAGGCTGCTGTCTCTGTCTCTGGCTCTTGGAATGCTGGCCTCAGAAACATCTGCTGCCACAGAATGCCCTTACTGCGGCGGCACCCACATCGTCCGCAACGGAAAAAACACAGGAAACAGGGCGAAGCCGGACAGCGGGGAGCTGCTGGAATTCTTGGTGAGGTATTCCCCCCTCACACACAAAGGATTGACCTCTTTCTATATTATTTTCTTATGGTTCGCAAGTGCCAGACAATTTCAATATAATTTTCCGTTATTCTTTGCGCTTTCTGGCGACTATTCGATACGTCTGTCATACTTTAAAAGAGAAGCCCGTTGCCTGGCCTCTCTCCAAGAGTTTAATATACGATATGTACTTTCCGTCCATTTACTTTACAACCTATTCCTTCAAGTATATATTCCACTATTTTTCTTTCTGTGCCAGACAAAGCGGTCAAAACTACAATTGCCTCTTCTTCTGTGCCAGTCTCCACGCCGAAACGATAAAAGTTTACCCGAAAAGCATCCCCCATATCAATAACCTCCGGCTCCTGGACACCATATTCCCTGCAGCCTTGAATCGTTCTCTGAATACCTGTTCCCCACTGTTCGATAATCCCCATTCTGCTGAAGACCTCTGCAATGCAGACATTACGGATTTTTGAACGTCCTGCTATCGCATGCTCCATGGTCAATCCACCATAAAGCATGCCGGAAGATGTTATCTCTACTCTATTATCATATATTGCAATCTGTACACAGGAATGGTCCAGATAGCACCGATGACACACAGAATTAATGATTGCCTAACGAATGCTTTCCGGCGGCAGCTCATATCTGTCCCTTCGGACGATTCCATCAATTGTTGCTCCAAGATTAATATACCCTGAATCAGTGAAACTAAAGAAAAAGAATCTTTTGATCTTCAAGATTTAAGTGATATAATGCGGCGGACTTCGCCATAATCTGAATTGCCCTTCTTTTGTCCATCCCACTATCCTTTTTACTAATTTCAATATTTTGAAAAGGGAATGTCAATGCCGCAGCACCAAACATTCCCTTTCCATGGTTGATTTTTCCGTTGTCTGCCAACCTCCGGCACCTATGTCCGGAAAATAACAGGTTTTTCCGTTGCCTGCCAACCTCCAACACCTTCGTTCGGAAAACATATCAGATTTTAGGTGTCAACCCACCGCTGATTCACAGCTTTTCTAACTACATTCTACCTTATAACTGCGCAAAAATGCAATTACATTTTTATAATATACAGAAATGATTTTTATGATTCCGAACTCTCTAAAATTTCTGGCTGCTTTTCCAATCTTTCATCCATTTCTGGTAAAATCTCTTTTGTTGGAGTCTTCATCTCCTCTGAATTCCCTACCTCATACTCTTCCACCGCCGGGTCCACAATCTGGTTCGTCCGTACCCACTCCTTCGTCCCCTCCACCTTCACCGCCGCCTGGGTATGCTTGGCCAGGAACCTTGTCAGTGGATAAATATCAATCCAAATCTCATTATTTCCCTCCTTCTGGGACTCGTCAAAAATCAGCTGCAGCCCCCAGTG
>CAMWUL010000021.1 GCA_947177445.1 uncultured Lachnospiraceae bacterium | reverse complement strand
GCAGAAAGAGCAGGAGCGCAAGGACAGGACGAACCGCCTCTGCAAGCGCATGGGGCTTATTGAGAAGCTGCTGCCCGGCACCATCCCGCTGACCGAGGAGCAGTTTCAGACCTTCCTTGAGCAGACCGTACTGACCGAACACGGCCGCCGTATACTGGACGGATTGACCGCCCAGGACGCCACCACAGCCCCCGCACAGGGCGCAGGAACGGCGGCGAGGGGTAACACCCAGCCCGCCGCCAAAACCGCCCAGACAGCGCAGGAGGACGGCGTAGACGGGAGCGCGGCGCAAGGGTAACAGGCTTGCGGAGCGAGGCCGGGAGGTAATACATTTCCCCCGGCCTCGTTGGGCGCTACTGTGCCACCTTCGTGCAAAGCTATCGGTGTAGTATCTCCTACTTGAGTTTTTGGTTAATTAGGTCTATCTCATCCGTCAATTCTTCGAGTTCATCCTCAGAAAGAACATGACACAGTTCAGAAGTGAATAGGCAATTCAATTTATTTATATGCTTTCTAAAGAACCTCAACTCATCGGCTGAATGGAAAGCCGCCCTATAAAAAAGAGTGCTATATACAGCCAATGCATCCAAGCCACCTTCGGATATTTGTTTTCCAAATTCATATAAGCATCTATCCACAGATTGCCCTATTGTAAAGTTTTCTGCAATAATGTACTCGTAAAATGCCTCAATAACATAATACTTTAGTTTATAGAAGTCGCTCATGCTTTTTGTTCTCCTTAAAAACCGCCATCACTCACCGCCCGGATTGCGTGACCGAGGTACGTATGGGCAACACCGGCCTCACCGTTTTTGGCTTTTCAAACTGGATACCATCTGCTAAACATCTTCTCTGGAGTATTGCCGTATAATTTTCTTTGCATAAACATCAATCTCATAAATAATACAGTCGTATTGCCGACCTGCAACTGCCATAACGCTGATTGTATTTGCATTTTCTTGTGATAAAGCAGAATAAGAAATATCTTTGGGCCGTTTGATAATGTCAGAAATGTTCCAGCGTGTAGTCCCGTCCCGATTGATAGCAATTACATTGTCAATGTTTAGCTGTCTATCCATAAACAGCGCAACTATGAAATCAGGAAATGTGGCAATCGCTATTAAATCGTTGTTGGAATAAGCAGACATGGCAATCGCAGTATTCCAATCACCTAAATCGCTTTTTAGCTTTTTGCTTGAGGTATTCAATACCATTTTATCCCCTTTGGATATGTAAACAGAAACGCCATGCTCCTGGGCTAAATCAAGAAAAGGCTGTGTTTTCTTTGTGAGCGGAAACCAGCCAATCCGATGTTTGCTGCGGTCAACCACATTGTAGAGTTGGGCAGATGTATTTTTCTTTTGTATGCTCTCAATTTCGCTCCAAGGAACAAATCGGGGGCGTTGAAAGGGCTTTGACAGCAAAAGCCCATCGTCATTATAGAAAGTACAGACTTTCCCCAAAAGCCAAGAGCATAGGAGCATTACCACGAAGAAAATAAACAGACCCCACTTAGTCAAAGCATTTATGTGGAGGAGAATAAATTTATCCCGGACGCATAATACAACCAGTGGAATTGCGAAATCGAGAACTACTGCGGCAAATAAATAAGCATCCAACCTGCGCGACAACAAAATTCGATACCCCTGCCTTAAATAGCTCTTTCCCCAAAAAGTCTTTTCACCAACAAAATATAGAACCGCAAAAACAGCAGCGATATATGCTAAAGTGACAACTACAATCAGCACCTCAGTCAAAACTATCACCCCCAGCTTTTCATATTCAGTTTACCACAATGACCGCCATTTTTCCACCATCATCCATCAAAGAATTTCAAACCATCAACCTCACTCCTGCCGAAACCGACGGGAGCATTTCTCATAGAGAGCGTATGACGAACCGGCGCAGATGGGAGCCGGAACGGGGGCGGGGCGCAAGGGTAACGGGCTTGCGCCCCGTCCCCTGCCCCCGGCAAGGGCGCACTTATATACCACATGAATGTGGTATGTGCGGTCTTGCAGACGGCGTTTTGTGCCTGTCGGCACAAAAGAAAACGGCGGGAACGACCCGCAGAAAGGAGGACAGACCATAGCAATCTATCATTGCAGTATCAAAATCATATCCCGCGGCAAAGGCAAGTCCGCCGTTGCCGCCGCCGCTTACCGGGCGGGGGAGAAACTCTCCAACGACTTTGACGGGGAAACCCACGACTACACCCACAAGGGCGGCGTAGTCCATACTGAGATTTTACTGCCCGACAACGCCCCCGCCGCTTTCTCTGACAGGGCGGTTTTGTGGAACGCGGTGGAGAAAATCGAGAAAGCGAAAAACGCCCAGCTTGCAAGAGAAATTGAGATTGCCCTGCCCCGTGAATTGACAAGGGAGCAGGGCATTTCTCTTGTCCGCGAGTATGTAAAAGAGCAGTTTGTCAATGCGGGAATGTGCGCCGACTTTGCCATCCACGACACGGGCGGCGGCAATCCTCACGCCCATATCATGCTGACAATGCGCCCATCCAGCAGGGCGGCGCATGGGGCGCGAAGCAGAAAAAGGAGTACATTCTTGATCCGCAGGGAAAGAAAATCTATGACCCGAAAAAGCGGCAGTACAAATGCAAGGCCATCCCCGCCGCCGACTGGAACGAGCAGACCAAGGCCGAGGAATGGCGGGCGGCGGGGGCGCAGCTTTGCAACCGGGCGTTGAAGCAGTACGGACACGCCGGGCGCATCGACCACCGCAGTTATGAGCGGCAAGGGATAGACCAGATACCCACCGTCCATTTAGGCGTTGCCGCTTCCGCTATGGAGAAGCGCGGCATCCGCACCGAGCGCGGCGATCTGAACCGGGAAATCGAAGTGACGAACCAGAAACTCCGGCAACTGAAAGCCCGTATCGCCAAGCTGCAAAAGTGGCTGAAAGAGGAACAGGAGAACACCGAGCCGCCCACCCTTGCCGACTATATCCAGGGCATCCTGTCCCGCAGGGCGCGGGAGGGGAAATCGCAGGTTTCCCAATCCATCTACAACCTAAAGGACGCGGCGAAAATGCTGAATTTCCTGCAAGCCAACAACATCATGGATATGGCGGGGCTTGATGAAAAATTCAAGTCCATGATAGGGGAACAACTGGACATTCAAGGCAAGCTGAAACCCATTGACCGGCGGTTAGGCACTCTGAAAAAGCACCTTGAGCAAGCTGACATTTACTTCAAGTACAAGGGGAAAAAGTCACTGACCGAAACCGAGCAAATCCTGTTTACAGCGGCGCATGACTATCTGAAAGGCGTGATGAATGGCAAGACCGCCATCCCGACAAAGACATGGAAAGCGGAGTATGCCAAGCTGACCGCCGAGAGGGAAACGCTCAACCGGCGGTATCTCGCGCTGAAAGGGGAAGTGAAAGAAGCCGAGCAAATCCGCAGGAGCGTTTACAATATCTTGCGGCAGGAACAGCGGGAGCAACAGTCCCGCAGGGCGCAGGATGTGGAGCGGTAATAGACAGGGCGGCGGGAATAGTCACCGCCGCCCTGCTTTAATTTCTATGCCTTTTTCTTTTTTCTGTTGCGCTGCGCTATGGAGCATTTGAACGCTTTGTACAATGCGGGTGACAGTTCCGGGGAATCTTCGTCAAATTGAATTTCCCGTTTTGCCGCCGCCTTGACTTCTTCCAACTGCTCCTGCGTAGGAGCCTGACCGTCCTTAATTGTAAAAGTTCTGGTCATAATAGAGCCTCCTTTCACTCTCCGTTGCCAATCTTGCAGAGATTAACCGGATATTTTCCCCTCGCTCGGTAAATACAACAAACAATAAATCGCCGACCATACCGATTGCAATATAACGGTCTTCTTCCATACTATGCTCGAAATCATACATCTCTATGTAATATTCATCACGAAAAACGTATGAAGCTGTTTCAAAAGATATGCCGTGTTTTTGACGGTTGATACGGTCTTTTTCTTCGTCCCATTCAAATTTTAGTTCCATAAGTTTTCTTCTTTCAAATGAATAATCAGGGCGCAATCTATACAAGTGTACTCTTGCTTTGCGGTCGCTTTTTTAATGCCACGACAAACTGGATTTTGTCTATTCATAAATTTTTCCCATATACAATATTTTTGCGAATGTTTTATAATCTATTTTTCCCCAGTCAATCGTATTATCAAACATAGCATAGTCTTCTATCCAGCTTGCCATCTGTCCTAAATAATCAGTAATAGTTGTGTTCTCCCATTCTTCGGGATGTTCTTTTGCATCCATAGCTAACTGAACAACAAACGTTAAGAAATCATCCATATTTGCTATATTGTTTATTTGTTCTATTGGATTTTCCATGTCTATTTTCCTGTCAAATTTCGATTTGCCGGTTAGCTTACTGATCCAAGTATAACACATCTCCCTACTGAAAACAATCTCCATTCTATGTCCGTTCCAACTGTCCAGCACTGGTGTGGCGGCTGACGGTAGGTTTTGCGGTGGATCTGCCCCGCGCCCCGGCCTCTTCCAAAGAACAGGATAAGGGCAAATGCGGAACCGGGGAGCGTGGACATTTAGGCTTGCGGCATAGCCCCCAAACTCCCATGAATACGGGCTTCCTGGGGCGTTCCAAGCCCCGGTGAGGGGCGGGGTAAGGTTTTATACTACCCACCCCCGAAAACGGCTTTTAACCGTCCACGGGGCTTTTCCCGCCTGATTTTTCCTATCCCTTGAAAAGTTCCTCTTGACAAAAAGCCTAACGGGTTTGTATTTGGGGTTCCGGTAAATCCTTCTTCTGTAAGAATGGAAATGGGAAGCGTGTTACAATAATATGAATAGAATTGACTATTCATTATTGCGAACCCGAAATAACAAGTTGAAAAAGAAAGCTAAGCTGGCAATGGAAGTATGGAATCTTGACCAGAACGATACAAAGGGCTGGGTAAAAGAAAAAGGTGAGTTTATGCTTGGTCTTTGCGAGCAGTGTATTGGTGACAGTTTAAATTCCCGTCAGAAGTCGAGTATTGACCGATGCGTGAGAAAGCTGTATATTGACATCGCCAGAAGCAGGGAGAAGTATATCCCGATTATGAGCGACTTCTACGATTTGCTTTTACAGCAGCCAGAGGAGGAAGCAAAGGATATTGCATTGTCTCTTGAGCTTTTTGTAAACGGTTCCCTTAACATCTTTAACCATCAGACAAATGTGGATGTGGATAACAGATTTACAGTATATGGTATCAGAGATTTGGGTGCAGAGCTTAGTCAGATTACCATGCTTGTAATGATGGGGTCCATTCAGCAGCGTATTATCGAAAATGGTAAGAAGGGAAAGGCAACATGGTTGTATATTGATGAGTTCCATGTGCTCCTTAATTCCGAGTATTCTGCTAAGTATTTGTAACAGCTTTGGAAGAAGGTTAGAAAGCAGGGTGGTCTGTGTACTGGTATTACTCAGAACGTAGTTAACCTTTTACAGAAGATTTGTCGAGGGATGTAGAATTAAATCGAAGGAAGGATAAGCAGATGGAAGAGCCAAATGTAGACTACAGTAAGGATATCTTACTTGTAGGAGCGGTGGCGGAACCTTCTGAGTATCAGTATGGTGCCGAGGCATTTGAAGCGGCATATCCGAAGATGAATCAGGAGAAGGCTATGGATGCGAAGGCTCCGACTGTACCGAAGACCGGGAAAGTAAGGTAATGCCTATGACAGATACTTCTTTTTTTACAGCCCCTTTTTTTGCCGCTTCGACACAATTTGTATTGCGAAGCGCAAAGTTCTATTGCTATAATGTAAGAATGAAAAATCGGTTTTACCATGGAGGGTGACATGAAACCTGCAATGTCCTATGAAGAAAAGTACAAAATGATGACGGAGACGCCGGTGAACCGACTGATCCCCCGGCTGGCGGTGCCTACCATTATCAGTATGCTGATTACTTCCATTTATAATATGGCTGATACCTTTTTTGTGAGCCAGCTGAACACCAGCGCATCGGGAGCCGTGGGGGTTAACTTTTCCATCATGGCTATGATACAGGCAATTGGCTTTACCCTGGGAATGGGAAGCGGCAACTATATGTCCCGGATGCTGGGGCAGAAGGACGGAGAGAAGGCCCAGAGAGCCTGCTCCACGGCGGTATATACAGCTTTTGTATTTGGATTGATTCTGGCGGCGGCAGGAATTTTTTCCATTGACAGTCTGGTGAGGATTTTGGGAGCCACGGAAACCATTGCTCCCTATGCCAGGGACTATGGGAAATATATTTTGTTTGCCGCGCCTTATATGACGGTATCCTTTGTTTTTAATAATCATCTGCGTTCCCAGGGAAATGCGGCGCTTTCCATGATCGGGATTACGACCGGAGGCGTGTTGAACGTGATTCTGGATCCCATTCTGATTTTTGGGTTTGACATGGGAATTTCAGGGGCGGCCATTGCCACCATCATCAGTCAGTTTGTGAGCTTTGTAATTCTGCTGGTGCTGGTGGTACGTTCGGAAAATGTACTGAAGCCCCATCCTAAATATTTCACATTCAAAGGCTGGGTGTACTGGGAAATTTTGACTGCCGGTCTGCCCACTCTGGGGCGGCAGGGGCTGGCCAGCGCAGCGTCGGTGCTTTTGAATGTGGCGGCCTCCAGGTTCGGAGATCCGGCTGTGGCGGCCATGTCCATTGTGACCCGGATCATGATGTTTATCAATTCCGCGCTGATCGGCTTCGGCCAGGGCTTCCAGCCCGTGTGCGGTTTTAATTTCGGTGCGAAAAAGTATGGACGTGTGCTGGAGGCATATTACTTCTGCAGGAAGGTTGCTTTTGTGTTTCTGCTGGTGATGGCGGTGATTATGTTTGCCGCGTCCACAGGGATCATGCGTCTCTTCCGCAGGGAAGATGCAGAGGTAATCAGGATAGGCTCGCTGGCTCTGAAGCTGCAGTGCGCGCTTCTGCCCTTTCAGGCATTCACCATTATGGGTAATATGCTGACCCAATCCATTGGTTACAGTTTTCGGGCCACTCTGACGGCCATTGGAAAGCAGGGACTGTTTTTCATTCCCGCGATTCTGGCGCTGCCGGGATATCTGGATGAATTGGGTCTTCAGCTGGCCCAGCCGGTGGCAGATCTGTTGACTTTTATAATGACCCAGATCATAGTGGTGTTTGTGGTAAAGGAGCTGAGACAGCTGGAGGAGAATACTCCTTCCATTGTGTAATGGAAAATGATGAACAGGAGGCCGCAGATGAAGTTTACAACCAAGGAACCTATAAACAAAGGCTGGTCCAGTGATAAGAAATACTGTGTTACCGACGAGAAGGGGACACGGTATCTTCTGCGTGTCTCCGATATTGCCCAATATGACACGAAGCAGTCCGAATTCAACATGATGAAACAGGTATACTCCCTTGGAGTCCCCATGTGTCAGCCGATAGAGTTTGGTGTCTGTGAAGAGGGAGTCTATTCCGTCCAGAGCTGGATCGACGGCGTTGATGCGGAAGAAGTCATATCAGATCAGTCTGACACAGAGCAGTACGTCTATGGCCTTGAGGCTGGCCGGATTCTGCGCAGGATCCATTCCATACCGGCTCCGGAAACCCAGGAAGACTGGGAGAGCCGATTCAATCGGAAGATGGATTGCAAAATCAGGAGATACGGTGAGTGCCCTGTCAAGTATGAGAACGGACAGGCATTTATCGACTACATAAACGAGAATCGTCATTTGCTTAAAAACAGACCGCAGGTATATCAGCATGGCGATTACCATATCGGCAACATGATGATAGACCGAAAGGGCCAGCTTCATATCATTGATTTCAACCGTAATGATTACGGTGATCCGTGGGAGGAGTTTAACCGCATCGTCTGGTGCGCCCAGAAATCACCTCTCTTTGCGTCAGGTATGGTAAACGGGTACTTTGACGGCCATGTGCCGCAGGAATTCTGGAGGCTTCTGGCACTTTATATTTCCAGCAACACGCTCTCATCTGTGTACTGGGCGGTTCCATTCGGACAGGATGAAGTGAATACCATGCTGAACCAGACCAGGGAGGTGCTGTCCTGGTATGATAATATGCGCAATCCCATACCCGCCTGGTATTTCAGGGGATATTACCTGCAGTATGCTGACGGGGTGCCTTTTAAGCTGAAGAATGCCTTTGATTTCAGCTTTCTGAGGGAGTATGGTACGGTATTCAAGGTCTTCGACGACCAGGATTCCGGAAATATCTGTTTCGGAACCGAAAAAGAAGGTCAGCGTTATTTCATCAAGTTTGCCGGCGCACCTGCTGAGCAGTACAACGGTGATCCGGCAGATGCCGTTGCCAGGCTGAAAGCCACCCTGCCTGTGTATAGAGATCTGCGGCATGAGAGCCTGATAGAATTGGTTGAAGCCAGGGAGATGGGCGGCGGATTTGCCATGATATTTAAATGGGCTCCTGGGGATTGTATGGGAAGAATGTACCCTGCAGCCCACCGCCGATTTATGCAGCTGTCTGTCGATGCCAGGCTGCTTGTGTTTCATGACATCCTGAATTTCTTTGAATATATTGCCTCTCAGGGCTATACAGCTATTGACTTTTATGATGGCAGTATTATGTACGATTTCGAGAAAGGCAAAACAACGATCTGTGATATTGATTTCTTCCGTAAGCAGCCTTGCGTCAACGACATGGGACGTATGTGGGGGAGCTCCCGTTTCCAGTCGCCGGAGGAATTTTGTTTTGGAGCCGTCATTGATGAAATCACCAATGTGTACACGATGGGCGCAACAGCCTTTGCCCTCTTTGGCGGGTACAACCGCACAAGGGACAGCTGGCAGCTTGGCGATCAGCTCTTTGAGGTTGCGGCAAAAGCCGTGAGCGATGACAGATCGCAAAGGCAGCAGTCCATCAGACAGCTGAGAGATGAGTGGTTATACTTCATGGGTAGGGGCCGCGAGGTGTTTTCGTGCGCATTTTGCACGCAAAACCCGAGACAGCACGCGCTGGGCATCATGCTGCTTTGAACGGCGAAGCCGTGAAAAGTAACATGAGTGGGAGGCAGTATTGTGAGCCGATAAGAAAATCGTTGCAAATCCACTGTGATTATGGTAGACTAAAAACAGTGGCTATGTCAAAAAAATAACAATCCCACAAACAAAAGTATTGGAGGAAAGACGAATGGCAAAGAAAGTAGTTTTAGCCGGAGCATGCCGTACCGCCATCGGTACCATGGGAGGCACGCTGAGCACCACTCCTGCCGCGGAGCTGGGGGCCATCGTGATCAAGGAAGCCCTGAACAGGGCAGGTGTAAAGCCTGAAAATGTAGATCAGGTGTACATGGGCTGTGTCATCCAGGCAGGCCTGGGCCAGAATGTGGCCCGTCAGGCATCCATCAAGGCGGGACTTCCCATTGAGGTGCCTGCAGTGACCATGAACGTAGTCTGCGGTTCCGGTTTGAACTGTGTGAACCAGGCGGCTCAGATGATCATGGCCGGAGATGCGGATGTGGTAGTGGCCGGCGGCATGGAAAACATGTCCATGGCTCCCTATGCAGTTCCTCAGGCCCGCTACGGCTACAGGATGAACAACGGTACCCTGGTGGATACCATGATTAAGGATGCTCTCTGGGACGCTTTCAATGATTATCATATGATCACCACCGCCGACAATATCTGCCGGGAATGGGGTCTCACCAGAGAAGAACTGGACGAGTTTGCGTTAAAGAGCCAGCAGAAGGCCGAGGCGGCTCAGAAATCCGGCGCCTTCGACGCAGAGATCGTGCCTGTGATGGTAAAGAAAAAGAAAGAAATGATCGAGTTTAAGGTGGACGAGGGCCCCCGGGCAGGCTCCACCATCGAAGGCCTTGCAAAGCTTCGTCCCATTAATCCCGATGGCTTTGTAACCGCAGGCAATGCTTCCGGCATCAATGACGGTGCTGCAGCCATCGTTGTGATGAGCGAAGAGAAGGCAAAGGAGCTGGGTGTGAAGCCCATGGCTACCTTTGTGGCCGGCGCCCTGGCAGGCGTGCGTCCCGAGGTGATGGGCATCGGTCCTGTTGCTTCCACCAGAAAGGTGATGGCCAAGACCGGCATGAAGATCGAGGACTTTGATATCATTGAGGCCAACGAGGCCTTTGCGGCGCAGTCTGTGGCTGTGGGCAAGGATCTGGGCATCGATGTGGACAAACAGCTGAACCCCAACGGCGGCGCCATCGCTCTGGGACATCCCGTGGGAGCTTCCGGATGCCGTATTCTGGTGACGCTGCTTCACGAAATGCAGGCCAGAGGAGCCAAGACCGGTCTGGCGACTCTGTGTATCGGCGGCGGAATGGGTTGCTCCACTGTAGTAAAAATCGAGGACTAAGTATCGGAAAACGATAAAATCAAAAGCACATCCAAGGGCTTGGGCCTGCGGATGTGCGGTTATGTGAGGTAAAAGGAAATGGAATATATTCAGTATGAACCCAAGGGCGCATACGCCATTATTACCATCAGCCGGGAGAAGGCCATGAATGCTTTGAACTCCCAGGTGCTGGAGGAGCTGAACGCCGCTCTGGACGGCGTGGATCTGCAGCAGATCCGCTGCCTGATCCTTACCGGCGCGGGACAGAAGTCCTTTGTGGCAGGGGCAGACATCGGTGAAATGAGTACCCTGACCAAGGCGGAGGGCGAGGCCTTCGGCAAAAAGGGCAACGACGTGTTCCGCAGACTGGAGACCTTCCCGATCCCTGTGATCGCCGCTGTCAACGGCTTCGCTCTGGGCGGAGGCTGTGAGATATCCATGAGCTGTGATATCAGGATCTGCTCTGATAATGCCGTATTCGGACAGCCCGAGGTAGGCCTGGGAATTACTCCCGGCTTCGGCGGAACCCAGAGACTGGCCCGTCTGGTGGGCGCCGGCATGGCGAAGCAGCTGATCTACACTGCCCGCAACATCAAGGCGGATGAGGCATACCGGATCGGTCTTGTGAACGCCGTTTATTCCCAGGAGGAGCTGCTTCCTGCCGCGGAGAAGATGGCTGCAGGCATTGCCAAGAATGCGCCTATCGCCGTCCGCAACTGCAAGAAGGCCATCAACCAGGGACTGGACGTGGATATGGATGAAGCAATCGTTATTGAGGAGAAGCTTTTCGGGGACTGCTTTGAGACAGAAGATCAAAAGTACGGCATGGCCTTCTTCCTTGATAAGAATAAGGACAAGGTGAAGGAGCCCTTCAAAAACATGTAATAAAGGGGAGTATATAAGCTCCGCAGACTATATTAAACAAGGAGGAACTTTCCATGAAAGTAGGTATTATCGGTGCGGGTACCATGGGTGCCGGGATCGCTCAGGCTTTTGCAATGACGGACGGCTATGAGGTCTGCCTGTGCGACATCAAGCAGGAGTTTGCCGACGGCGGCAAGGCCAGGATTCTGAAGAATCTGAATTTCCTGGTGGGCAAGGAGAAGATCACTCAGGAGAAGGCGGATGCCATAGCGGCAAAGATTGCCACAGGCCTTAAGGACATCTGCACGGACTGTGATCTGGTGATCGAGGTGGCTCCCGAAAATATGCAGATCAAGAAGACCACCTTCAAGGAGCTTCAGGAGATCGTGAAGCCCGAGTGCATTTTCGCCACCAATACATCGTCCCTTTCCATCACCGAGATCGGCGCCGGACTGGACAGACCCATGATCGGCATGCATTTCTTCAACCCTGCCGACAGAATGAAGCTGGTAGAGGTAATCGCAGGCGCAAACACTCCCGACGAGCTGGTGGAGAAGATCAAGAATATCTCCGTTGAGATCGGCAAGACTCCCGTTGAAGTGAAGGAGGCTCCCGGTTTCGTAGTAAACAGAATTCTGATCCCCATGATCAACGAAGCTATCGGCATCTATGCGGAAGGCATTGCCAGCGTAGAGGATATTGATACAGCCATGAAGCTGGGCGCTTCCCATCCCATGGGCCCCCTGGCTCTGGGCGACCTGGTAGGTCTGGACATTGTGCTGGCCATCATGGAAGTGCTGCAGAACGAGACCGGCGATCCCAAGTATCGTCCTCATCCTCTGCTTCGCAAGATGGTTCGTGCAGGCAAGCTGGGTAAGAAGACCGGTGTGGGCTTCTACGATTATAGCAAATAAGGAAGCAGGCGTGAATATGGCGAGATCACTGTGTGAGTGCGGTGGTCTCGCGCGTTGCGCGTATATAAACAGACAGTAATCGAATGAAATTATGGAGGAATGTAAATCATGGATTTTACGTTGCGCAAGGAACATGAAATGGCACGTACTCTTTTCAGAGAGTTTGCCGAAAAGGAAGTAAAGCCTCTTGCTCAGGAGGTGGATGAGACTGAGGTATTCCCCAGAGGAACCGCGGAGAAGATGGCGAAGAACGGTTTCCTGGGAATCCCTGTTCCCAAGGAGTATGGCGGGCAGGGCTGCGATCCCCTGACCTACGTGATGTGTGTGGAGGAGCTTTCCAAGGTATGCGGTACCACAGGTGTTATCGTATCCGCTCACACCTCTCTGTGCTGTGATCCCATTATGACCTTTGGCACGGAAGAGCAGAAGCAGAAATATCTGGTTCCTCTGGCAAAGGGCGAGAAGCTGGGAGCCTTCGGCCTGACCGAGCCCGGTGCCGGAACCGATGCCCAGGGCCAGCAGACCAAGGCTGTGCTGGATGGCGATGAATATGTGATCAATGGATCCAAGATCTTTATCACCAACGGTAAAGAGGCGGATGTATATGTGATTTTTGCCGTTACCGGCATGATCGAGAAGCGCGGAAAAATGATCAAGGAGATTTCTTCCTTTATTGTGGAGAAGGGAACTCCCGGCTTCAGCTTCGGTACCAAGGAGAAGAAGATGGGTATCCGCGGCTCCTCCACCTATGAGCTGATCTTTACCGACTGCCGTGTTCCCAAGGAGAATCTCCTGGGCAAGATCGGACAGGGCTTCAAGATTGCCATGCATACTCTGGACGGCGGACGTATTGGTATCGCCGCGCAGGCGTTAGGAATCGCCGAGGGCGCTCTGGAGAGAACCATCAGCTATACCAAGGAAAGAAAGCAGTTCGGCAGATCCATCGCCGCTCAGCAGAATACCCAGTTCCAGCTGGCAGATATGGCTACCAAGGTTCAGGCCGCTCAGCTTTTGGTCTATAAGGCTGCTATGGCAAAGGCCACTCGGAAGGAATATGGCTTCGAGGCTGCGCAGGCCAAGCTGTATGCCGCAGAGGTTGCCATGGAGGTTACCACCAAGGCTGTTCAGCTGCACGGCGGCTATGGCTACACCAGAGAGTATGATGTGGAGCGCATGATGCGTGATGC
Organism: uncultured Lachnospiraceae bacterium; assembly: GCA_947177445.1. Lineage (GTDB taxonomy): Bacteria > Bacillota > Clostridia > Lachnospirales > Lachnospiraceae > Acetatifactor. The sequence continues at coordinate 36,219 of CAMWUL010000021.1, read as the reverse complement.
AAAGATCACCGAGATTTACGAGGGAACCAGCGAGGTTCAGCGTATGGTCATCAGCGCCGCACTTTTGAAATAAGTTTCAGGCAACCGATCTACATGAAAATAGAAAATAAGGAGTGAAAATACAATGAAAGTTGTTGTTTGTATCAAGCAGGTTCCCGATACCAAGGGCGGCGTAAAATTCAATCCCGACGGTACGCTGGACAGAGCTGCAATGATGACCATTATGAATCCTGATGACAAGGCCGGTCTGGAAGCGGCTCTGAGACTGAAGGATCAGTACGGTGCGGAGGTTACCGTCCTTACCATGGGTCTTCCCAAGGCGGAGGATGTGCTTCGTGAGGCTATTGCCATGGGCGCTGACAAGGGCGTGCTGGTAACCGACAGAGTGCTGGGCGGCGCAGATACCTGGGCTACATCCCAGACCCTGGCAGGAGCACTGCGCAATATGGAATATGATCTGATCATCACAGGACGTCAGGCCATTGACGGTGACACCGCTCAGGTGGGCCCCCAGATCTCCGAGCATCTGAACATCCCCGTGATCTCCTATGCCCAGAACCTGAAGATCGAGGGAGACAGTGTGGTTGTTGAGCGTCAGTTTGATGACAGATATCATGTGCTGAAGGCTAAGATGCCCTGCCTGATCACTGCTCTGGCAGAGCTGAACGAGCCCAGATATATGACTCCCGGCGGAATCTTTGACGCATGCAAGGCCGAAATCACCGTGTGGGGCAGAGCGGATCTGAAGGATGTGGAGGATTCCAACTTAGGCTTGAAGGGTTCTCCGACCCAGATCGCCAAGGCTTCCGACAAGGTGAGAAAGGGAGCCGGTGAGAAGGTGACTCTGGATCCTGCGGAAGCGGTTGATTACATTGTAGGCAAACTGAGCGAGAAGCATGTGATTTGATGAGATTTTCCAATATTGAATAGAGTGCCCGCAGGAGCGGGCCGGGAGGTATAACAATGAACTTAGAAGAATATAAAGGCGTATATGTCTTTGCGCAGCAGGTAGACAACGTGATCAACAGTATCGCCTTCGAGCTGATCGGCAAGGGAAAGGATCTGGCGTCAGATCTGGGCACAGAGGTAACCGCCGTGCTGGTAGGAAGCGATGTAAAAGGGCTGGCAGATGAGCTGGCTGAGTATGGCGCTGACAAGGTGATCGTGGTGGACGACCCTGAGCTGAAGGAGTACAGGACCGAGCCCTATGCACACGCATTGGCATCTGTCATTGAAAAGTATAAACCCGAGATCTTTCTGGTAGGGGCAACGGCCATAGGCCGTGACCTGGGTCCCCGTGTATCCGCCAGGATCCACACCGGACTGACCGCAGACTGCACCCAGCTGGATATCGGTGATTTCCCCATGACTCCTGTGCCGGGCAAGGAGCAGAAGCACAATCAGCTGCTGATGACTCGTCCTGCATTCGGCGGCAATACCATTGCTACCATTGCCTGCCCTGATTTCCGTCCTCAGATGGCTACTGTTCGTCCCGGCGTTATGCAGAAGAGGGAGAAGCAGGCAGGAGCCAAGGCCAATGTGGAGGAATTCAATCCCGGCTTTACCCCGGACAATAAGTATGTGGAGATCCTGGAGATCGTCAAGGCTGTGTCCGAGACCGTAGATATTATGGATGCAAAAATTCTGGTGTCCGGCGGACGTGGAATGGGAAGCCCCGAGAACTTCAAAATGCTGGAGGAGCTGGCAGAGGTTCTGGGCGGCCAGGTAAGCTGTTCCCGTGCGGTGGTTGATGCAGGCTGGAAGCCCAAGGATCTGCAGGTGGGCCAGACCGGAAAGACCGTTCGTCCCAATGTGTATTTTGCCATCGGTATCTCCGGAGCCATTCAGCATCTGGCCGGTATGGAGGAATCCGACATTATCGTTGCCATCAACAAGGATGAGACTGCTCCCATCTTCGACGTGGCGGATTACGGCGTGGTAGGGGATCTGAACAAGATCGTTCCCGCTCTTACCGAGAAGCTGCGCGGAGAAATGGCAAAGAAGAACTGATCGGATCGAAATCCGAAGAATTAATAAATGGGAAAAACCCACAGGACCGCAGGTTCTGTGGGTTTTTCCCATGTTTATACGGATTCGCAAAAACCTGCCGGACAGATTTTTTTATTGTGTTTTAGCGTGATTATGCTTACAATAGACTCTATAGGGTCAAAAGAAAAAGGAGAACGCTTTCAGAAAAGAGAACGGGGGATTATTTTGGCGAAGCAGAAGGAGATCAAGACAAATGCCATGCGGATTCTGGAGTCCATGAAGATTCCATTCCGGCATTTGAGCTACGAATGTGATGAATTTGTGGATGCTCTGCAGATTGCAGATATGCTGTCACTGCCTTACGAAAAGGTGTTCAAGACGTTGGTGACAGTGGGAAACAGCAGGAATTATTTTGTTTTTGTAATTCCCATTGCCCAGGAGCTGGATCTGAAGGCCGCGGCCAGAAGTGTCGGGGAAAAAAGTGTGGAAATGATCCCGGTAAAGGAAATCAATACTGTTACAGGATATATCCGGGGAGGCTGTACTGCCGTGGGAATGAAAAAATCCTATGTAACCCGGATCGATACTTCCGCACAGGGACAGGAACAGATCATAGTCAGCGGCGGGCGTATCGGTTCACAGCTGGAGCTGGCGCCGGAGGATCTGGCCCGGGCTGCCCGGGCGGAATTTGCAGATGTCATCCGGCATTAGCCGCCAGTCTGAAGAGGATACTTATGTTTTTTTGAGAAAGGGAGATAAGATGCAGGAAAAGAAAAATATTATGGATTATGATACGGTGGCATTAGACCAGGAGGGAAACGCTGTAATTATTATCAATCAGACGTTACTGCCGGGCAGGGTGGAGCTGATTGCTCTGCGGACAGCCCAGGAAATCTGGGACGCCATCTATCTTCTGAAGGTTCGGGGAGCCCCGGCCATCGGAGTGGCGGCGGCCATGGGAATCTATGTGCTTGCAAAGAATATTGAGACAGAGGACTTTGAGGAATTTTACAGAGAATTTTGCCGGTACAAGGAGTATCTGGACTCGGCCAGACCTACGGCAGTAAATCTGTCCTGGGCGCTGAAGAGAATGGAACAGGCGGCGCTGCAGGCAGGCCGTGCAGAAAAGAAGACGGTGTCCCAGGTGAAGGAAATTCTGCAGAGGGAAGCGCTGCGGATCCGGGACGAGGATATCGAAGTATGCCGAAAAATCGGAGAATACGGTCTCGCCCTGGTGAAGCCCGGGGATGGGATACTGACGCACTGTAACGCAGGACAGCTTGCAACAGTCAAATACGGAACAGCTACGGCGCCCATCTATCTGGGGCAGGAGAGAGGGTATCATTTTAAGGTTTATGCGGATGAGACCAGACCTCTGCTTCAGGGAGCCAGGCTGACGGCCTTTGAGCTGTATTCGTCCGGGGTGGATGTGACGCTGATCTGCGACAATATGTCGGCCAGCGTCATGGCCCAAGGGCTGGTACAGGCTGTGTTTGTAGGCTGTGACAGAGTGGCGGCTAACGGAGACGCTGCCAATAAGATCGGCACCTCCGTTGTGGCGGCAGTGGCAAAATATTACGGCGTGCCGGTATATGTCTGTGCGCCTACATCCACCATTGATATGGAAACCGCCACAGGGGATCAGATCTGTATCGAGCAGCGTCCGGCTCATGAAGTGACGGATATGTGGTATAAGGAACCCATGGCGCCGGAGGGAGTCAAGGTCTATAATCCGGCCTTTGATGTGACGAATCATGAGCTGATCGCGGGGATCGTGACGGAGCATGGTGTGGCGCGGGCGCCCTATACGGAAAGTCTGAAGAACATAATGTCTCACAGAATCCAGGGATAGGAGAAGTGATTATGAAGCGGAATGTCAGTCTGGAAGAGATTTCGGATGGACGGTTATACAGTTATAATGATATGGTAAAGGCAGACTGCCATGGCTGCAGGGGATGTTTTCAGTGCTGTACGGGAATGGGAAATTCCATTGTGCTGGATCCCTGTGATATCTGGCGGCTTCAGGCCGGAACAGGAAAAACACTGCAGGAGCTTTTGGAAGAAGGAAGAGTGGAGCTGAATGTAGTGGACGGCTGTATTCTTCCTAATCTGAGGATGACAGGAAAGGATGAACGCTGCAGCTTTCTGGATTCGTCAGGGCGCTGTTCCATTCATGAAAGCCGGCCCGGGATCTGCAGACTGTTCCCCCTGGGGAGATACTATCAGGACGGAGATTTTAAGTATTTTCTTCAGGTACATGAGTGCAGGGAAAATAATCGGTCTAAAGTGAAGGTGAGTAAATGGATCGATACACCCCGGCAGCAGGAAGCACACAGATTTTTATGCAGCTGGCATGAGCTTTTGGGCCGGATTGAAAAGCAGGTGACAGGCCAGGAGGACAGCGCCCAGGCAAGGGAGTGGAATTTGGCGCTGTTAAGGATTTTTTATTTCCAGGCTTATGAGACAGAGCAGGATTTTTATGAGCAGTATCAGGAGAGATTACGCAGGTTTGACGAATTGTGGGAGCACACAAGCGTGGAACAGCAATAAAGGAAAAAGTAATAGCAAACGAAAATGGAAGAATCGGGAACAATAGATGAGAGTTGAAGTAAGAGGATTGGAAGAAGAGTATCAGCGCCGACGCAAATCCAGAATCCGGGAGCTGAAGCGCCGGAGGAAAAGAGTGGAAAGGATCCGGCGGATGGCGATTTCCGGGGCAGGCGCTGCGGCGGCTGCGCTGCTGGTATTTGCGATATCCCAGGGGACACACGCCAAGGGAGAATCGGGCGTTGCCTCTACTGTGCAGAGAAACCGGTGGATAGAGTTTACAGATGAAAATATTCTGGGAAACAGACAGACGGAAAGCTACGGACCGCCTTTGCCGGAGGGATATGGCGGGCTTTCCTTTGCCGCTTATGCCGCAGATCATACAGAAGGCTTCGGAGAAAGTATTCTCAGCCAGTATGGAATCGTAATCGATGTGGAGCAGGGGACTATACTGGCTCATAGGGAAGGGCAGACAAGAATGAACCCGGCTTCCATGACAAAAATATTGACGGTATTGACGGCGGCTGAGGCATTGGGATTAAAGGGAGACGATTGGAAGGACAGTTCCCTGCTGGAAGATACGCTGGAAATTACCATGGAGGTTACGGACTATTGCTTTGTCAATGGATGCAGTGTGGTGGGATTTGAGAGAGGGGAGGCCGTAAAGGTGCGGGACATGTTTTACGGGACGATTCTCTCATCCGGTGCGGATGCCGCGTTGGCGCTGGCCATTTATATTTCCGGATCCCATGAGGACTTTGTGGCATTGATGAACCAGAAGCTGGAGGATATGGGATTGTCGGAAACCACCCATTTTACCAACTGCGTGGGAATTTATGACGCGGAGCATTACAGCACCGCCTATGATATTGCGGTGATTCTGAAGGCGGCATCTGAGAATCCTCTCTGTCGGGAGGTTTTGTCTGCTCACACCTATGTTACATGCCCTAATGAGGTGCATTCCGAGGGGATGCCCCTTTCTAACTGGTTCCTGCGCAGAATTGAGGACAAGGATACCCGCGGAGAGGTGCTTTGCGGAAAGACAGGCTATGTGACGGAATCGGGAAGCTGTGCCGCCAGCCTGGCTGTGGACAGCCAGGGCCGGGAATATCTGTGTGTCACTGCCGGAGCCTCCAGCAGCGCACAGTGCCTGGCCGATCAGGAGGCCTTGTATCAGAGGTATTTGACGGCGGATGTGTGACTCGGAGCCGACTGCAGGCATCAAAACGTCTCCATGCCTTCTCGGAATGCAATGCCGGTGGGAGTCGCCGCCAGGCCGCCTCTGCCGGTTTCCCGGAGTTCTTCGGGAAGCAGACGTCCGATGCTTCGCATGGCGTCGAAGACCTCGTCGGGAGGTATTCGGCTTCGGATGCCGGCCATGGCCAGATCGGCGCTGGTCAATGCATTGACAGCTCCGCAGACGTTTCTTTTGACACAGGGAACCTCTACAAGTCCTCCCACGGGATCACAGGCCAGTCCCAGCAGATTTTTCATGGCAAGGGCCGCGGCATGGCAGATGGCTTCGCCGCTGCCGCCGCACAGGAAAGCCACGCCTCCTGCCGCCATGGCGGAGGCGGCTCCGATTTCGGCCTGACATCCTCCGGCGGCCCCGGATATGGAGGCCCGCTGGGCGATGACTCCGCCGATGCCGGCGCAGACGTAAAGGGCTTTTACCATTTCCTCCCGGGCATATCCCTTTTCCTGTTCCAGGGACAGGAGCACGGCAGGAACCACTCCGCAGGAGCCGGCGGTGGGGGCGGCCACGATCCGGCGCATACAGGCGTTGGATTCTCCCATTTTTACAGCCTTTTCCATAACCAGGCCCAGCAACGGACCGCAGAGAAGGCTTCCGTTGGCCCTGGCCCGGGCAATTTTTTCGCCGTCCTGACCGGCCAGGCCGCTGGAAGAGCGCAGGGTGGGATCATAGTCCCGGTCTGCCGCTTCCATAGCCAGATACATCTGCTCCATTTTGCGGAAGGCTTCTTCTGCCGTGATCTCTAATTCTTTGCAGTCTCTGTCCCGGACAATTTCCCAAAAGGGTTTGCCCGACTGAGTTTCCAGATTAAGAATGTCCTGAAGTGATTGGTACATAATTCCTCTCATTCTGCCGTGGAGGCATTCAATTATTCAAATACACTTTTGCTGCGAATATATTACTCCATTGCCGGGGCCTGTGCCTCTCCCGAGGCGCTTAAATAGATTACCTTCAGTATGCCCTCCAGACGGGTCAGCCATCGAATGGCGCTGTCGGGGATCTCCTGGTCGCATTCCAGCACCATGACGGCATGGCCGCCTCTTTCCGAGCGGTGAAGCTGCATGGTGGCAATATTGATGGCCCGGTGGCCCAGCATGGAGGTGACGTCGGTCATACAGCCGGGCTGGTCCAGGTTATGGACGATCAGGGTAGGGCTGTCTCCGGAGAAGCTCACGGGCATCCCGTCGATCTCCGTCACCCGTATGGCGCCGCCTCCGATGGAAGCAGCTGTAATTGTGGTTTCACGGCCCTGGATACCGGTGAGAACAAGCTTCACGGAATTGGGATGCACATCCCCCAGATCCGCGCCGGCCAGCTGGTACTCCATGCCCCTTTCCCGGGCCCAACGGAAGCTTTGGGCAATGCGGGGATCGTCCACCGCAAAGCCTAACAGACCGGCGATCAAGGCCAGATCCGTACCATGCCCTTTGCCTGTGGACAAAAAGGAGCCGTGGAAAAATACCTTGGCTTTTTTTACAGGTTCCCCCAGCAGCCTTGCGGCAATATTTCCGATTTTAACAGCTCCGGCTGTATGAGAACTGGATGGTCCTACCATCACAGGCCCGATAATGTCGAATGAATTCATATAGTCTCCTTGACAGCCGGCAGTCGTTGTGCCGGCCTGGCGCGAACATATTGTTTTAAGGAAGCGCTTTAATGGATGTCCCTTTAAATATATAGCATGCGGGATAAGAATACAAGGAAAAATCTACGGCAGGGGCTATACATTTTTTAAATCCGGTGCTATAATCATTTGTGGCAGGAGGAGCGTGAGCTGTTCCTGCTGAATATTGAAATCAATACCCGCCGCAGGCGGGCCTGGAGGTAAGGTTATTATGAATCAAAAGAAATTTTTGAAACCTGTTATTATTGTTGTGGCCGTTGTGGTCATCGGAGCGTTATCCATGCTGGTCAATGTGCTGAATCAGGATAAGCCGCCCAAGCTGAGCCTAAACGGCACGGAGCTGGATCTGGCAACCCTGAAGCTGAAGGATCTGAATGCTGCCGGCTTTAACATGAAAAACAATCACAACAAGCTGGAGGGAGAAACCTATTATGAGATGCGCGCCTATTATTGGGGAGAGAACTTTGATATCTCCATGGGCGGAATTTCCCTTTTAAACCGCCGCAGTTCATCTGTGGAATACGCTGACTGTGAGATATTTGAGATTTCTGCAAAATCCAGGGACAACGACGGAAATCTTACAGGGCTTCAGGTTACATATGAAGGTGAAGAGATCTTTGGAAAGACGAAAGCAGAACTGATCGCGCTTTTCGGAGAGCCCAGCAGGGAGCTTACATCGGACAAGATCGTTTATTACACCAAGAGAAATCAGTATTCTACATATTTTTATTTCGACAGCAAGACGGAAGAGTGTTATCTGGTAGAGATACACCGCAGTGAAAAAGGACTGGTCAGATAAAGCGCTGAAGCATTAATCAGGCGGCATTGCTCATAATATGGGTAATGCCGCCTTTTTCTTATAAAAGACCATTGCATAGGCAGGGCAGATGGTGTACAATGAGGAACGTGAAAAAGTGAAAACAGTTTGTTGAAGAAAATGCAGTTTCCGGAGGCAGGCGGATCGGTATAAGGGAGGACGGTGCCGCTTGGCGGAAGGGAACAGACAGGAGGATTGGTTCGATATGTCAAGAGCAGATTATACAAAAGCATATAAAATGGGAAAAAAGGATTACCAGGCGAGAATGCTTCGGGGGGAGCGGCCTACGCTGGCGGTTCTGGATGATATTATGCCGCCTTTGGGCTGCTATTATGAGGTGCCTCTGGGTCTGGTGCAGATTCCTACCGACCAGATTGTGGGAACAAAAACAGACGGAAGAAGCAATTCCTTTGCAGGGAATTTTATGCCCATATTACAGGAAAATTCGGAATTTGCCGCAAAATGGTCCTCTTTGAGCACCAGCCATGTGGAGGAGGGAATTCAGGATCCCATTAAGGCATACGAGTACATGAATAAATTCTATGTGCTGGAGGGGAATAAGCGGGTCAGCGTCATGAAGTTTTTTGAGGCCGTGTCTATTCCAGGAGATGTGATCCGTATTGTGCCCAAGCGCACGGAGGAAAAAGAAAATAAGATTTATTATGAGTTTATGGACTTTTATCAGTATGCACCCATCAACTATATCTGGTTTTCCCAGGAGGGAAGCTTTGCAAAGCTGCAGGAGGCTGTGGGGAAGAAGCCGGGAGAGATGTGGACGGACGAGGAGCTGCTGAACTTCAGCGCCATATACACCACATTCTCCTCGGTATATAAGTCCAGAGGCGGCAGTAAATACCGGATTACGCCGGGAGATGCGTTCCTCTCATTTATTACCATATACGGGTACAAGACCATCGAAAAGATGACCACCAACGAATTGAAGGAGCAGCTTACCAAGAGCTGGAAGGAGTATGCCCTGCTTCAGGAGGAACAGGACATCGATTTGAAGATGGAGCCCAGTCAGGAGAAAAAGCCGCTGCTGAGCCTGCTGCTTCCCGTGAGCTCTCCCAAGATGAAAGCGGCGTTTATCTACGAAAAGACTCCCGGCACGTCAGCCTGGACCTATGCCCATGAGCTGGGCAGGCTTTACCTGGAACAGACCTTCCCGGAGGAGCTGAGCACAGTGCGCTATGAAAACGCAACCCAGGAGAATGCGGATGAGCTGATCGCAGATGCCATTAAACAGGGCTGCGGACTGATCTTTACCACAACGCCCTCCTTTGTTCAGGCCAGCCTAAAGGCAGCCATTGCCAATCCCGAGGTCAGGATCCTCAACTGTTCCTTGAATACATCTCATCGATATATCCGCACATACTATTCGCGGATGCATGAGGCAAAATTCCTGATGGGAGCCATCGCGGGGGCCATGGCAGAGAACAATAATCTGATGTATATTGCGGATTATCCTATTTATGGCTCCATAGCCAACATCAATGCTTTTGCCCTGGGGGCAAAGATGATCAATCCCCGGGCCAGAGTTTATCTGGAGTGGTCTACCAGAAAGGATGTGGACATTGATGAGCGGATCAGAGCCACGGAAGCCTCCTGTATCTCCGGGAGGGATATGGTGATTCCCGAGGAGGGATCCAGATTTTTCGGTATTTATCATATGGACGGCGAGCATCCAAGAAACCTGGCCATGCCGCTGTATCATTGGGGAAAGTTTTATGAACAGCTGATTCGCACGATCATGGACGGAACCTGGAAGCATGACGAGAAGACTTCCTCGGAAAAGGCCATCAACTATTGGTGGGGAATTTCGGCGGGAGTCATCGATGTGATCTGTTCTCAGCACCTGCCGATAGGCACAAAACGCCTGGTAGAGCTGCTGAAGGCTACCATCAGCGAGGATCAGTTTAACCCCTTCTCCGGTGTGCTTTATTCCCAGACGGGTGTAGTGGTAGATGATCCGGAGAGAAGTCTTATGCCGGAAGAGATCATGGAAATGGATTGGCTTGCGGAAAACGTGGTGGGCACCATTCCCAAAAAGGAAGAATTGAAGGACCAGGCGGCGCCGGTGGTCAAACAGCAGGGAGTAGTAAAAAAGGAAGGTTAATTTACGCATGAAGATACTGGCCATCGGAGATCAGGAGTCTAAATTATTGTGGGATTTTTTTGACAAGAGTATGCTGGAGGGGATCGATCTGATCATTTCCTGCGGGGACCTGGATCCCCGCTATCTTTCCTTTCTGGTGACTCTGTCTTCGGTGCCGGTATTGTATGTACACGGAAACCATGACGGGAAATATGAACAGATACCGCCGGAGGGCTGTGTGTGCATTGACGACAGGGTTTACGTACATGAAGGTGTTCGGATCCTGGGGCTGGGAGGCTCCATGCGGTACAAGCCGGGCCCCCATCAATACACGGAAAGAGAGATGAAGCAGCGTGTCAGAAAACTGTGGTTTCGCCTGTTTCGAAGCGGAGGCTTTGATATTCTGGTAACCCATTCGCCCGCTTATCAGCTCAACGACGGGAGGGATCTTCCCCATCAGGGCTTTCAGGTATTCCGGGAGCTGATCGAGACCTACCGCCCGAAATTTTTCCTTCACGGGCATGTGCATATGACATACGGCAGACAGCATAAGCGATATGACAAATATCTGGATACCCATATCTTGAATGTTTACGAAAAATGTATTTTTGAATTTGAAGACGACGATCCCCAGTCGCATTTATATTAGTCCTCTAAGGAGAAGCTTCCAGCCAATCCCAGCAGTCCGGGAGTGACCTTGATGCGGGAGTTCTGTTCGGTTCCCGCAGAGCGTGCTGTCTCGGGTTTTTGTGCAAACAGCGCACAAAAACACCTCGCGGCCCCTACCCATGAAAAGTAACTGATTAATTCTTTTTGCATGGCTGAACGATTAACGCATATACTTTAGAGAAAACGTGCGGATCGGGATGCCGGTATGAAAAAGATACTGACGGCAATCCTGCTATTCGATTTGATAGCAGGGCTGCTTTTTTTGGGGATGCAGGAAATGAGAAGGTACAGATCGGTGGAGGCAGGAAGCAGCAGGGCTGCTATTATAGGGAACGACCAGGCGGAAGATATTAAGAAGATTGCCATTACCTTTGACGACGGTCCGCATCCATCCTATACGGAGCAGCTTCTTGACGGGTTGAAGGAGAGAGGCGTCCATGCCACCTTCTTTGTGACGGGGGAGCATGCACAGCTGCACCCTGATATTATCAGGCGGATGCAGGCCGAGGGCCATATAATCGGTAATCATACATACAGTCACATCCAACTGACTAAAAACAATCGGGAGAAGTTTAAGGAAGAACTGATCAAAACCAATGAAATCCTGAAGGAGATCACTGGGGAGGAAGTACAGTATGTGCGGCCTCCCTATGGGTCGTAGGACAAAAGCTTTGAGAAGGAGCTGAATATGTTTCCGGCTCTGGACAGTGGATCCTCTGGACTGGTGCTCAAAAAACGTAAACTGTATCACGGAAAAGATTGTCAGCAAGACCGGGGAAAATGATATTATTTTGATGCATGATTACTATGATACGTCGGTGACAGCGGCGCTGAAGGCAATAGACGAACTGCTGGAGGAGGGTTACACCTTTGTGACGGTGGAGGAGATTTTGTTTGATTAATTCAGGTCATAATTCCTTTGTGATGGTGCAGGCGATTTTGTTTGACTGGGGAGGCTAAATTGCTTATAATATAACCTATCAGAAGCTGCTCTTTAACTTCTGATAAAAGCCGCGTACTTTGCGGCACAAATGGATTATAGATTGTATATAAAGGTATAAATAGTTTTGAATAAATATGGAAAAATGAAGTGACTTTGGCATATAATCTGTATCATTGTAAATATCGAGGGAATAATATCAGGAGCAGGATAAAATGAGCGAATATACGTTGAAGAAAAGTGAACAGGAAGAACTGGAGAAATTATATAATATAGCAAAGGAACAAGACAATTCCATAAATTTAAATTTAGTCTATATGACTATGAAATTGACAGATGAAAATTACGATGAGATTATGAATTTTTTCTTGGAACGGGGTATCTCAATGATTCAAGATGACGTTGAGCCGGATGTAACCGCATATGCTTGTGAAGGAGAGAAAATCAGACCTTTTGATCCTTCGAAGATTGATATTACCATGAAGCCCCTGACGTTGGATTCATTATTAAAACGGATACAAAAGGGAGAAATAGAATTTGATTCTTCTTTTCAAAGGAAAGCGGGGTTGTGGGATAAAAAACAAAAAAGCCAGCTAATAGAATCTATTTTCTTGCGGATTCCGTTACCCGCATTTTATTTTGATGCTTCGGATGAAGACAAATGGCTGGTTATTGATGGGCTACAGCGAGTGACAACTTTAAAGCAATTTATAGTAGATAAAGATTTTAGCTTACAGGAAATGGAATTTTTCCCGGAATTAAACGGATGCGTATATGATCAGCTTCCAAGAGCCTTTCAGAGAAGAATTGATGAAACAGTAATCAATGTTTATCTGGTAAATCCGTCCACACCAGATAATGTAAAATATAACATATTCAAGCGAATTAATACAGGGGGGCTTGCATTGGAGGCGCAGGAAATCAGGAATGCATTATTTCAAGGGAATGCGACTCGGTTCCTGCAAGATTGTGCGGCACTGCCATGTTTTGTGGCGGCTACAGGCGGGAGTGTAAAGAGTGAGAGGATGCTGGATCGGGAATTTGTACTTCGGTATGTTTCGTTTTGTTATCTGGACTTAAATCAATATTCCGGAAATATTGATGAGTTTCTCAATGAGGGAATGAAGTATTTAAATCATGCTGCAAAAGGAGAATTGGAAGAGATAGAAAAAGAATTTACGAATGTGATGTATAATATGCATAATCTGATGGAAAAAAACACGTTCAGGAAGATATGTTATGATGGCCGCAGACGCCCTATTAACAAGGTTATTTATGAATCATGGTGTTATGTAATAAAGAATTTGTCCCAAGCAGAAGTGAATAAGCTGATTAAAAACAAAGATGAGGTGCAAAAGAAATATATGGATCTGTGTGAGAGCTCAGACTATTTAAAATTTTTGAAAGCATCGGATAAAAAGGCTGTATATTTACGAATTGATTGCGTAATGTCTCTTGTAAAAGGTGTATTGGAGAATATTGAAAATGATAAAGCAGATTAGTGTTGAGAATTTTAAATGTTTTGAGGAAATGTCTGTAGAGTGCAGGGAGTTAAATCTGTTTACAGGAGTGAACGGCATGGGAAAGTCCACCGTGATACAGGCATTACTCTTGTTTCGGCAAACGTATGAGAGAAATAAGCAAGGGTTGAATAATCCTGTGATTCTGAACGGCCGTTATATAAGTTTGGGAAAGATAAAAGATATTTCATATTGGTATAAAAAAGATGAAGATATTCATTTGACAGTGAAAGAAGATGGGCTGGGAAGCTGGATATGCCATTATAGTGAGAAAGATCAGGCATTATTGATGGAATGCCGTGCGGTGGCTCATGGAGACGGGCTGGCAGGAGATGGCTTTGAATATATTTCTGCTGAGAGACTTGGTCCCAGAAGATATTACGATGATTTAGGAGAAGAGCGTTATACTCCCACACAGATAGGGAGTAAGGGGGAATATGCTGTTTCATGCCTTTATTCATTAGGAAGTGATTCGGATTTTAAGGTTTATGATAATATGAAAAATCCCGGCGAAAGTAGTGAACGGTTGGAACTACAGGTTAATGCGTGGATGTCTGAAATCTCGCCAGGCATCAGGATAAAGGCAATACCTAATATGGATTCTGATGTGATGGGGCTGCGATATTCTCAGCCGAGCATTATGGGAGAAGAGTCGGCAAATGCGGTAAACATGGGATTTGGCGTATCTTATGTGCTGCCTGTCATAATTGCTTTACTTAAGGCGAGAAAAGGCGACTTATTGATACTTGAGAATCCTGAGGCGCATATTCATCCGAAAGGACAGAGACAGATAGGGGAATTGATTGCGAGGGCGGCATCAAATGGCATTCAAGTTGTTTTGGAAACACACAGCGATCACATTTTAAATGGAATCAGGCTTTCTGTAAAGCATGGGCAGATTCGACCAGATCAGGTAAAATTGAATTATTTTTATATCTATGAAGACAATACTGGAATGATAAAACATGATATGACATCGCCGGAAATTCTTTCGGATGGAAGTCTGTCTAATTGGCCGGATGGCTTCTTCGATGAATGGGATAAAGCAGTAGATGCACTATTTTAAATTGGAGATATAATACATATGATATTGAATGAATTATCAATTCAAGGGAATAATATGAACCGCGAGGAAATGAATCATGCTATCAGTCATTTCTTAAAGGTTTGTCAGAAACTGTTTCATGAAAAAGGTGATCCCAATTTTTTCTATACCACGGAATTGCTGACAAAAGAGTTGATATCAGGTTATACAATTCACGATTGGCTTAAGAGTTCTGAAGTCTCACAACAGGAAAAGGCTTTTTTTCGGATGATTATTAACAGAAAACAATTGATTAAAGGAACGGATTTCCTGGGAAGTGAATTGATAGTTGAAGTTGGGAATGGTGAAAGAATCAGTGCTGTTGGCTGTTTGGCGGCATATGAATCTGAGAGTTATGTTGTCAGCATGAATACATCACTCTTATGGCGGGCGGATCAGATTGCCGGAACTTACGTGACATTGGAACAAGATGACAGGCAAGTATCTATAGTAAATTGCTGTTTTGAGGAACAGTTGTATTCTTTAAGAGAAAAAGAAAAAAGCAGAACTAAGCTGATGGTATCTTCTGGGAAGGAATTGTGGGAAAAGAGGGAACTGCTTTATCCGCATTTGCGCTTTTGTGATAGTGTTAAAGAGCAATTGGGCGAGGCAAGAATTTCACTTCATATTCAGATGATAATGGAGCGGCTTCAGTTATTGGAGGATTATTTTAAGGATTTTGATGGGCGATTTGATAAGAATGATGTAGGGTATCGTTGTCGTGGCGAGTCGGAAACTGTGGAAAAAAGTAATGATTTGCGTAGATTGAGGGTGTTCAAAACTCCATATGGAAAAGAAGAATTTTTTGGCTGGCACATCAGTTTTGCAGGAAACTTTCCGGGAAGAATCCATTTTATCCCAGATGCAGAGCATAGATTGGGTATTGTGGGATACATAGGAAAGCATTTACCAACAGGTAAGTTTTCTACAATTTAAAGTTATGTATGGCTTGACACGAGCTGAGGGCCATATAATCGGTAATCATACATACAGTCACATCCAACTGACTAAAAACAATCGGGAGAAGTTTAAGGAAGAACTGATCAAAACCAATGAAATCCTGAAGGAGATCACTGGGGAGGAAGTACAGTATGTGCGGCCTCCCTATGGGTCGTAGGACAAAAGCTTTGAGAAGGAGCTGAATATGTTTCCGGCTCTGGACAGTGGATCCTCTGGACTGGTGCTCAAAAAACGTAAACTGTATCACGGAAAAGATTGTCAGCAAGACCGGGGAGAATGATATTATTTTGATGCATGACTACTGTGATACGTCGTTGACGGCGGCGCTGAAGGCAATAGACGAGCTGTTGGAGGAAGGGTATACTTTTGTGACGGTTGTGGCGATTTTATTATGAAAGCAATCAGGTCAGATTATACCAGGCGGATTATTTGTGAGTATGGCGAAAAGATTGCCGGAAAGGAGAAGATATGCCAAGGACAGTGAGTATTGGATGTCAGGATTTTGAAAAGCTGAGGGTACGCAATAATTTTTATGTGGACAAGACTGCATTTATTAAAGAATGGTGGGAAGCGGATGATGAGGTAACGCTGATTACCCGGCCCAGACGTTTCGGAAAGACGCTGACCATGAGCATGCTGGAAAAATTTTTTTCAGTGGAGTATGCCGGGCGCAGTGACCTGTTTGAGGGGCTGGATATCTGGAAGGAAGAAAAATACCGCAAGCTGCAGGTACATATCCTGTGATCTTTATCAGCTTTGCTCCTGTGAAGGAGCCTGCTTTTCTGGGGGCGCAGAAGAAAATCTTCTTTCTTATCGCAGAGTTGTACAATCGGTTTGATTTCCTTCTGGACAGCGGAATCCTGAAAGAGGATGAAAAAGAATATTACCGTAAGGTATCCTTTGATATGGAGGCTCATATAGCGACAGATGCCCTGAAAGCGCTGTCAGGCTTTTTGGCAAGGTATTATGGGAAAAAGGTAATCATTCTTTTGGATGAATATGATACGCCCATGCAGGAGGCATATGTCTATGGCTATTGGGAAGAACTGGTGCTTTTTACCAGGAGCCTGTTCAATGCCACTTTCAAGACGAACCCCTATATAGAGAAAGCCGTTATGACAGGAATTACCCGGGTCAGCATAGCTTCTTGCGAAGCATTAGAGTCCATGTTCTCGGACTTGAACAATCTGAAAGTAGTGACAGTTAGTTCAGACAAGTATGGTGACAGCTTTGGCTTTACGGAAGAGGAAGTATTCACTGCACTGGATGAATATAATATGACAGACCGGAAAGACGAAGTAAAGATGTGGTATGATGGGTTTGTATTAGGACTGCTGGCTGAGCTGCAGGATCGTTATGTCATATCTTCCAATCGGGAGAGCGGATTGGGTAGATATGATATTATGATAGAACCCAAGAAAGCAGAGGCGGCTGCATTTATTATTGAATTCAAGGTAGTCCATGCGAAACGGAAAGAAACTCTGGTGGATGGAGTCAAAGCCGCGCTGCAGCAGATTGAGGAGAAGCGTTATGAAGCTGTGCTGCTGAGCAAGGGAATAGCCCCGGAACAGATCAGGAAGTATGGATTTGCCTTTGAGGGGAGCCAGGTGCTGATTGGGAGGGCGTAAAGGCTCATTAATTGCTTATTTTGGAAGAATAAGCGAGGAAAACGGGAATGAATATAAACGGTGTGGAGGTAAATATGGATACGAAAATGTACAGCAGACCTTTGTCTTTGAAGGATGTAAATATTACAGACGAGTTCTGGAAAAACGAAATGGAACTGATCAGGAAGGAAGTGATTCCTTATCAGTGGGAAGCGCTGAACGACAGGGTTCCGGATGCCGCGCCCAGCTTTTGTATGCGCAACTTTAAAGTCGCAGGGAAAATGAACCGTGAGAAAAAGGAACAAGGGGAGGCGTTTCAGGAACCTGTGTATACATTCCGGGGATTTGAGGCATTGCCGGAAGACCCGGGGCATCTGGAGGATCGATTTTATGGTTTTGTTTTCCAGGACAGTGATTTTTCGAAATGGATTGAAGCAGTAGGATATTCCCTGACACAGTGTCCGGATCCGGAGCTGGAGCGGATAGCTGACGAGGCGATAGATATCGTCTGTGCCGCCCAGCAGGAAGACGGGTATTTGGATACCTATTATATCATCAATGGAAAAGATAAGATATTTTCTAATCTTCGGGATCACCATGAACTGTATTGTTTCGGCCATTTGGCGGAAGGCGCGGTTTCCTATTGGCAGGCAACCGGAAAAGATAAATTATTGAAGGCCGCAGAGCGGTTTGCGGATTACATTGCAGATTATTTCGGGCCGGAGGAAGGTCAATGCAAAGGGTATCCCGGACATGAGATTGCAGAGATGGCATTAGTTCGGCTGTATGAAGCGACAGGTAACAGGAAATACCTGGAGCTGAGCCGTTTTTTTATTGATGAGAGGGGGAAGCGCCCATATTATTTTGACCGGGAGCATCCAATACAGGGGAAAGAGGATGAGCTTCGATATGCCTATCAGCAGGCGCATTTGCCGGTAAGGCAGCAGAACGAGGCGTTGGGCCATGCGGTACGTGCCGTTTATCTGTATTCCGGCATGGCGGATATTGCCCGTCTGACAGGGGATGAGACCCTGTATAAGGCATGTGTGAATCTGTGGAACAGCATTACCGGGGAGAAGATGTATATCACCGGAGGGATTGGTGCGACACATCTGGGAGAAGCATTTTCTTTTCCGTATGACTTGCCGAATGATACAGCTTATGCGGAGACATGTGCTTCCATAGGACTGGTATTCTTTGCAAGGCGGATGTTGGAGATTGATCCGGATGCAAGATATGCCGACGTGATGGAGCGTGCGCTTTATAATGGTATCCTGAGCGGCATGTCGCTGGATGGGAAGAGCTTCTTTTATGTCAATCCGCTGGAGTCGGTGCCGGAGGCCTGCCATAAGGATGAGCGTAAGTTCCATGTAAAGCCCGTGCGTCAGAAATGGTTCGGCTGTGCCTGCTGTCCCCCGAACCTTGCCCGCCTGGTGTCTTCGGTTGGTTCTTATGCGTTTACGGAAAATGAGAATACCTTGTTCGTGCATCTCTATGTGGGCAGTATACTGACAAAAAGAGTAGGGAAAGAGGCTGTGGACGTTCAGATCACATCTTCGCTTCCGTGGAGCGGAGCGGCAGAGATACGGGTGCGGGCAAAGGGAAGTTCTTTCCGGCTGGCGCTGCGGATTCCGGACTGGTGTGAAGGATACCGGATAAGCGGCCTGCAGGATGCAGATATGAAAGAGGAAAAGGGATATCTGTATGTGGAAAAGGAATGGGAGGAAGAAGAATGCCTGAAGCTTGTCTTTCCGATGAAAGTAAGGCTGATCAAGGCGGATCCGCGTGTGCGGGAAAACGTGGGCAAGGCAGCCGTTACAAAGGGGCCGATCGTATATTGTATGGAGGAGGCCGACAATGGGAAAAACCTGCATTTGTTGAGTGTAAGCAGTAAATCAGCGCCAGAGACGGAAGATATGTCTGTAGAAGATACTGTAGTGAAAGCAGTGCTGATGGACGGATTTCGGGCAGAACCTGATACAAAAGGACTTTACAGTACTTATACGCCGCCCAAAAAAGAACAGGTGCAGTTAAAGTACGTACCATATTATGTATGGGCAAACCGTGGAGAAAATGAAATGCAGGTGTGGACAAGGGTAGAGGAATAACCCATCAGCATAGTGCCAGCTGCGTATGTACATACGCTCTTACAACTGAATACCGCCGCGCCGCAGAACTTACACAGCGTGAAGAAACCGCCCTGATACAGGGCGGTTTCTTAATGGCAATGATTCATTGCTCTACAAAGGGACTAAAATATGGTATCTTTAGGGGGAGAATTCATAGGGAAGGCGGTGTGTGACTTTTGTTTGATGTCAAAAAATTTGGCGGATATCTGTCCCGTCTGCGAAAAAATGCGGATATGACACAGATGGAGCTTGCAGACAGGCTGAATCTGACCCGGCAGGCAGTCTCCCGGTATGAGCATGGAGACAGCTTTCCGGATGTGAGTATTCTTGTTGCCATTGCGGATATTTTTCGTGTCACTCTGGACGAACTTATCAACTCCGGAACGCCTACACGCGGTGAGTCCGTGCTTTTGAAAAGCACTGCCCAGGGAAGGGAGCCTGTGATGCCGGAGCGTATTGAGGATGTGCTGAGCCTGGCGCCCTACCTCAGACCCAGCGTCCTGTCCAGGCTTTCCACCGGCCTGTTAAAGCAGGGGATCGATATCTCCGGTGTTGTTGCCCTGGCGGAATATCTGAATGATGAGAGCACTGTGGCTATGCTGGAAAATGCCCGATTCGAGGGGGTCAGCCATGACCTTCTGGAGAAGCTGATGCCTCTTTTGGACCGTGACTCAAGGTATATGATACTTCAGAAGATTTTGGAAGGGGAGATGGATTGGCATTTTCTTCGTGTGCTGATTTTTTACACTGAGAATCTGACAAGCCAGATAGAAGCCGCCGTGGTGGAAGGGGCCCTTCCCTGGGAAGCTTTGGAGCTGCTGAGACAGACACGGCTGGAAATGCGGGAGAAATATCATGAATAAAGTGATGCGTTTACTGAAAACTGCGTGGAAGAGTGAACGTAAATTATGTTTGATCATAATAGGGCAGAATCTGTTTGAGTCGTTGATTCCCATGGCTGATATTATGGGAATCGGTGTCGTAGTGGATGCACTGGTGACGGGACAGGGCAGGAAAAGGGTATTTACGGTTATCATATCCTATATCCTGATCCATGCAGGTATTTCTTTGACAAGAAATCTGTTTACATGGCTGAAGGATATAGAAGCGAGAAAGTCCACCAACGCGGTTCAGTACAGATATGCGAGGCAGTCGCTGGAGGTGGATTACCCTTATATCAGAACCGGCGGGTTTTTAACCTTGAAAAGAAAATCCATGAATATCATGCCGGCGTTTTGCATTGGCAGATTCGGCGTCTGCCTGTCGTACATCCTGAAGCTTTGCGGTGTCTTGTGGATTTTTACAGTCATCGGACCCCTGCTGATCCTGTACGTCACAGCTTTATCTGTTCCCATCGTCTTTATGGCATTTTGTCGGAAGAAAGCAGAATATCAGTATCGTCAGGACATAGCTGCAGAGGAAAGAAAAAGCGATTATTTGTATAAGGTTATGACAGAGTATGCCTATGCAAAGGATATAAGAATATATGGCGGGGAAAAGCTGATATCGGACAAATACATAAAGAATGCTGCGGATCAGGTAAAAAAGAGAGACATATTGGGCAGAAATAATGCAAGGACTCAGAGCATTGCTGATCTGTGCGGTTTTCTGCAGCTTTTGGGCATGCTGATTGTTTTTTCTTATATGGTTTACAGGAAGGATATTTCTATTGCAGAATACACAGTTCTGCTATCCTCATCATCGCTTTTTTCCAAGACAATTGCATGCCTCTTTGAAAGTCTGGCGGAAATAAAGGAGATGTGTGCTTACACGGATATTTTGGACGAATATGATGCCTTTATAGCCGACAATAGTAAAGTATACAGCAGTGAAAAAAGCGGGAAGGACTGCGGCAGAGAGCCTGCATCTATTGATTTTGAACATGTGAGTTTTCGATATCCCGGCAGAAAAGAAGCTGCCCTGGAGGATGTCAGCTTTCACATTTCAAGCGGCGAAAAGGTGAGCTTTGTGGGGCTGAACGGTGCGGGCAAGACTACGATTATCAATCTTCTCCTGAGACTGTATGAGCCGGATACAGGGACAATTAAAGTCAACGGTATGGATATCCGTGAGCTCTCAGCAAGTAATTATTATGAATATATTGGAATAGTTCTGCAGGACTTTTATATTTTTGCGTATTCGGTAACGGAAAATCTGTGCTTTGACAAGGAAATCGATGAGACAAGGCAAAAGACTGTGCTGGCGCAGGCAGGGCTCGCGGAAAGGATCGCAGGACTTCCCAGGGGACTGCAGACTTCGCTGTATAAAAATCTGGATGCAGAAGGGGTGGAGCTTTCGGAAGGCGAGGGGCAGAAGCTTGCCATGGCCAGAGCCCTGTGCAAGGAGACAGGTCTGCTGATATTGGATGAACCCACCAGCTCTCTGGATCCGCTGGCAGAGTATGAGCTGTTTTCCAGAATGCGCCTGATTTCGGAATATAAAACCGCGATCATGGTCTCCCACAGGCTGTCCTCCACAAGATACAGTGACAGGATACTGGTGTTTGACGGAGGAAGGCTGATTCAGAGCGGTTCCCATGAGGAGCTTATGAGAAGCGAAGGAATGTACAGGGAGCTGTACAGCACACAGGCAAAATATTATACGGGGGAGGGCGGATTGTATGAAGCATAAAAGGATGAGTACGGTTTCCGGCGCTTTCCGGCTGTTGGGCAGATATCAACCGTCGTATTATGTCTGTATGATCCCGTTGATTTTAGTTTCCTCGGCCATTCCTCTTGTGGGGGTATGGATGCCAAGGATGATCATCGAGTATCTGACAACAGAGCGGGAATACGGGGATGTGTTGCTGATGATCAGTCTGTACATCGTAGTATTGTCGGCGGCGAATGTGGTAAAAAATATTCTGACGCATCAGGCGGATCTGTGTGTCACCAGATTTAAAACCCGCCTTCAGCTGGAAATCGGAAAAATTGCCATGTATGCGGAAATGAGGGAGATAGAGAGTGCGGCTTATAAAGAAGAAATCCTCGTGGCAGGCAATGTAACAGGTCTTACCGACATAATGAGAATCCTGCAGAGTCTGATTTCATCCATAGTCACCATACTTGGGCTTGCGTACATTATCGTCAGAATGAACATATTGTTTTTCCTTCTGGTTGGGGTTACTCTGGGAATCAAGGTGGTGCTGTCCGTTATCCGCTATCGCTGCGATGCGGAAAGGAGGCTGGAGGAGGCGGCAAATAACAGGGTTGGGGCTTACCTTGATCAACTCCAGTATTACGCGGAGGGCGCGGCGAAGGAGGTGAGGGTCAATAATGCCCGGGGCTGGCTGTCCGGAAAAATCGGAGCCTTCCGTGACAGAATGGTGGAATTACAGATGAAGAGCTTTCATCAGTATAGATTGTTTGAGACCCTTCAATCGGTGGCCGTTGCCATACAGAATGTGTGCATTCTTCTTGTCCTGGCCGGATATTTTATGACAGGCAGGCTGTCCATAGCCGACTTTACCATGTATTTTTCCGCCATTACGCTGCTTTCCTCAAGGCTGTCGGAGATAACGGATCAAATGCTTGGCTTCAGCCAGAAGCTGCTTTCCTGCAGGGATTTCAATAAGGTGTTTTGTATGAGGGAAAAAACAGACGGCGCAGAAGGGAAAGAGGATGAGAGAGGAGCCTTAAAGGAAACGGAAGAAATAGCCGTGCTTAAGATAAAATTTGAAAATGTCAGCTTTTCCTATCCGGGGACATCGGTAAAGGTCCTGGAAAATGTCTCTTTTGAATTGCAGCGCGGGGACCGGGCCATGCTGGTGGGATACAACGGCTCCGGCAAGACAACTGTTATTAAGCTGTTATGCAGGTTCTATGAGCCGGACTCCGGTAAAATATATGTGAATGACACAGATATCAGCACGATTCCCAGAGAGCGGTATTATTCCATGATAGCCGCGGTATTTCAGGATTTCTCCGTATTTTCCTTTCCTGTGGGCGAGAATGTAAGTATGAGAGCCAGTGAGGAGACAGAGACAGCCAGACTTTGGGAGTGCCTGAAGAAAACGGAGCTGGACACACTGGTGGAAAATTTGGGCCACAGAGAAAATACTCCTATCACCAGGCTTTTTTCGGAGACGGGAGTGGAATTTTCAGGAGGAGAAAGACAGCGGCTTGGAATTGCAAGAGCGGTTTATAAGGACGCAGGGATATTTGTGCTGGACGAACCGACGGCGAGCCTGGATATCAGGATGGAAGAGGAGCTCTACAGGAATTTTTATCATATGACCGAGGGAAGGATCTCGCTTACTGTCTCTCACAGGCTTTCCCAGGCATCCGTCTCCAATAAAATATTTGTCCTGGACCATGGGGCTATTTGCGAGTCGGGGACACATGAGGAATTGATGAGCAGGGATGGAATTTACGCGGCTATGTTCAAAAAGCAGAGGGAAGCATATGGCAGCCGCCGGATTGAAAATCCGGCGGGCGAAAAAAAGGAATTCAGATGATTACATAAGGAATCTCCAAAAGAGAGGCAGTTTTGGCAAACAGCGAAGCGTTTTTTCCCACGGAGAGCGCCAGATGGTGGGTGGGCGCTTCCCGGAACCATTTATCCATGTACTGTGCCGGGTTTTCCGGGAATCTCACATGGGTGGAGGTGTTTCCGTTCATCAGGATGGGCTCGTTTAAGGCCTGGCCTTCGCTGATAATGAATTTCAGCCGGCCCTCCCGGGTCTGGGTGATTCCAAGCAGGGTAACCGGTCCTTCCTGGACCTTTGCCTCCACGGAAATTCCGCATCCTCGTTTACCATGGTATACACCCATTCCGCGCAGAATGGGTTTTTCTCTGGAGATTGCAAAGTGGAAGGGGCCGTCATGTCCCAGAATAATCGTGTTCCGGTTAAAATCTGCCGCCACGATTTCGCAGAAGCTTCCGCCCCTGTCCAGAAGGTCGGAGATTTTCATGGCAAGAGCCGTTTTGATGTCACCCTCTCCGGAGCAGGCAATTCCTTTTGCAGTGAGCAGGGAATGGCCCACGATAAATCCGCTCTGAAGCTGTTCATATTCGTTTTCATCCCGGCCGTGATAGTAGTAGGACAGGCTGTCCAGCTTATTTTCGACGGTCAGCTTTTCCTGCGCTGCTGCCACTTTGGCAGACCAGAGAAGCTGATCTTCATCGGGCCTTCTGGCGATGGGGTCAGAGGGGGAATCACCGGATATCTCAAAGAAATCGGAGATTTCAGTCATCTTTTCCCTTATATCCGTTTCCGTTACCTGGGACAGGCAGTGCCATAGATCACACATTTCCAGAATCTGAATGTGGATTCCTGTCTGGGCCTGCAGCAGGGTAAAGTCGCTGTACATGTCCAGCATCCCGCTGTAGTATCCGCCCAAAAAGCCGAATACAGCGTGGCTCAGACTGCGTTTTACCATAGCGGCGCCGCACCATTCCCGGATTTCCTGCCATGCGGATACCGCTTCTGGTCTTTCGTTTGTTATTTCATCCGCCAGAGCAAAGGCCGGAGTGTGGTCGAGACCTAAAAGGCCGTTCACGCAGCGGAAGGGGATTCCAGACCGGTTGAAGGCGTTTGACAGCTCCGGTATGGGGCAGGCCGTGCACTGTGCCAGCCAGCGGTCTGTTCCGGTTTTTTCATAATTCATTTCCGGAGCAGGCTGCAGATTCAGGACAATGACAGGAGCCTTGTTGATCTGATGTATGGGAAGCACGCTTGCGCTGGTATAGTAGGTGGCGGAATGGCTGAACACAATATCCACATTGTTCTGGTTGAAGTATTCCCCGGCGGCCCGTCCTTTTTCCTCCGAGTCCACCATGCCATAATTATAGATTTCCCCGAAATCAGACAGCCGCCGGGCCAGAAAAGCGTTGTAGTCCAACAGGCAGTCGTGCAGTCCGGGAAACTGTGCCCAGTACACGGATAAGCCTGCGCTGTATAATCCGATTCTTGCTTTCTTTACTTCCTTTAATCGTTTCATCTGCTCCCTCCTCGTTTTCCCCGCAGGCATTATGGCCTGCGGGTATTGGCTCTATAACAATACAATAGCACAGGCGAAGACGGACGGCATCAGAGGATTATGGCTGTTTATAATAATTTCTTGACTTGCCTTACGCCGCAGATATAATATTACTTATCAAAAGCACGCACTTGATGCGTTTTCAGAAAACAGGACCAAAAGAAAGGCAGCTATGTACAGACAAAAATCATGCAACCACTGGTCAGAGGACTCTGTCTGGAGGATGCCTTACACGACTCCCCAGGCAAAAAAGATGCTGTATTATATTCAGGAAGCCGGTGATTTTACTGCATACAGCCAGTATTATACGGAGCGGGAGAATTTGAATTCCTTTTTAATCGTCTATACGCTTTCCGGGGACGGTAAGCTGCTGTACCGGAAAAACGAGTACCCGCTGAGAGCAGGCAGTGTGTTTTTTATCAATTGTATGGATTATCAGCTGTATCAAAACGATTCGGAGTATCCCTGGCATTTTCTGTGGATCCATTTTAACGGCTGTTCCAGCCTGGCCTATTTCGAGGAGTTTATGAAGGGCGGTTCCCCGGTGCTTTACACAGAGGAAATTTCCAGGGAGGAAGAGTATTGCAAAGCCTTCCCGGGGAGAATGCCGGAAGGCGGATGGCCTGTAATAGAAGAGAATCTGAGAAGCATCCTGAATTGTTGTGCAGATATGAAGTTTCAGACAGAGATATTGGTGTCCCATGCTGTTGAGACAATATTGACATTGCTTTTGTCGGCGTCCTGCAAAAAACGGCTGTCCGTCTGCGGCGCTTCCGCCCGCATAGAGGAGATGATGAAATACATTGACCGGCATCATGGGGAGAAGATCACACTGGACATGCTGGCTGCGGAATTTGCTCAAAACAAGTATACCCTGCAGAAGGAATTTAAAAGGGCTGTGGGTCTTACTCCCACAGCTTATACGATTGCCTGCCGCATAAACCATGCCAGAGAACTGCTTCGATACAGTGATTTGACAGTGAATGAGATCGCATATAAGGTGGGCATGGATAATGTGAGTCATTTTATCAATTTGTTCAAAAAAAGCGAAAATTTAACGCCCGGAAGCTTCAGGAGACTCTGGAATCAGGAGGAAAGAAGCAAAAGACCGGGATCATAATCCGTATTTTTCCCGATACTCCCCGGGAGTTCTTCCCGTGAATCTTTTAAATACTCTGGAAAAATGACTGGGAGAGGAAAATCCCAGGTAAGCGCTGACTGCGGTCAGCGGCTTATCGGAATAGCGGAGGAGGCGTTTGGCTTCCTCCGTTTTTTCTTTCAAAATGAAATCCGTGAGACTTTCGCCGGCCTCTGCCTTGAAGCGCCGGGACAGATAGGGGCGGCTCATGTACAGCTTTCCGGCGATGGCTTCCGCGGTGATCGGCTCGGACATATGATGCTGGATATAGTTTGACACATCCAGGGTGAGCTTTGTGGGCCGTCCGCCCCGGCGAAGCCGTTCTACCCGTTCCGTATAATCCAGAAGCATCCGATATTGAAGATTGGTGATGGCTTCCGGGAACGACAGCAGCTCACATTGCTGAATATAGGAATCGCTCAGGGAAAAAGCATCGTTCACATCCATGCCGCCGCGGATGGCAGCCCGGGAAACCAGGGTGACGGTGACAATGAACATATTTTTCCGCTGCCGGAGCTGTTCCCGTGCCAGAACGCCGCCGCGGATGGCCGGAGCGGCGTGAATCCATTCTCTCAAAGCGGCGGTGTCTCCCTTTTGGACAATGCTCATGACAGCCTGCTCCTGGTCCAGGGTGTTATGCCCGCCATTGACTTCTTCAGTCATAGCAGACAGCTTTTGAAGCGTCTGCCGGCGGTTCTGATCTGCGGCCAGCTTTTCCTGATGGGCAGGGTAAATAGCGATGTCCTCTAAGGATAATGTTTCGCCGTTCAAAACATGATTGATGGTGCAAAGCATTTGCAGGATGCTTTCAAAGGGCATTCGAACGATGCTCTTCATCCCTGCCATAAAGGCCTGCACATCCTCTCCGGCCACATCAGCCTGAAAAGCCAGCTCCCGAAGCTCCTGCTCACTTTCTCCGATCTGTCCTGTGGGACCGATGACAATTTTTGTCTGCCCGGCGTTGACAATGCCATAATAGTGAAAATGCCTTGTGGCCACATAGCCTACATGGGCATGTACGGCGAAAATCTCATCTCTGTAAATGACCATGGGGTCCCGGGGCAGCTTTGACAGCGAATAGAAAAAAATCAGCTTTTCGCTCTCAAAAATCCGGACAGGAACACCGGAAAGGTTTCCGATGGTGGTACAAAGGTAACATATATCAAGCTTCATGATGCCTCCATTTCGATGCGGCCAATTGCGATGGCTGACCGCGAAGTCCTTCGGAAACAGGAATTGTTTGGTTACAATTATACTTTACAGGTTACAAATATGCAAGCGCCTTCCCGGGTATTTGTGTTACACTAACTTACAGGAAGTTACTTTTCACGGCTTCGCCGTTCAAAGCAACATGATGCCCAGCGCGTGCTGTCTCGGGTTTTTGTGCAAACAGCGCACAAAAACACCTCGCGGCCCCTACCCGTGAAGAGTAACTATAGGAATACTATTTACTTATTATCATGTCAAACGGCAATTTTACAACGATAAGGAGGAAGCAGGCATGTCATCCAAAAAGCTTATGGAACATCAGGCGTTTCACACCAGAATTCATTCTCCGGAGGTAAAGCCCGCGGAAAAATGGCTGGGATACCTTCTCGGCCCGGCAGGAGCGCTGCTGCTCAATGCAGTTCTGGCCACATATTTGAATGTTTACTATACGGATGTTCTGAAGCTGACCACTGTATGGGGCGGCGCGTTTCTGGTATTTTTCCCTATTGTTTCAAAAATCATTGATGCCATTACCAATGTGGTCATGGGATATGCCATTGACCGTACCCGCACCCGGGAAGGAAAGGCGAGGCCCTGGCTGCTTTTGTCCGCGCCCCTTTTGACTGTCACTGGCATTTTGCTGTTTACGGTTCCGGATGCCTCCGAGACGGTACAGGTGGTCTGGGTCATGGTGTCCTACAATCTGTTTTATTCCTTTGCCTACACCATTTTCAATATGAGCCACAATCTGATGGTGCCTTTGTCCACCCGGGATACCACCCAGCGGGGCGGCTTGTCTGTATTCAACCAGATCACCACCATCATGATGAGCGGCATTCTTGTGGCTTTGGTGTTCCCTATGGTTATTATGCCGGCAATCGGTGTAGATGGAGGGAAATGGATCGCTCTTATGAGTGTGCTCTCCATTTTGGCTCTTCCCCTGACGCTGCTGGAATATTATTTTACGAAAGAGCGTGTCACAGAGGAGACCCAGGCGGCGGGAGAGGTGCGGATTCCTTTTGGAAGACAGCTTAAGGCCATTTTCACGGACAAGTATATGCTTATTATCTATGGCTATTTTCTGATCTACACCTTTGGCTCTTCTATCAAAAACATGAGTCTGGTATATTTCTGCAATTATGTTTTGGGTACATATAACGACGGCATCACTCAGACGCTTGTGTCTGTCATCGGAGGAATCCCCATGGGCATCGGCATTTTTGCCGTATGGCCGCTGGCAAAGAAATTCGGAAAGCGCAACGTGACTCTGGCAGGCTTTGTTCTTTACGCGGCGGGCGGCCTGGTCTGCTGGATATTTCCCACGAGTATGACTATGATGCTTGTGGGCCAGTTTATCAAAAATATCGGCGGTCTGCCCTGTGCTTATGTTTTTATGGCGCTGTTTGCGGATGTGCTGGATCACCTGGAATGGAAGACCGGTTTTCGCAGCGACGGTATCGCCATGTCCGTTTACAATATTATCGCGGTGGCAATGGTTGGCATCTGCCAGGGGATTTTTAACGGACTGCTGGCAGGGGCAGGCTACACAGCCCCTGAGATCGTAAACGGCGCAACCACGGCTGCGGTCCAGTCTCAGGCTGTGAAAAATGTCATCACCTTCGGCTTTGTGGGGCTGGAGGTCTTTACCGGCGTCATCCTGGCGGTGCTGCTGATTTTTCTGAGCGTGGAAAAGGATATCGGCAAAAAGCAGGCGCAGATCAAGGAAAGGAGGGAGCAGCGATGAGAGCGGTACGGTTAAAAACAGAATATATGACAGAGCCCTGCGGCATCGATATCGTAAAGCCCCGGCTTTTCTGGAACTGTCACGGAGGCAGGAAACAGACAGCATACAGAATCATGGCCGAGGATGATAATGGCATTTCTCTTTGGGACAGCGGCAGAGTGGAGAGCAGTTCCATGCACGCATCCTGGGGCGGCAGGCCTGTGCCCATGAAGACAAAGGTTACATGGAGGATTTGTCTTTGGGATGAAAACGGGGATCCCGGTGAATGGCAGGAAGCAGGCTTTGAGACAGGGATCGACTGCTGGCAGGCAGGGTGGATTACCGGAAATTATAGGGTGGATAAAAGAAAACGTTACCCTGTGGACTGTTTTCGGAAGAAATTCACGGTATCTCACGTAAAAAAAGCTCGGCTGTACATTACTGCCTGCGGGCTGTATGAGGCCAGGCTCAACGGAGTCCGGGCGGGGGATTTTGTGCTGGCGCCCGGCCATACGGACTACCGCAAACGGATACAGTACCAGACCATAGATGTGACCGGGCTTTTAACTGACGGGGAAAATGTCCTGACAGTGCAGCTTGCCGACGGCTGGTACCGGGGATCCTGCGGGGCCTGGGGATTGAAAAACCAGTACGGCACGGAAACAAAGCTGCTGGCCCAATTGGAGATTACCGGGGCCGACGGCTCCACGGAAACGATCTGCAGCGATGAAACCTGGGACTGGAGTAATGACGGACCCATCCGCTTTGCCGACAATCAGGACGGGGAGGTGTATGATGGGGCGGCCATTCCTGCATATGGGGGAAAAGCAAGGGTGACAGAGCATAATGTAACGCCCACCGCTTCCAACAATGTGCCCGTCAGGGAGCAGGAGCGTTTCCCTGCCCGGCTCCAAAAGACTCCTTCCGGGAAAACACTGCTGGATTTTGGACAGAATATTGCAGGATATCTGGAATTTTCCGTGAGAGCAAGGGCAGGGCAGAAAATCCGGCTGCGCTTTGGAGAAATGCTGGATGGGGACGGCGAATTCACTCAGAAGAATATCCAGTGCTCCAACAGGAAGACTACGACGCCCCTGCAGCAGGTGATCTATACCTGCAGGGAGGGAAGGAATGACTACAAGACAACCTTTGCTATATTTGGTTTCCGGTATGTGCTGGTGGAGGGAGATGCGCCGGTCTGCCCGGAAGACTATACTGCCATTGCAGTCTATTCTCATATGGCGCGCACCGGCTGGTTTGAGAGCTCCAACCACCTGCTGAACCGGCTGTTTGACTGTACTCTTTGGAGCGCAAAAAGCAACCATGCCGATCTGCCTACGGACTGTCCCACCAGGGAGCGCCATGGCTGGGCGGGGGATGCGCAGATTTTCTGCCGGACAGCCGGGTTTCTTTTTGACTATGCGGCCTTTGCCCGGAAATATCAGCATGATCTGACGGATGCTCAGCGCGAAAACGGATGTTTTACCCAGATTGCCCCGGTGGGAGGCGTGGATGCCTATATGAATCCCATGGACGGATCTCCCGGATGGTCGGATGCCGGTGTGTTTATCCCTTATGAAATTTTCCGGCAATATGGGGACAACGCCATTTTGGAGGAAAACTATGAGGCTATGGCCCGCTATGCACGATATAAGATCAGGTCTCTGGGAAGGTGGTACCCTACCGCTGTTCCTGTGAAAGCTGCGGGAAAATACCGCAGCTGTATTTCCAACTATGGACAGTCCTACGGTGAATGGGCGGAGCCTGAGGATGTGAATGCTTTTCGTATTTCCGATTTTATCTCTCCCCATCCGGAGGAAACCACCGCCTACATAGTTCTGCTGCTGGAGCGCATGACGCAGATCGCCCGGGTGCTGGGCAGGGAAGAGGATGCGGCATATTTTCAGAAATATGCAGAGAGGGCCCGGCTGGGCTATCAAAAATTAGTGGAAACAAAAAAGCACAGACTGGACACGGACAGACAGGCCAAGCTGGTGCGTCCGCTGTATATGAGGCTGTTGGATGAAAAGCAGACAGAATATGCCCAAAGGCGGCTGCTGCAGGCTCTGGACAATTACGGCTGGCGGCTGGGGACAGGCTTCCTTTCCACGCCGCTGATCCTGTATGTGCTTTCCGACATGAATATAGAGTATGCCTACCGCCTGTTGGAGAATGAGGAGCTGCCCGGCTGGCTCTGCATGCCTAAAATGGGAGCCGTTACCGTGTGGGAGAACTGGGAGGGAACCCAGGCGGATAAGCCCGCCTCCTTAAACCACTATTCGAAGGGAGCGGTGTGCCAGTGGCTGTTTGACACCATGTGCGGCATTCGGGTGGTGGGAGAAAATCATTTTGTTATTGTCCCGGAGCCTGGCGGGCATTTTACCTATGCAAAGGCGGTATATGACAGTATCTATGGCAGAGTGGAGAGCGGCTGGGAAAGGACGGAAGAGGGAATCGAATACAGGATTGCGATTCCTGCAAACTGCACTGCGGAGATTCTTCTGCCCGATGGAACAAGCCGGACAGTCACGGCGGGCAGCTACTGTCTGAAATGAGGAGGCAGAAAGGGTGGGAAAGAACGAAGGGAAAAATGGCATGGATAAAATAGAAAGTATTCTTAATGAAATGTCTCTGGAGGATAAGATTGCTCTCTGCTCCGGGGCATCCTTCTGGGAAACAAAAAAATTTGACGCCTATGGGATTTTGCCCCTGTTCATGTGCGACGGTCCCCATGGCCTGCGCAAGCAGGAAGACGGCGCGGATATGCTGGGAGTGAACAGCTCCCGCCCGGCCACCTGTTTTCCGGCGCAGGTGACTACTGCCGGCAGCTGGAATCCGGAGCTGCTGCAGGAAATAGGAGCGGCTGTCGGGGAAGAGGCCAAGGATCAGGGGGTGGGACTTGTACTGGGGCCAGGCGCCAATCTGAAACGCAATCCCCTGTGCGGGCGGAATTTTGAGTACTTCAGCGAGGATCCGTATCTTGCAGGGAAGCTTGCGGCGGGATTCATCCGCGGTCTGGAGGAGCGGGGAATCGGGAGCTGCCTGAAGCATTTTGCTGCCAATTCTCAGGAAAAATGCCGTTTCAATTCTGACAGCATTATGGATGAGCGTACCTTGAGAGAGCTGTATCTGGCTGCCTTTGAAATTGCGGTGAAGGAGGGAAGGCCCTCCTCCATCATGTGCGCCTATCCAAAGCTTAACGGTGTTCACTGCAGCGACAGCAAAGAGCTGTTGACGGATATTCTGCGCACCCAGTGGGGCTTTGAGGGCATGGTGGTCACGGACTGGGGCGCCATGAATGACCGCATTCTGGGCTTTTTGGCCGGGTGCGACTTGAATATGCCCGGCGGCAGCAGTTATATGGAACAGGCAGCGCTGCAGGCGGTGAAGGCCGGAAGCCTGCCGGAGGCCGCTGTGGATGCCTCGGCCCGAAGAGTGCTGAAGCTGGTATTTCGGACAGCGGAGGCTTTGCGGGAAAAGACTTCACAATGTGACTATGCCGCCCATCATGCCCTGGCGGTAAAAGCGGCGGAGCAGGGGGCCGTATTGTTGAAAAATGAGGATAACATTCTCCCTTTAAAGGAGGATATGAAAATTGCCGTCATCGGCGCCATGGCCAGGAAAATGCGCTTTCAGGGGGCGGGCTCCAGTCATATTAATCCCATCAGGATCAGCCAGCCCCTGGAGTATCTTCCCGGCGCAGTTTTTGCACCCGGCTGTGATGATCGGGGAGATACTACCCGTGAATTGCTTGCGGAGGCGGTAAGTGCCGCCGAAAAGGCGGAGGCTGTGGTGGTGTTTGCCGGCCTTCCCGATCATTGTGAATCCGAAGGCTTTGACCGGGAAAATATGAAAATGCCGGAGGGACACTTGCGTATGATCGACGCAGTGGCCAAAGCCAATCCCAATACCATAGTGGTGCTGCTGTGCGGCTGTGTGGTGGAGTGTCCCTGGGAAGAACAGGTGAAAGCCATTCTGTATATGGGCCTGCCCGGACAGGCAGGAGGGGAAGCTATTGCCAATCTGCTTTGTGGCAGGGTGAGTCCCGGCGGAAAACTGGCGGAAAGCTGGCCTTATACATATGCGGATGTGCCTTCCCGGGAGATCTACGGTAAGACAAAGGACGCTTTGTATCTGGAGGGTATTTATGCGGGCTATCGCTATTATGAGAAAGCGGGAATGAAAGTCCGCTGGCCCTTTGGCTATGGCTTGAGCTACACCAGCTTTGCCTGCTCCGATTTGAAGATTGATGGCTGTACGGTCACGGTAACAGTGAAAAATACGGGAAAATATCCAGGTGCTGAAATCCTCCGGCTTTATATTGCGCCGCCTCAGGGCGGACTTCACCGCCCGGTTCGTGAGCTGAAGGAGTTTCGAAGGATATTTTTACAGCCGGGAGAGGGCAGGACGGTGGCCTTTGAACTAAATGACCGATCCTTTGCCGTCTGGCAGGACGGCTGGAAGATTCCCGGCGGCAGCTATACTGTCTGCATTGGTGGATTGTCCGCCGTCATGGAAAGAAGCGGTGAGAAAATTCCGGCCCCGGAATGGCAGGCGGGAAGCTGGTACGAAGGCTGTCAGGGCAGACCGGGACAAAAGGAATGGGAAGCCATGTCAGGCAGAACCTACACGCCGCCCAGGCTGGTCAAGGGTCATTTTACCATGGACAACACGGTGGAGGAAATGAAAGAGTTTTCTCTTGTGATGAAGATTATGTACAAGGCCGTGGAAAAAACCGTCGCCAAGGGATTTGGCGGCAAGGCCGATTATGAAAGTGCGGAATTTCGGATGATGATGGCGTCCTCTGCCGGTTCTCCTCTGCGCAGTATGCAGATTTCCGGCGGCATAAAGGACGGCATCATGCAGGGGCTGCTGGAAATGGCCAATGGACATTTCCTGGGCGGCATCAGGAGACTGTGTCTTTCTCTTTTAAATATTCCTTAGGAGATTTCCCGGTAACCTTCCGAAACACCGTGAAAAAGTAATTATAATCGTGAAATCCGCAGCGGGAAGCAATCTCGCCGATACCAAGCTCAGGAGAATTTAAAAGCAGCGACTGGGCCATTTCTATGCGCTGGCGCCGGATAAATTCGGCAATTCCGACGCCATAGCTTTCCTTTGCAATCTCATACAGTCTGGTCTTTCCGATCTGAAAATGGGCGCAGATATTCCTTACGTCAATATCCTCCGTCAGATGCTCCTGAATATACCTGTCGATCTGCACCGGCAGGTTTTCATGACGAAGAGTGGCAAGCCGCTCCATGCACAGATAGGCGGCAATGGCGTGCATCAGGTTGGCGGAGGACAGAATATAGTTTTCGTTCATCAGGGGCTGCCTGAGGCTGGCCGCTTTCAGCTCAGGGATTTTGACCTGATATCCGGCACATTTTTTTTCTATTACCTTCCATCCATCCTCATAGCTGTCATAGGCAAACACATGCCCGAAAAAAAGATAGCCGATCACGAGACTGCCCAGATAAATGGGCATGATCGCTTCCTTCAGTCCGGCATGGCATTGGTAGATATAGGCTCCGTGCCTTTTGGCCGCAGTCTGGCAGGCCTCTCTGTCACAGCGGGCGCACATGGACCGGGCGGAAGGATCCGTCCGGATCAGCTGGCAGAAGGGGGCGATTTCCTTAGGAAAAGCGGCAATTTCATGGAAATTTTCATCAAACACGGTGATGCGGATACGGGTGACCGTGTAAAAATCACAGAGCATGGCGGTCAGCTTTTCAATATTGAAGGAAGATATCATGGGCAGACTCCTGATTTCGGAAGCAAACGCTGTTTTGGGCAGTCGAATGCAGAGCAAAAAGGTGCTTTCTATATTATAATTAAGGGCCTTTGAAATGTCGAGAAATAATTTTGCGCAGGCGGACAAATTCAAAGTAAAAAGAACAAAGTGCCATATACAGAGAAGGTCAGAAGCGTATAATAAAGCTTAAAGAAGGCTTGACTGCCTGCGCAAAACAGTATCAATCCCCGATAATTTTTGGTATAATGGAAAAAATCGATGGAGAATGGGAGGAAAGAGAATATGTTAGTTACATTAAAAGAAATTCTGGAGCTTGCGGAGGAGCGGAAGATGGCGGCAGGCTCCTTCAACGCGCCCAATCTGGAGAGCCTGATGGCCATTATAAACGGAGCGGAGGAGCTGGATGTGCCGGTGATTATTCAGTTTGCCCAGTGTCATGAGTCGTGGATTCCTCTATCGGTGATCGGGCCCATTATGGTGGAGCATGCGAGAGCCGCCAAAGTTCCCGTATGCGTCCATCTGGATCACGGTGAGACCTTGGATTATCTGCAGCAGGCGCTTGAGCTGGGCTTTACGGGAATCATGTATGACGGCTCCGTGCTGCCCTATGAGGAGAATCTGAAAAATACTAAGCTCGCGGCAGCCATGGCGGCAAAATACGGGGCCGGTGTGGAAGCGGAGCTGGGTTCCATGGGAAAGCGGGAGTCCGGCGCCGGGGACGGAACCGGCGAGGAGGACGATACCAAGATCTACACGGATCCGGAGCTGGCGGCACGATTTGTGGAGGAGACGGGAATCGATGCCCTGGCCTGTTCCTTCGGCACCACTCATGGTATCTACCTGAAAAAGCCAAAGCTGGATTTCGATGTGGTACGGAATGTGAGAAGACAGACAGGCGGTATCCCCGTGGTGATGCATGGCGGTTCCGGGGTCAGCAGGGAGGATTTCCACGAGGCCATCAGGGCGGGCGTGCGGAAGGTAAACTACTTTACCTATATGGATAAGAGCGGAGGCAGCGGGGCGGCAGAGTACATAAAGACCGTAAAGGCAGGGGAGCCTGTTTTCTTCTCATCCGTGATTCGCGCGGCACAAAATGCCATGAAGGAGAATATAAAGGAGGCTATGGTTACTTTTCACGGGTAGGGGCCGCGAGGTGTTTTTGTGCGCTGTTTGCACA
>CAMWUL010000020.1 GCA_947177445.1 uncultured Lachnospiraceae bacterium | reverse complement strand
AAAAAGAGTCTAACCATTTCGGTCAGTTCGTTATTAACTTAATGACATTGTTTCACGGGTAGGGGCCGCGAGGTGTTTTTGTGCGCTGTTTGCACAAAAACCCGAGGCAGCACGCGCCAAAATGAGCGCTTTTTGCTCATTTTGTGTGCATCAAGTTGCTTTGAACGGCGAAGCCGTGAAAAGTAACTCAGCAACTGCCAAGAAAAGTGTTGAGAGGTTAAAGATCCTAAACTTTTCAAATTCCTTACTGTCAAGGAACCTGTGATGAAAGAAGTGAAGGCTGAGTTGACTGATGAGGAAACAGAACCGCCTTTTCCAGACGCTGCTGGATGCGCCTGCAATGCATGCCGATGGGGCAACCGTAAAAATGCCGGAATCGCCCTGGCGGAGTACAACAGATCCTCCTATGACCCAAATGACCGGAAGAAGCTTTTCAACGAAGTCTTCACTTCCTGGTATCAATGGAAATACAAAGTTCCTCTCACTGCTCATACTTTCAATGTGCTGTTGGACAGCGCAGGAGTTGACCGAGTAACCCGCTGAACTTCCGGGATTCTTTCAGGCATTCGAATTAAGAATCTCTTAATTTCAAAATCAGAAATTTTATGATAAGATTAATCCCATAAAAGCATAACATATTTTCCGCGAAGGGAATTAACCGAAATGAATACAGCAAAAACCACAAAATTGATTATAGAAAAAAAAGACTTTCATCAAATACGTTTTGACAGCATACAGGCTCTCCGGGGAATTGCCGCGCTCTTCGTAGTGTTAGAGCATATCCGCTTTCTGAACTGCGGCGCCTTCGGCGTGGATATATTTTTCTGCATCAGCGGCTTTATGATGATGCTTTCCACCCACAAAGACACGACTCATTTTTTGTCCAGGCGGCTGATCCGCGTCGTGCCCCTTTACTATATTATGACTCTGGGCACCTTTGCGCTCCTTCTGCTCTTTCCGGGCATGTTCGCCCAGACCAAAGCAGATCCTGTATTCCTGATAAAAAGTCTGCTGTTTATTCCCTTCGACATCGGCGGCGGCGTACTTCAGCCGCTGATGCGGATCGGATGGACCCTGAATTGTGAAGTTTTCTTTTATCTGCTGTTTTTTATTGCTTTACGCATCAGCCATAAATACAGAGGACTGATCTGTTCTGGGCTGATCCTGGTACCTGTGGCCGCCGCCCGGCTCACCGGCACAGGCTTCGCTCCCTTTTCCTTCTACGGCGATCCGGTGATGCTGGAATTTATCCTGGGCATTCTGGTATATTATGCTGCCCGGAGTATCTATGAACGGTTTTCCGCCGGAAAGCTTCCCAGGCTCTGGCTCCCAGTATGTCTTCTGACGGCCCTTGCCTGTTTCATCTGCCTCATAGCAACAAAACCTTTTCTCAATATTCTGGGCTTTCGCAGACCGCTTCTGTGGGGAATACCTGCCGCAGGTATCGTCCTGTGCGTTTTCACGGCAGGACTCCTTCTGAAAGCTCCGGAAGCTCTGGTGCGGCTGGGCAATATAAGCTTCTCACTGTACTTTATGCATTACTATCCCATTATGCTTCTGGACCGCAAGGTCTTTGATTTCGGCAGTCTGACCGCCCGTTCCCTTGCGGGCGCAGTTCTGGGAATCGCTGTCAGTGCGGTTCTTGCGCTGATTTGCTACAGCCTCATAGAAAAACGACTCACGGGATGGCTTCGCAAGTTTTTCTAATTTTTTTCTTGACATCTGTTTTGTTGTATAGTAAAATAATTTTTGTTCGTAGCCGGACACGTATGCGATAGTGGCTCAGTTGGTAGAGCGCCACCTTGCCAAGGTGGAAACCGCGGGTTCGAGTCCCGTCTATCGCTCTTTAGCAATGTGGAATCCCTGAGCAATCATGGATTCCATTTTCATATGCAAAAAATAATCCCTCCCCGGAATTGTGTACTCATGAAAAAAGAGTCTATAAATAATACAAGCATCCGGGACTTTAACTCAATTGCTCGCGGGAACCAGGATGTGGAGGTGTATTTATTCAATATGTTTGATAAATATTCTTTGCTTCAAAGACTTCAGGAACTTCCTTTTTCTAAAAAGGAATACTGGGTAATTGCAGGCAGCGCTATGGTTTTACATGGGTTTCGCCCTCAAACACATGACATTGATTTGGGATGTAGTACACTTTTGGCAGATAAGTTGGAGCAACAGGGATATGTAGTTTCATGCTGTGAAGATGGAACCAGAAAAATCTTATATTCTGAAGATGTCGAGATTTTTGAAAATTGGGTTGAAGGTACAGTGGAAATAATCGGCGGTGTTCCCGTTGTGTGTGCCGACGGACTTATACAGATGAAAAAGAAACTTGGCAGAAAAAAAGATTTAGCGGATATTGCATTAATAAAAAAGATGAAATCGATAACCTAGCCGCGAAGCAGAACGCACTTCTTCAACTGTCCGTGCAGGCACGACCTCTTGACTCATTGTACACAGGAGCAAAAGCAATATATGCTACACTATTATATATAAGGAGAAAATATGTATGCCGCAGGATTTCAACACATCATCCAAGCTCAATGCATCGTCTGATCTCGATATATCACCAGACCTCGATGTATCACCAGACCTCAATATATCATCCGCCCCCAATGCTTCACCAGACCTCGATGCTTCATCCGTCTTGGAGCAGACTTCTGATAAGCTCCTGATCCACGGGAATCATATCACTGTTTTTGATAATAGTCTCCATATATCAGGCACATACTATATTCAAAAACATGGAAAAAAGAATTTCAAGAAAAAAAGAGACAAAATCATTGTCCCCTTTTCCTCGGTACTTGATGTATCCGAGGCACAGAACGATCATCCGGGAAAAAAAGCGCTCTCACTTCTGCTCTTCCTCATTTATGCCTGCGGCGCGCTGGTCAGCGGGAAATTCGGGTTGAACAGTCTGCTCAGGCCGACAGGCCCGGCAGGGGACAGTCTTTGGCTCTTTGTCTTTATTACCGCCTTTCTGGCAGCTATGGCAGTCATTTGTCTGCTGCGCTTCCTGCGCCTGCCAGGACTCCCCCGCCGGCTGTTCGTACTGCATCAGGCGGAAACCGATCTGGCCTTCGACCTGCGCCGCTGTGATCCGGAAAATGTCTCCCGACTGGAACAGCTTTTGAAAAAAGGGCCCGGGGCTGACTGATTCTCTCCCGGCTGCCCGCCGGATGAGTTATAATATCTCGATTCCTTTACACTTGATACAATGCAAATTGGGCAAATATGCCTTTACTTCATCGCTGATTCTGATTTGTGTTTTTTTCACATCTCCATTCAGCCTGAAATGGAATGGTTTTGTAATTTTAATAATATTTTTCCTAAATAATTCATAATCGGGGTAGGCATTTAATTCCTTTTCGCTTGCAAGCCCATAATAATCCGCATCGCTCTGACTGAATTTAGGGAAAATTACCTCATAACCAAATATGGAATCGCTGTACGCCAGATAGGAGTACCTGGTACTGACATATAATCTATTGTTTTCCGTATATGTGTTAAAGGTAAACGGTGCGAGATAAGGCAATACCGACTGTTTATCATGTTTCATCGCTTTAACCCATTTCCCATCAAGTTCATGTTCCATACAAAATTTAATATCCGATATGTTGGAAGTGAAGGCAATCTGCTTCAACAGTGCATGATAGCTTCCGTCAAAAACTCCGCCGTTAATCAAACGTTCATACAGCGCGGAATAGTTTTCGAGAAAATCCTCAACAGGGGAATTTGTATAATCAATCGGTACACAGGCATTATGGATAACGAGGTTAAACGGTTCAAATGCTGTTTGAAGTTCTTTGGGTGAGACTAAAAAAGGACAGCTTTGCCAGCCCATAGCTTTTCCTCCTCAAATTCCGATTGGTGAAATCATAGTATCACATCCACATTTTGGCATCAAACTGCGGTTGGTGAGCTTCATTGTACTTTGTCCGCGTACTTGATCCGGTAGATCCTTCTGAGGGAATCGTTAATGCGCTCCTCCGAAATAATACCGTCCCGGACTGCCTGAAGAACGCCGTTATACGCCGTCTCATAATCCTCCGGCATCAGCAGCATATCACAGCCAGCCTTCAGCGCCAGAATAGCCGCCTCGTCCGCTGTATGGTACTCGGAAACAGCCGCCATATTCAGGGCGTCTGTGATAACAACGCCGTCAAAACCCAGTTCTCCCCGAAGGATATCCGTGACCACCCTTTCAGAGAAGATACAGGGCTCGTTATCTCCGGTAAGCCCGGGCGCCGAAATATGTCCGATCATCACCATTTGAACTCCGGCATCAATCCCGGCTTTGAAGGCAATAAACTCTTCACTTCGAAACTGTTCCTCTGTTCTATCGGTGGCGGACAGCCCCGTATGAGGATCCTGGGACGTACTGCCGATACCAGGAAAATGCTTCAGACAGGACATGATCCCCTGACTTTTAAGTCCTGCGGCCATAGCAGCCGCCATAGCGCCTGCCAGCTGGGCGTCAGCCCCATATGACCGGTCTGCCATAATGCCGTCAGGCACGCTTGCCACGTCTGCCACCGGTGCAAAATCAAGGTTAAAACCCAATTCAAACAGCTTTGCACCTATGACTGTACCGGCCTGGTACGCACCATTCGTGTCCTGAGCCGCCCCGATTGTCGAAGCGGAGTCCACCTTGGGACCAATACCTGCATCCGCCACCCTGGAAACGCTTCCCCCTTCCTCGTCCACTGCCAGAAAAAGAGGGTATTTGGCATATATACTGGTATTATTCAGCATCTCATGAAGCTGCTCTTCCGACTGAATGTTCTTTCCAAAATATATGAGGCCTCCCACCGGATGGCGAAACAGCGCATCTCTGGTTCCATCCCCAGCCTTTACCGCTGTGTCCACTCCTGTAATGGCTTCCGGCGTAACTATAAACAGTCCTGCCACCTTATCCTCCAGGGGCATGACCTCAATTCCCGCATTGACAATCTCATCCAGCTTCTGCTCTGGTGTCTGCTCCACCACCTCCGGCGCAGGCTCCGGTGTCTGCAGAGATTCCTCCGACCCCAGCAGCTCTTCGATTCGATTCTGACTGTCCTCCTGCTGTTCCTCCTGATCCTCCTGCCGTCCGACAGTCAGCTGTCGTACTCCCAATACTATTCCCAACGCCATAACCAAAATCAGCAGAATCAGAACCAAATATGAAATCACCTGGTTTCTGACCCTTCTTCTTCTGCGTGCCTCTCTCTTTTCCTGGGAATGCTTTTCCTTCATCTGCAACTGCTGCTTATCTTCCATTTTCAGCTTTCGCGCCCTTCCTGCATTATGTTCCGTTTCTTTTCTTTACTTATAATAACCTATATTGCAATGTTTTTCCACAGGAAATCATTTCTTTTGTAAAAAAATTGTAATAGTTGGTTACTTTTCACGGCTTCGCCGTTCAAAGCAACTTGATGCACACAAAATGAGCAAAAAACGCTCATTTTGGCGCGTGCTGTCTTGGGTTTTTGTGCAAACAACGCGCAAAAACACCTCGCGGCCCTTACCCGTGAAGAGTAACATAGTTGTTACTTTTCACAGGTAACAATAGTTTCTGCAAAAAAAACGGAGACAGCATGCGTGTGCCTCAAAGAAACGGACACAATGTGAGAGAGCGTATCGATTATTTCAATCAATACGCTCTCTCAAAATGACTCATCCAATGGACCATACCTCTCTTTCTTATTCAGTTTTGCGTTGTCGCTGCTCTTTTTCTTCCATTTCATCTTTTGTGCTTTTCCACATTTTCTCTTGTACCTGGTACCATAACGCCCTGACTCTGTTCGTCGACAAACACCTTTGACATTTATCTGAGACAAATCTCGGGAAATAGTCTGTTTCGTTTATCTCCGATTCTTTTCTTCAGTGATCCGTTACTTTTTCTTCTGTGTACTCGTCACATTCCGGTAAGCTTTTGTTCCTTATTCATTTGTACCTTATGGAAGATGTTTTTTCTCTCCTTTTCTTTTATGAGTTCATTATACGTCAGGCCTTGTCATTTGTCAACACTTTTTTATAATTTTTTTTGTTTTTTTGCAATATTTTCCAATTGTCAGTATTTCGACGTGTAATTCGACATTTTTCGATAAATATTTTGTTTATTCCCGGCAAATTCTGCAGCAGGCATCAAAAAACAGCCCCGGAAAAATACCGGAACTGCTTTTTTAATCGTTCTGTATGGCTGCGTATAAAAGCATACGCCGCATTACAGCTTCGTAATTACAAAGATATCATATATTGCCCTGATTGCGGTTTCAAAGTCTCCGTCAGCCACACCGATAATGATGTTCTGCTCCGATGAGCCCTGGTCGATCATCCGCACATTTACGTTGGCATGGGACAAAGCGGAAAAGATCCTTCCTGCGGTGCCCCGTGTGGATTTCATGCCGCGCCCCACCACGGCGATCAGCGCCAGATCCGACTCGATCTCAATGGAATCCGGCCTGGCCAGTCTGTGAATGCCGGCTACCACCTTCTGCTCCTTGTGCATGAATTCATCCTGGTGGACAAACACTGTCAGAGTATCGATCCCCGAGGGAATGTGCTCAAAAGAAATACCGTTTTCCTCAAAGGCCTGCAGTACCTTCCGTCCAAAGCCGATCTCGGAATTCATCATGTCTTTTTCTATATTAATAGAGCAAAATCCCTTTTTCCCTGCAATTCCCGTAATGACAAATCTGGATTTCTGACAGGTGCTTCCCACGATCCAGGTGCCGTTGTCCTCCGGCGCATTGGTATTGCGGATATTAATGGGAATCCCCTCCTGACGCACAGGGAAAATGGCATCCTCATGCAGAACGGTAGCCCCCATGTAGGACAGCTCCCTCAGCTCCTTGTAGGTAATCACATCGATTCCCTCCGGATTTTCGATGATCCTGGGATCCGCCACCAGGAAGCCCGACACGTCCGTCCAGTTCTCGTATACATCCACCTTGGCCGCCTTGGCAACAATGGATCCCGTCACATCGGAGCCGCCCCTGGAAAAGGTCTTCACCGTCCCGTCCGGCTTGGATCCGTAAAAACCGGGAATTACCGCATTTTCACAAATTGCCAGCCTTTCCGAAAGCCCCCTGTTCGTCAGGTCCGCATCAAAATCACCGTTTTCATCAAAGAAAATCACCGAGGCGGCGTCAATAAACTCATATCCCAGATATTCGGCCATGATGATACCGTTCAGGTACTCTCCCCGGGAAGCGGCATAATCCTTTCCCGCCCCTTCCTTTAAATATTTTCTTATGGTTTCAAATTCCTCTCCCAGATCCAGCTCCAGTCCAAGGCCGTCCACGATCTCCTGATATCTGCCGGCAATATCGGAAAGAATTTTTTCGAAATCCCTGCCCGCCTCCGCCAGCTCGTGGCACTGGTACAGCATATCCGTAACCTTGGTGTCATTGCCAAAACGCTTCCCGGGAGCCGAAGGAACCACGAACCGCCTGCTCTCATCCGCCCTGATGATATCTCCTGCCTTCTCAAACTGCTCGGCGCTCGCCAATGAGCTTCCGCCAAATTTCACTACCTTGGACATTTTAACCTCCATGCCGTAAATTTATAAATTCGTTTCGCCGCCCGGCTGTAATCACCCCAGCAGACGTATTCTGCCCAGAACACCGTCTCCCAGAGAATCATATTTTTCTCTGAACTCGCTCTCTTTCATCACAGGCGTAAGGATTCCGAACTCCGAGCCGCACCCTGCAGCCGAAAAGCTCTTTCCCCCCTGAAACACTGCCTCCGCCTCCCGGCGGGCGCATTCCTTCACTCTAACAAAGAAGGCCCTTTCGATCTCAGATATATCCGCAAGACCTGCTTCCTCTCTGCCCCAGATGCAGGACACCGTTTTTCCCTTGTGTCTGGCACAGTCCACCACATCCGCCGCCACGGCGCTGGCCGTGGGAAGCTTTCCTGCACCGCGCCCGTAAAACATGGCGTCTCCCAGCATGTTGCCGGTGATCAAAATGCCGTTGAATACATCCTTCACCATGGCCAGCGGATGCTCCTCCGGAACCAGAAAGGGCGCCACCATGGCTGTCACGCTTCCGTCCTCCCTGCACTGGCCCAGCGCCAGCAGCTTAATGGACATTCCCTCCGCCCTGGCAAAGGAAAAATCGGCGGAAGTGATTCCGGAGATCCCTTCCGTGTATATTTTTTCAGAGTCCACGTTTTTTCCTGTCATTAAGGAAGAAAGAATGGCAAGCTTACGGCAGGCATCGTATCCCTCCACGTCAGCCTCCGGGTTCCGCTCCGCATATCCCAGCTCCTGAGCATGCTTCAGGGCATCGTCATATTCGGCTCCCTCCCGGTCCATCTTTGTGAGAATATAATTGGTGGTTCCGTTGAGAATTCCCGTAACAGCCAATATTTTTTCGGCGGTCAATGCGTTATTCATGGGCCGGATGACGGGAATGCCGCCGCCTACGCTGGCCTCGAACATGTAATTACAGGAATGCTTTTCCGCGATCTCCAAAAGCTCCGCGCCGTGCTTTGCCACAAGCTCCTTGTTGGAGGTGCATACACTCCTTCCGGACTCAAGGGACTGCTTTGTAAATTGATATGCGGCGCCTGTGCCCCCCATGACTTCACAGA
The DNA here is from genome assembly GCA_947177445.1 of uncultured Lachnospiraceae bacterium. Lineage (GTDB taxonomy): Bacteria > Bacillota > Clostridia > Lachnospirales > Lachnospiraceae > Acetatifactor. Next base: position 41,766 of record CAMWUL010000020.1, on the reverse strand, counting down.
TAATGTCAATCTCCTCATCCTGAAGAATCACATTAAAATCATGCACGATTTTTGCTTCATAAGGATCCCCCGGGAAGTCTCTCAGATCCAGAATATACTTTACACAGACCCTCTCCCCTGCCCTGGAGCTGATCTGCGCATTATTCTCTTCCAGTACCTCCACAACGCCGCTTCCTACGGTTCCGTATCCCAGCACTGCCACATTAATCATAATCCCATCTCCTCCTGCTTGTTCTATTCCTTTGCCAGTATCTTTACGTGATGTACTCCCTGCTGCTGTTCCATCTGACCGATCATCAGAGAAATATCGCCAGTAGTCTGCAGTATCTGAACGCTGAGACTCAGCGACGCAATTCCGTTGATGGGAATGCTTTGATGTATGGTCAGAATGTTGGCCCCGTACTCCGCAATGATTTTGAGTACATCCGACAGGATACCCGGCTCATCATCCATTTGAAAGGTCAGGGTAAATGTGGTACCCTGAGAGTTGTCATGAAACTGAAAAATGTCATCCTTGTATTTATAAAAGGAACTGCGGCTGATGCCCACGGCATCCACCGCCTCCTGAATAGTCATAACCTTTTCCGACTCCAAAAGCTTTTTGGCTTCCACCACCTTCAACAATACCTCGGGCACTGCTTTTTGCCGTACCACAAAATATCTGGCCGCCTCTTTCATCCTTATACTCCCTGCCCGCCAAAGCCGGGCATCAATGTTTATTCCTATTCCGTGCATCGCCTGGTTCATTCCCTGCGGAAAACAAATGTTACTTTGAACGGCGAAGCCGTGAAAAGTAACAAACAAATCGTTTATTTTGTCTATATAAAAGATACAATTCCGCAAACGTGTCCACTCGGCGGACACATGTCTTTCGACGAAGGATATTCTAACACAGTTATCTGAGAAGCACAAGACTTTTTTTAATTTCTATGCGCCAAAAACCACTTTTTTCACGGAGCAGTCAAGCCGTGAATGCAGCATGGACTGCGCATTCTCTGCGCAGTCCAGTCAGAAATGCCGGTATTGCCGCCGCTCAGTCCAAGGCACCCAGCGGGTATTTGTCCGTGAGCTCCTGCACTATGGCCCGGGCCTGAGGGACCTTTTCCTCTCCGCCTTTGATCACAAGGGCCACGGCCTCCGCGATCCTGTCCATATCCTCCGTGTTCATTCCCCTGGAGGTGACGGCGGGCGTTCCCAGACGGATGCCGCTGGTCACAAAAGGAGACTGCGGATCGTTGGGTATGGTATTTTTGTTGCAGGTAATATGGGCCGCATCCAGAAGCTTTTCCACAGACTTTCCGGTAAGACCGAAATTGGTCAGATCCACCAGCATCAGGTGATTGTCGGTTCCGCCGGATACAATGCGGATTCCTCTGTCCATCAGCCCCCTGCACAGCGCCTGGGCATTGTCGATGATCCCCTGCTGGTACGCCTTGAACTCGTCGCCAAGAGCCTCCTTAAAGCAGACGGCCTTTGCGGCGATCACATGCATCAGCGGGCCGCCCTGGGTTCCGGGGAACACGGCCTTGTTAAAGTTATATTTCTCATTCACCTCTGCGTTTGACAGGATCAATCCGCCTCTGGGACCCCGCAGAGTCTTGTGGGTGGTGGTGGTGGTCACATGGGCATAAGGGATGGGGCTGGGATGCAGTCCTGCCGCCACAAGACCGGCAATATGGGCCATATCCACCATAAGCACGGCTCCCACCTCATCGGCCACCTGACGGAAAATCTTAAAATCGATGGTACGGGCATAGGCGGAGGCCCCTGCGATAATCATCCTGGGCCTGGCCTTCAGGGCTGTCTCGCGGAATTTATCATAATCGATAAAGCCCTCGTCATTGACGCCGTAAGGCACAATGTTGAAATATTTTCCGGACATATTCACGGGACTTCCATGCGTCAAATGTCCGCCATGATCCAGATTCATTCCCATGACCGTGTCGCCGGGCCTGCATATGGCATACTGAACCGCCATATTGGCCTGCGCTCCGGAATGGGGCTGCACATTTGCATACTCGCACCCAAACAGCTTTTTGGCCCTTTCAATGGCCAGCTCCTCCACCACGTCCACGCACTGGCATCCGCCGTAATACCGCTTTCCCGGATACCCTTCCGCATATTTGTTGGTGAGAGGGCTTCCCATTGCCGCCATTACGGCCCTGCTCACCCAGTTTTCCGAAGCAATCAGCTCAATATGGCTGTTCTGCCTGGCCTGCTCATCCACTATGGCCTTGGCCACCTCAGGATCCACACTTCTCACATCCTCCAAAGAATACATTCTCCATCCTCCTGACTCTATAATTTTAGGCATCCCTGCGTGATTGACCGGGGAAGCTTACCTTGCACACAATCATATCAAATATCTTCATATTAGTCCAGAGTGATCCGAAATACCACCGGTTTGTCCGAATGCACTCCCGGCGCAGAAATCGAAAGCCCCTCTTCCGTCCGGGACCACTCGGGCCTTTCTTCAAAGCCCAGCACCTCCACATTCCTGACGATGCCGTGGAATTTTGGCAGCCTGGAGGCATCCTGCTTTCCCAGAGATCTGATCAGTACACGGCCCTCCTTTGGGTAAGCCATGCATATGGCATACAGATATGTGCCCTTTCTGGTAAAACGGAAGTCCTCCGACGTAAATTCACGGGCCTTTCCGTCCGTAAACTGCCCCTCCTCCACCACAGTGGGACCTTCCGCGGCCACGCGCCAGATGTCCGTCTCGTAGACCGCCTCTCCGTTTGCCTTCATCCATTCTCCGATCTCCAGCAAAATTCTCTCATCCTGCTCCGATATAGTCCCGTCGGCCTTTGGCCCCACATTTAAAAGCATACAGCCGTTTTTGCTGACCACATCCACCAGATCCCGGAGGATGTCCTTCGCCTCCTTGAACTGGTTGTTTTCCGTATAGCACCAGGAATTTCTGGCAATGGCCGTATCCGTCTGCCAGGCAAAGGGCTGTATCCGGGAAAACTGTCCCCGCTCAATATCCACGGTGGCGGTACCGAACATAAAAGCGTCATGCTTATAGGTGATATGCACCTCCTCGCCCCACTCCGCCGCCCGGTTATAATAATATGCGGCAATCTTTTTCAAATAAGGTTTTGCGCTGCTGTGCTGGATCCACCAGTCAAAATACAGCTCCTTCACACGATATCTGTCGATCAGCTCACAGGTGCGGATCATCCAGTCCTCCAAAAACTCTTTGGAGGGAGCCGGCTCACTGTACAGGTCGTAGTGGTCCCGCTCCGGCATGGCCGGCCAGTAAAAATCACCCTCCTGGCCGCTTTCGGTGATATCGCTGTCAAATTCCCTTCCATGTCCCATAAAAAACCAGTGCTCAATCCGGTGGGTGGAGGCCCCGTTCACCAGACCCCTTTTTTCCATCTCCGCCGTCAGCTCGCCCAGCACATCCCGTCCGGGCCCCATCTCATATGCATTCCAGTGAGATATTTCACTTTTGTACATCTGGAAGCCGTCGTGGTGCTCCGCCACAGGCACCACATATCTGGCTCCGGCCCGACAGAAAAGATCCACCCATTTTGCCGCGTCAAATTTTTCGGCCTTAAACATAGGAATAAAGTCCTTATAGCCAAATTCCTTCTGGGGGCCGTAAACCGCCCTGTGATGCTCATATTCCGGGCTTCCCTGAATATACATATTGCGGGAATACCACTCGCTTCCAAACGCAGGGACACTGTAGATTCCCCAATGAATAAAAATGCCGAACTTCGCCTTCCGGAACCATTCCGGTGTCCGGTGATTGGAAAGAGAATCCCAGTCGTCCCGATAAGGTCCCCCGGCAATCACCTCTTCGATCTTTCTAAGCCACGCCTGTTTGTCATACATATGCATCCCTCCTTCTCTGGAACGTATATTTTCCCGTCCGGTCATTTATATCCGGAATATAGATATTGTACTACACCTTTCCGAATTTTACCAGACGAAGATAAAGCTTTACCCAAAGACACTTTCCTGATAAAATATAGGAAACACAAGAAAAAGGAGGCGTCCCATGTATCATATCATCATTAACCCGGCATCCCGCTCGGGCAAAGGGCTCCAGATATGGAAACGACAGGTGGAGCCGGCGCTCCAGCGGGGAAATGTCCCCTATCGCCCCTATTTTTCCGAAAAGGCAGGCGATGTGGCCCGGATCGCGTCCGAGATCCTTTCTCCTTCCCCGCAGTCACAGTCCCCTGTCTCCATAGTCATCCTGGGCGGCGACGGCACCATGAATGAGGCTCTCCAGGGAATTCCGGAGCAGGCACAGGTCATCCTGGGATATATCCCCACCGGATCCAGCAATGATCTGGCCAGAGATTTGAATATCCCCACGGATCCCACCGCCGCGCTGGATCTGATCCTGCATACGGGAAAGCCCCATGCCATGGATCTGGGGATTCTGACTTATTCCGACGGCGAGATACGGCGTTTTGCCGTCAGCTGCGGAATCGGCTTTGATGCCGCCGTCTGTGAGGAAGCGCTCCACTCCAAGGTAAAGCCCGTGCTGAACCGCATAGGCCTGGGAAAGCTGACCTATCTGGGCATCGCGTTAAAACAGCTTCTGGCGGCCAGAGCAGTATCCGGCAGGCTGACCCTGGACAATCATGTTCCTGTTAATATCGGCAACATGCTCTTTACCGCATGTATGCTTCACCGCTTTGAGGGCGGCGGTTTCATGTTCAGCCCCGACGCCGACCCCGGGGACGGCATCATGGATCTGTGCGCGGTAGGCGACCTTCCCAAGTGGCTGATCCTGTTTGCCCTTCCTACTGCCTTCAAGGGAAAACACTACCGTTTTCATGGTGTGGACGCCTACAAAACCACCTCCCTTACTCTGGAAACCTCCGTTCCCATGTGGGTCCACACCGACGGAGAGGTCACCAGAAAAAGCAGCCGTATCACCGTAACCTGTAAGAAGCATGCTCTGCAGATCATTCATCCCTGATAAAATACCACGGGCGTTCAAACCTAAAGGATTTCTTAAAAATACTTAAGATGCGTCAAAAATCATTGCAAAATATTTTTGACGCGCTATACTAAAGCTGTTAATGAAGCTGTACAAAATATTTGAAGGAAATTGGAAAGGTTTGATTGAAAATGAAAAAAGCAAAAAGCCTGTATGAGGCATATAAGCACGGGATTCCGCTTTTGCTGTACATGATCCTGTACCTGACATGGTTCGCATGGCTTGAAAAAAATGTCACCAAGGGCTATCATGTAATACATATGGCCGCCGACGATTATATTCCTTTTTGTGAAGTGTTTGTCATCCCCTATTTTTTATGGTTTATATATGTATCCGCCGTGGTGGTGTATTTGTTCTTCACGGACAAACAGGATTACCGAAGGGTATGCACCTTCCTTTTTACCGGCATGACCATATTCCTGCTGATCTCCACCCTGTGGCCCAACGGACATCACCTGCGGCCTCCTGTAATGCCCAGAGACAATATTTTCACCTCCATGGTGGCCTTGCTCTGGAAGACCGACACACCCACGAACCTTTGGCCAAGCATCCATGTGTTTAATTCCCTGGGCGCACATTTTGCGGTGATGCGCTGCCGGAGTCTGGCAGATAAAAAGGGCATACGGATCGGATCCCTTGTTCTGGCCATATCCATCATACTCTCCACCGTGTTTATCAAGCAGCACTCCGTGTTTGATGTGATCACAGGGCTTCTGATGGGCGGCGCCATGTATGTGCTGGTATACAGAAGAGACTGGATCGCTGTGGGCAGGACCCAGCGTGACCGAGATAAAAGAACTCCTCAGATCGGATGATCTGAGGAGTTTTTTTATGATGCTCCTAATTAAATTTGAAAATCTTCTGACAGATCCTGTAGCCCTCCAGAGAGATCTTGCGGCCTCCCTTTCCCGGAAGGTTCATGGCGCCTCCCATGATGCCGCTCCGCATCCAGGTAAAAAGCTTTCTGTCCTTTTCCTTCAGGTAACTCCACAGCTCTTTCTTTTTCTGAAGGTTCTCCTCCGTTCCTGAGCGTATGAGAAGCACCGAGGAAACCGTTGTGATAATCTCCAGGTAATTGCGCATATACTGATACAGACGCTTGTTCTTTATAAGCTCCTGTTTTCTTTCCACCAGATAATCGATCATCAGCTTATTGACCCGAATCTGCTGGTCAATCCTGGATATCATGACCTCCTCGTTGACGGACTGATCCTCTCTGCCGATGTAATAGCGATAAAAATTCACATCAAGATAGTACATATTTTTCACATGAGGCAGAGGCTCAAACACATAAATATTATCCACATAGAAGGTATGCTCCGGAAGCCTGATACCGCACTCCTTCAAGAGCTTTGTCCGAAAAATGACGGAATGCATCAAAATGTAATGTCCCTTTGTAAAATGATGACAATCCTCCCAGGTAAACAGCCTTCCCTGGGGCAGAATATGTCGGTATTGGATCACCTTTTTACGCTTTTCTCCTTCTTTTTCATAGACGTAATTGCTGACCAGCATATCCAGAACACTGTTTCCTCCCGCCATCTCCCGCAGAAGCTCCAGCACCTGTAAATATGCGTCCTGCTTCACCCAGTCGTCGCTGTCCACCACCTTGAAATACAGGCCGCTGGCATTGTCAATGCCGGCATTCACCGCGGATCCATGGCCGCCGTTCTCCTTGTGAACCGCCTTGACGATGGTGGGAAATTCAGCCGCGTACTCATCTGCGATCTCGGCTGTCCTGTCCTTTGTGGAGCCGTCATCCACGATGATAATCTCCACATCCTCGCCCCCTGTCAGCAGAGAATCAATACATTTCCGCATATAGCGCTCCGAATTATAGCATGGTATCGCTATCGACAGCAGTTTCATCCTTACATCCATTCTGCGCACTGCGGTGCGCCTTCAGAGTTGAATACACATATTTATTCAACCTTATACTCTTTTTTTATAAACTTCCCGTCATGCCGCCTGCGGCGGCACAAACAATCTGTGAGAAGAATGCTGCTCTTGGCATTCTTCAGTGTGTAACTTAGAACTTTTTAGCGGACGTATTTTGGCCGCTTAGAAGTTCTTTACACACTTCATATAGGCGCCAAAGGCCAAGGGAATGGGATACCGCTCCTTCGTCTCCCAGGGCTCGATATACAGCCAGTCCCCGTTTTTTTCCGGATCAGGCATCGCCAGCTCGTCCACCCGGACCATATAGCCCTTCATGTGCCACTCTCTGTGGGTAAATATATGCTTTGCCGGTTCCAGCTCCTGTATGCGCAAAACCCGGATGCCATTTTCTGCCAGATATTCCACGATCTCCTGAAGCGAGCAGAATCCCTCCAGAGAAGGAAGCTCATACATTCCGGCCAGCAGACCCTTTTTGCTTCTTTTCCGAATGGCCACACGCTGGCCTCTGCGAACCACAAGCACGGTCTTCTGGTCGATCTTTCTGGGAGGCTTGCCGGCCTTCCTGGGATATTCCGTCTCCTTTCCCTCCCTGTGGGCCATACAGATATCCTCCAAGGGACAGCTTCCGCAGACAGGCCCGCCATTGGGCACACAGACGCAGGCTCCCAGCTCCATAAGCGCCTGGTTGAAATCTCCGGGCCGGTCCTTTGGCAGGATCCGAGACAGATCCTCCTCCACGGAGGCCTTTACCTTCTGATCCGACATCAACCGCCCGTCACTCCGGAACCGGGCAATGACCCGGAGCACATTCCCATCCACCGCCGGCACAGGTTTTCCATATGCGATAGAGGCCACGGCTCCCGCCGTATAGCTTCCGATTCCTGCCAGCTTCAGCAGCTTATCATATTCCCCGGGCATCCGTCCCTGATACTCCTCCTGAATCTGGCGGGCTGCCTTTTGCAGATTTCTGGCTCTGCTGTAATACCCAAGGCCCTCCCACAGCTTCAGCACCTGCTCCTCTTCGGCCTCTGCCAGAGAGGCGATATCCGGAAATGCCTGCATAAACCGCTGAAAATAAGGCTTTACAGCCTCCACCCGGGTCTGCTGCAGCATGATCTCCGATACCCATACCCTGTAAGGCTTCGGATCCTCCCTCCAGGGCAGAACCCTCTTGTTCTTATCATACCACTTTAGAAGCGGTTTGGGAATGGCCGACAACTCCCCCTGGCTTAAGGTTTCCTTAACGTTTGCGGAAATTTCTGTAAATTCTTCCGGAAGGTTCTCTTCCGGAAGATTCTTATCCTCCGGACATTTATTTTCCTTCGGGAAATGCTCTACTTCCGGGAAATACTCTTCCTCCATTCGTACCTCCACAGGATGATTGAGCCTCATGGAATCCTCTGTGACAATGCAATCATAGGCCAGGATCTCCACCCCTTCCCGGGAAGCCCTGCACAGCGCCTCCGCAAATTCCGGATGAGTCGCCCTGTTGGGTGTAAAATACCGCACATTCTCCATCTGAATCACAAACAACACAAAAACACGGTATCCATCACGCTTCGCCGCCATCAGCTCCTCCACGTGCTTTACCGCTCTCTCCGAAGGCGCATCCGGAAAGAGTACCACACCCTCTCTCTCCAGCGTCACGCCTTTCACTTCTATAAATATCTTTTCCTCCGGCGTTTCCACATAAAAGTCAAACCGGGAATTACCGTATTTCGTTTCCGGCCGTATGGTCACAGGCTCCGAAAAAAGCTTCCTTTGAGAAAGCCACTCGCCCACCGCCCTGTTAGGCGCCTGGGAGTCCATGTTGATCAGCCGGCTGCCCTTTTTCACGGCCACCAGGTCGAAGGCCGTGGATCTCCCGGGTCTGCCGCACTCCTCCAGAAAAACTGCTGTGCCCTTCAGCAAAAGCTCTCTGCAGCGCCCGGTATTTTTCACATGGACAGTTTCCACGCGCCCGTCTATCTCCACTTTGGCGACAAAACGATTGGGGCGTTCTATAAAATGCCCCTCTACTATATTATCATAATGCATGTCCTACAAATCCTGTTTCCTGTCTTCCCCGCGCCTTTTTGCTGCAATAAGGCACCCTGGCCGCGGGAACCGCCTGGGCGGCGCTCAATGTGTGTATGGATTGATCATCAAAAAATATCTGTGCACCGAAGGCTCTCAGAACCTCCTTTTTCTCCAGCCCGCCTAAAAAGAAGGCTTCGTCCACCCGCACATTCCAGGCTCGAAGTGTGCGTATGACCCTCTCGTGAGCCGGGGCGCTTCGGGACGTGACAAGGGCTGTCCTGACAGGACACCCCTCGGTGCCCAGTCTCCTCTGCAGGTCCGAAAGCTTCCTCAGGAAATGTGCAAAGGGCCCCTCCTCCAGGGGGTCTCTGGCATGAACCTTTTCATTCTCCTCAAAGGCATTTAATCCCTTCTCTTTAAATATCCTTTCCGAATCATCTGCAAACAGAACTGCATCTCCGTCAAAGGCGATCCTGATCTGCCCTGCGTCGTCTCCGCTGAGCCCGCCGGCCCCGCTGCCCCCGCAGTCTTCTCCCCGCCGGTCTCCTGCTCCCGCCAGCCCCGGCATTGGTATCACCCGTGCGCCCTTTTCCACAGGGCTCTCCGTACATATGATGCCGGCTGCAATACCACTGTCAACAGCACACTGCACGTCATCCTCATAGGCGGACAGAAAAAGATCCGTATGGAAGGCCTCCAGATAAGGCGCCAGCGAGGCGCCGCTGGCCAGGACGGCACGCGTGATGGATAATCCGTAATATGCGATTGCATTAAACACTCTAAGAGAAGTATCCGGGCTGTTTCTGGACATAATAATCACCTCTACCAGATCAGCCTCCGGACTGTATTCATTCAGCCGAAGCAGCGATCTGACCAGCCCGAAGCCCGGGCCGGGCTTTAGGATATCCTGTTCATGCTCTACCTGATATCTGCAGTATGCCTCCAGTCCCTGTTTTTCAAATATTTCATTTTCAGCCGTCAGATCAAACAACGCTCTGGAAGATACGCCGATTACCATCTTTTTGTCAAGTGTATGTGCCATAAGCCCCTCCCTTTTGGTTACTATTGACAGCCCCTCCACGCCCATGGGCAAAACGGGCCAGCGCTGCTTGCGGCGTGGTGATTGACTTGCATTGAAAGGGATCTGGCATCAGAGCCTGCAGGCTACCGGATCCGGTTGCACTCGTACCGTTCCAGCGTGAGCAGACATGCCTTCAGGGATTCATAGCGCTCTTCCACATCCCCGCTTTCCACCTCCACATCGCAGGCGATTCCCATAGTGGTTATCATATCGTCCGTGATCCTGTGGTGCAGACCTGCCAGGATATTCAGCCGCTGCTCATAGGTGTCCGCATCCAGAAATTCCAACAGCAGCGGATCCAGAGATGCCTCCGCTTCAGACGCCTCCGCCTCGGATGGCTCCCCCTCAGGCGGCTCCTTCTCAGGTGACTCCTTCTCGGGCGCTCCCGGCTCAGATAACTTCGAATCCTTCATCTCCGAAGCCGCAGGCATCTCCTGCCTCTGCCTGTCTCCGTCAGGACCCTGCAGCTCAAAGCGAAACTCCTGACCCGCCTCAGGATATTTTTCCCTGTCCAGTCTTTCCGTAAACATGGAAAGCGGCCTTGCATAAGTCTTGAAGTCACCGTAAAGCGCCTGATAGACCACCAGCCTTTCCCCGGTCTCCGTATGCTCGGCAACCGCCGTGATCTGATACAAATTCCCTTTAAAATGCTTATAAATTTCATGTGGTTTCGGAATAAATAACATTTGAGGAGCTCCTTTCTTTTCATAAAAAAAGTATACCCCTATTTCCTCCAAATGTCATGTAAATCCTGTCATTGCCTCACAAGAAATTTTGTTCTCTCCTGTCAATGGATTTTTCAGGAACAGGCATATTATATAATAATTTGAGTCCGATAAAACTCCCTCAAAACACTTTTTCTCATTTTAAAATTTCTCACCTTAAAAGGCCGCCATAAAAATGGCGGCCTTCAGCGTAATCAAAATATAATCTGGCTTCCGTTCCTTATTACAGAACAAACTGCCTTACATTTCCATCCAGCGTATTGCTGATCTCCACAAGAGACTCCAGCGCATCGTTACACTTCTCCACAATATGGCTCAGCTCTGTCATGGTAGCAGAGGTCTCCTGAGTGGAAGCTGCATTTTCTTCGGAAATGGCCGCAAGGCTTTCCATGTTGCTGTACACCGCATCCTTCACGCGGCCGATGCCTTCGGTGATCTCCTTGATATTTTCCACTGCCCGGGCCACATTATTAATTTCTGTGTCAAGCGCTTCAAAGACCGTTCTGGTGGACTCCAGCTTTTCATGCTGCATTTCCATCTCGGAAACCACGGCGTCCATGGCTTCTACGTTCTCGTTGGACTTGGTAATCAGCTCCTGTATGATCTGGGCGATCTGCTCGGAGGATACCCGGCACTGATCCGCCAGATTGCGGACCTCGTCCGCCACCACTGCAAAGCCTCTTCCGTGCTCGCCCACTCTCGCAGCCTCAATGGAAGCGTTCAGGGAAAGCAGATTTGTCTGAGAAGCAATATCGGCAATAATATTTACCACGCTCTGGATCTCAGCCGCCGACTGGTTTGTGGCATTGGTCTGCTCATACACCATCTTGATGGACTGAGAGGTACGGTTGCTGATCTGGACAAGATCATCCAGTGTATCGTTGGCCGTGCGGTTGGAATTCTCCATACTGCCGGTGCTCTCCGTCAGCATTTCAATATTCTTCATGGCCTCGTCCACCGCAATGCTCATATCATTCATCTGCTGGGTAACGCTGGTGGTTTCATTGGCCTGATTTGTAGCGCCCATGGCAATCTCATCCACCGCCACATTGACGTTGGCAATAGATTCGTTGATATTGCCGATGCTCTTTCTGATCTCCGTGCTGAAATCCGTCAGAGTCTCACTGGAGCCCTTAAGGTTGTTTACAATATTTACAAACTTACCGATCAGAGTATGTATGGCTGTGGCGATGGTGCCCACCTCATCCGTTCTGGACATCAGCCTGTCGCCCACCACTACGTTGAGTCTGCCGTCCGCAACCAGATTCAGATTTGCCACGGACACATCCAGGCTTCTGGCAATGCTGTTCACCACCACATAGCAGATAACTGCGAAGACTGCGGCTACAATCACCATAAATACAACAACGCTGACCAGGGTTCCCGAGTAAATGCTGCGGGCGTTTTCCACGCTTACTCCTGTAAAAATCGTTACATCCTCACCGGCAGTAGTAGAACCGACCCCCACATAAATTCCATAATATTCCATTCCCCTTACGCTTGCATGATCCGAGAAGAACTGGCCGTCCCGGGCCACTGCCGCGCGGGCGTCCTCAGCTATGGGTGTGTTGATAATGCGCTGTCCGCTGGAATCCACGATACTGGTGGCCTTTCTCGTACCATCCACGAAAATGGTAATCTCCACTCCCGTGGCATTCAGGAAGGAATCCAGCTCGCCAAGACTCTCCGTAAGGTTCATCTCCCCCTTATACAGCTGATCTTCCTCCATATGAAATTCACCGGGATAATTCGCTTCAAGAATTTCCCTGACCCCATAGTTGGCTGTGGTCAAATGCTCCTGCTCCAGCCTGTTGGACATTTTCAGGCCCGTACTGCGCAGTGACAGCACAGCCAGGATCATGATCAAAAACAAAGGCACCAGTGAGCATGCCAGAATCTTGACCTTTAGCTTCATTTTTACGTTTTTCATGATACCGTATTCCTTTCTTTTTCTTCTGCCGCACGGCAACTCCCCGGATTCTCGAATATCCTGCCGCGCTCAAAGACACTAAAAGAATTATAGCACACTTTTTGTCTGTAGAGTATACTCTCTTTAAAAAAAAATAAAATTTTTTATCTTCAGGGGAACATATTTCGAAAAGCCCTCCAGGTTCTCCCCATTCCCTCGCCAAAAGCGGTATATTCCATCCCCAGCACCTCTCTGCTTTTCCGATTGGAAACCAGCTCTGTCTCCTCCGCCGCGGCGGGAAAGGGAATGGGATATTCCGCCGCCTGGGCCTGGGCCAGGGTCATGGCTATCTGTCCCAGCTCCATGTCCGCCGCCTGCCTGATCCCCTGAAAGAACAGCTTGTAATCAATAATCTCTTCCTGACACAGATTAAAGGCCTGTCCATATGCCTTCTCCTCCAGCAGGCATAGAAGAGCCGCCCTGGCCGCATCCTTTACATACACAAGCTGAAATCTGCCGTCCGCATCCGTATATCCGGGCAGGACACGGTCCTGAACGGCCATCCGGATAAACAGATATTCTCTGGGCGCATAATTGTAGGGGCCGTATAAAATAGCGGGACGCAGTATGGTGAAGGGAATCTCTCTCCTGCGGCACTCCCGGCGAAGCTCTTCCTCCAATGCTGCCTTTCCCAATATATATGCCCCGGCTTCACCGGGAAAGCTTCTCGTCTCCAGCGGAAAGTCCTCGTCCTTTACCGCTCCGGTTCCTCTTCTGTATACATCCACCGTGCTGATCAGCAGGTACTGCTTTATCCGCCCCGGCAGATGTTCCAGCACAAACGCCGCGTCTCCGGGATTATAGGCGCAGAAATCAATCACAGCATCATAGTCTTCCATACACAGCTCAAAGGTCCGGCTCTGCCGGCGGTCCCCCCTGATCTGGCGCACACCAAATTCCTCCATGGAATAGGTTCCCCGGTTCACTACGGTAATATCATGTTTTTCTGCCGCCGCCAGCATGACAAAAACACGTCCATAAAAATAGCTTCCGCCAATCACCAACAGCTTCATATCCGATTTCCCTCCGTCCCCGCGCCCGTGCTGTCCTTTTCCTCCAGACAGACTGTTCTGCCCTCCCTGAGGGAGGACTTCACATCGATGAGCCGCTGATTCTCCGATCCGCGAAATGCCAGACGGAGATTCTTTTTTTCTTCCACAAACTCGCCGTCCACCAGCACGTCGATCAGCCCCAAAAGCTGTGTGACCACCGCCCCTGAAAAACTGCCCCTCCCCGGGCCGGCCTTCTCACATTCCGTATTCTCCCGGGCTGCCCACCTCAGCAGATCGCGCTCATAGTCATAGCCTGTATAACACCAGATATCCTTTTCCGGATACCGCTGCCGCACCTTTTTCAAAAGCTCCGCCACGGTTTCCCTGTTTTGAGCTTCAAACGGCTCGCCTCCCAGGACGCTCAATCCCCGGATATAGTCCGGGGCAAGGGCCCTCAGAATCTCTTCCTCTGTTTGTGACGTATATTCCTCACCATATGCAAAATCCCAAGCCTCTTTGTTAAAGCACCCCCTGCAGCCGTGAGTGCACCCGCTCACAAACAGTGATACCCGGATGCCGGGGCCGTTTGCCACATCTGTCTTTTTCACCGCCGCGTAATTCATAGATGCAGCACCCTGGCCTTGATCTCTCTGGTTTTTCCGGAATTCCAGAAATTTTCTCCCAGATAACCGCAGGTGCGCCTGGTGACATTCATCCGGGCATGATCCTTATTATGGCACTGCGGACATTCCCACTCATTATCCTCGTTGATCTGAATCTCCCCGTCATATCCACAGTCATGGCAGTAGTCGGACTTGGTATTAAATTCTCCGTATTGTATATTGTCATAGATAAAGCGGATAACCTCCTCTATTGCTTCCAGATTGTTCATTAAATTCGGCACCTCCACATAGGAGATGGCCCCGCCCAGCGATTTGTTCTGGAATTCGCTCTCAAAGGTAAATTTGGCGAAAGCATCGATGGGCTCCCTCACATCCACATGGTAGGAGTTGGTATAATAGCCCTTGTCCGTCACATTGGGAATATCTCCAAACCTCTCCCTGTCGATCCTGGCAAAACGGTAGCACAGTGTCTCCGCCGGAGTGCCGTAAAGTGCAAAGCCGATATTTGTCTCCTTTTTCCACCTCTGCACCGCCTGGTTCATATAATCCATCACCCGCATGGCAAATTCCTTCCCCGAAGGCTCCGTATGACTTACACCCTTCATCAGCCAGGTCACCTCATAGAGTCCGATGTAGCCCAGAGAAATACTGGAATAGCCTCCATAGAGCAGCTTTTCTATGGTTTCTCCCTTTTTCAGCCGGGCAATGGCTCCATACTGCCAGTGAATGGGACTCACATCCGACACCACCTTCAAAAGCGCCTTGTGACGGCACATCAGTGCTTCGTAGCAAAGCTCCAGACGCTCGTCCATCAGCTTCCAGAAGGTCTCCTCATTCCCCTCTGCCAGGATGCCGATCTGCGGAAGATT
Source organism: uncultured Lachnospiraceae bacterium (assembly GCA_947177445.1). Lineage (GTDB taxonomy): Bacteria > Bacillota > Clostridia > Lachnospirales > Lachnospiraceae > Acetatifactor. Next base: position 26,617 of record CAMWUL010000020.1, on the reverse strand, counting down.
CAGGCTGACCACACCCTGATTAAACCGCCCCTCAAACTGATATTTTCCGTTCTCATCCTTCCAGGGCGCCAGAAAAGACCGGCAGCCCATGCAGGAAAATACATTTCCCTCATAATTTTCCCGCATCTTTTTTGCGGAAATATAGTCCGGATACATTCTTTTGGCGGAGCATTTTGCCGCCAGGCGGGTCACATGATCATATTTCCCGCCCTTCAGGCAGTTATTTTCATCCAGCACATAGATCAGCTTGGGAAACGCCGGCGTCACATAAACTCCCTTTTCGTTTTTTGTGCCCTCCAGTCGCTGGCGCAGAATCTCCGTGATGATCATCACCGTCTCTTCCACATACTCGTCCTCCTCGTCGATATGCAGAAAAAGCGTTACAAAGGGAGCCTGTCCATTGGTGGTCATCAGCGTATTAATCTGATACTGGATGGTCTGCACGCCGGATCTGAGCTCATCCTGCAGCCGGATATCCACAAACCTGGCCTTTACAGCCGGCTCCAGCCCCTCTCCGAATTCCGCCTCCAGCTGTGCCTCAAACTTTTCCCTGCTCTTGCGCAGATATTTGCCCAAATGCCTGATATTCACGGACTGGCCGCCATACTGGTTGCTGGCCACCGCCGCGATAATCTGGGTGGTCACGGTACAGGCCACCTGAAAGCTCTTCGGAGACTCGATCATTTTTCCGTTGATGGAGGTGCCGTTGTCCAGCATATCCTTAATATTAATGAGACAACAGTTAAAAATCGGCTGAATAAAGTAATCCGCATCGTGAAAATGGATGGCTCCGTTGTCATGGGCCATGGAAATATGCTCCGGCAGAAGCATCCTTCTGGTAACGTCCCGGGAAACCTCCCCGGCAATATAATCCCGCTGGGTGGACGCCAGCCTGGTATTTTTGTTGGAATTCTCCTCAGCCAGCTCCTTGTTCTCATTGCGGATCAGCTTCAGAATCGATTCGTCCGTTGTATTGGACTTGCGCAGAAGACTCCTCTGATACCGGTAGACAATATACTTCTTAGCCAGTACATACTTATTGCACTCCACCAGATGCTGCTCAATGATATCCTGGACATGCTCTACCGTCTGAAGCTCTTTGTCCTCAGCCTTTACCGCCTCCAGTATTTTGGTAATCAGTGCCTCCTCTGCTCTGTCCTTCTCCTCCACCTCGTTATTCGCCTTGCGGATGGCCGCCAGGATCTTCTCTTCCTCGTAGGGAACTACCCGTCCGTCTCTTTTCTGAATCTTCATTTTTTCCTCCCTGCAATCAGTATTTTCGGGCAGGACAGGTGCAAAAAAAGAGCCGCACCACAAGACTATACGGATGCGACTCTCAATATCTAGTGTCTCTTCCCCGCCTCATATCAACATTTTGAGTTTCATTATAAGCGAGAACGTAGGAAAAAGCAATAGGAATTTTAGCAGCAGTACATTCCCCGGGCGCCATAACCGCCGCCGCAGCAGCAAAGGTTGCACATGGCGTTTAAAACGCACAGCTTCAGACAGGTATTGCACACCGCCCCGCCGCCCATGACAGGATAGCCATAGGCCGCCTGTCTCTGCTCGTACCAGCTGCCTCCGCTTTCAAACCTCTGCACCAGACTTCTGTAATCACTGTTGCCGGGCTCCATGGCCGATGCCTTCCTGGCATGCTCCAGAGCCGCCACGTTGTTGCCCAGCCCCGCATGGGCAATGGCACTGTAATAGTACCATCTGGCATTCCTCTCCTGAGGACCCAGCCCGTCCAGAGAGGTTCTGGCCTCCCGATAGTAGCCGTTTCGGATATAGTTTCCCGCGGCCCGCAGGTTATTATTTTCCTCGTAACCGGTATTCTGCCCCTGGCCGAAGCCCCCGAAGCCAAAGCCGCCAAAGGGCCCGAAGCCGCCGAAAGGCCCGTACCCCTGGCCGCCCCCATAGCCCGAGGCGCCGCCTCCGTAGCCGCCGCCTGCATTCTGGTACCCCTGACCGCCATAGCCGCCGCTGTAGCCCGAGGTGCGCTCCTGCATGATCTGCTGATAGGCCGCCTGGATCTGCTTAAACTTCTCCTCCGCCTGATCCTTGTTCGGGTTGTTTATATTGGCATCCGGATGGTATTTCCGGCTCAGCGCCTTATATGCCTTTTTAATCTCTTCCTCGGAAGCGTTCCTGCCAACTCCCAGCACACTGTATGGATCGTACATACTTACACCCCTATGCGCGCTTATGGAGGAGTGTTCACACACCCTCCTGCACGCGTACCAATCAATATTTGGAGGTTTGCTTCCAAACTCTCCTCTTTCCCGGCCACATGCCCGGCTTACTGAACTCTTTTCAGACGCATTTCATGGATCGTCTCATACCTGCACCAGACTCCGGAGTACAGGATGTTCCGCAGAATCTCCACATTTTCCAGAATCGGAAGCTTTTCGAACTCCCGGCAGCACTCCGACATCATCATCATGAGGATCGTCCGGCACTCTTCCTCAAAATCATGACTTTCGTATTTTCGTTTCAACGGGTTAAAGGTTCCCTTTTTGATATCCGTTTCCACATCCTCATAGGCATCCATGATATAAATAAATTTTCCCAGGAAAAAACCAAGAGCGCTCAAGTTGTCCGTCCATTCATCCTGGTGCACCGCCACAATCCGGGCCATAACCTTCCCAAAAAGCCCTGCCAGCGTGTCGATATCCGCCCTTTCAGATCGTTCCGTTTCATAAAAGTTCTGCATCAGCAGGCTGATCTGCCGGATTTTCTCCGCATAAGCCTCCCGCAGCTTCCCTGCCCTGCCCTCCAGAAGCTTTCCGTAGACAAGCCTCCACAGCTTTTTCTCATCCTCCCAGTCGTCCTGGCACTTGTAGCATGCAAAAAGCGCGTTCATATCCGCCGCATATTCCGTATAAATATTATTCCTGGTCTCGTGTCTTTCAAAGGGGTGTGCGGCGCACTTGCAGCTGGAAATCCGTGTCTCCGGTTCATACAGACCTGTGAGAAGCATGGCCAGGAACGTCATGTCATAGCTTAAGGAAAGCTGCCCCACGGCTCCAAACCTCCGCTTCAGGTCCCGGCAGATCCCGCAGTAAAAGGAATGATAAACATCAAATTCCTTGAATTTCATCTCGGCCTTATTGATGATAATGTACCCAAACATGGTCTGTGCTTTCAACTCCTCCTGATAAACTCATTTCCGCATTTTCTGCAGCTGATGGCAATGCGCCCTCTGCCTCTGGGCACCCGGAGCTTTTGTTTACAGTTAGGACATTTATAAATATGATATTCCCTGCGCTGACCGAATTCCTTTTTCTTTTTCCGGAAAAACCCTTTGACCTTCATTTCTCTGCGCAGATACCACTGATTCTCCGCCGTTCTCCTGGCAGTATTGCGGGAAAACATGCGAAAATACGCATAAACCATCAGCGCTAGGGCTCCCAGGTAAAAAAATCCTCTGAATATCATCGAAAGCACCAGAAACACCATGGCACATATCATCAGAAACTGATTCAGTCTGTCATTGCCATAACGCCCCCACATAAAGCGCTGAAATTTCTCTCTCATATCGTTCCTGCCTTTCCTGTCCGCACACCTCCGTCCCGGAGGGTTTTTCTTAGGACTTATGACGATATGTTACTCTTTTTGCGGGAATAATACAATTAAATAAATATAAACAAATATAAAAAGACAAAAGACCGCTCTTCCCGAACGTGAAAAAAACGGCACCACTTTTATAATTAATAATGCTTTTTTTGCGTTGTTTCTGTCATTTTTACAAAATAATCCTCCGAATTCATAGAAATTTCTTTATATTTCAAGGAGATACTGAAATTTTACAGTATCATGATATTCAATATTCACTTTTCAAATTCAATCACTCAATATACAGGAAGGACACGATCAATCAACCATGCCCTTACCTCAAACAGATTAACATATTACTTTACAATATTTATTTCTCCATAATTTTCTTCTTTTGATCAAATTTTTAGCTCATAGGAAGGCTAATGTTTACATAAATCGCACGGATTAATATATACGCCGCTACCTATTACGCAAAAACCGAAAACAGAGCTGTCACATTTTCTAATAATTCCTTCTTTTTACAGTCGTATTATCCTACTCATTTCCATATTCTAAAGGCACTGCCATTACTTTTTGACAGTGCCGTAAATTCTTGTCAGTATTCAGTTTTATTAATATATTATATATAATATATTGCTTGTATTCTATTTACTGGTCACAGAAGAATCACCATACTATATTATAAATTCTATTTCAAATCCACGTGAATCGCTTATAATCCAATGGTGTCTCTAAAAATTTAATATCATTTCATATTTGTGTAAAATTCAATAAATTCTTTATTTATACTATATTCTCTACCGTCTTCTATAATCAGTTCCATAACATATTCAAACATATCCTTATATGTGTGTCTTTCTAAATAATCATTTACTTTTGTTTTATCATCAAATTCCACATATGATTCAGAAATAGATCGCATATCTGTACATAGTGCTCTTTCATAAATATCCATTGTTAGAAAATCTACAGGGTCTTTTCGAGATGCTTCTACCATTCTATCCCAATGATGGATAAATTCATCTACATATCCCTCAAAAGTTTTCATTTTTAAGTGTGAGCTGACAACACTTATACATATAAATAGTAAAATAAGAATTACAATCACTAATCCAACTTTTTTGATAACAGCACCTAATTTGTCTTTTTTGTTATATGACTCGATTTCTTCTATATTAGTTCCGCAATAAGAACATTTTGTTACTTTGTCAGAAATCTCTCTCCCACATTCAGGACATTTAATCAAAGCCATAACAATCCTCCCATAAGATAACATTTTCTACATTATACTTCACATATGCACCAATTTCCACAACTTTTTATAATAACAAACATTATAGATCTGTGGATTGACATACAGGGGGTATGTTTCAATTCCGTAGAAATTAAGTACCTAACATATACACCCTACCCCTATAAAAAACCAACTACAGCTCATACGGCGTCACCTGGTACACATAGTAATTGAGCCAATTGCTGTACAGATTATTGCTGTGGGAACGCCACTGGAGCAGCGGACGCTGCTTCGGATCGTCCCCGGGAAAATAGTTATAGGGAATCGGAACGGAAAGTCCCCTGCTCTGGTCCCTGTCATATTCATTTTTCAAGGTATATCTGTCATACTCCGGGTGTCCCGCCACAAAGATCTTCCTGCCTCCCTCCGCAATGGCCAGATATACTCCCGCCACGGAAGACTCTGCCAGCACGGTCAGCTCAGGGCAGGCATGAATAGCCTGGGCCGGCGTTTCCGTGTGACGGCTGTGAGGGGCCAGGAAAATATCGTCGAAGCCTCTGACCAGGGGAACCTTACGATTCGCGACCCTGTGCTCGTAGATGCCCGACAGCTTCCGGGACAGGGGCTGCTTATTGATTCCATAATAATAGTAAAATCCCGCCTGAGCCGCCCAGCATATATGCAGGGTGGAGGTCACGTGGGTCTCGGCCCAGTCAAAAATCTCACATATTTCCTGCCAGTAATCCACCTCCTCGAAGGATATGTCCTCCACCGGCGCCCCCGTCACGATCATTCCGTCAAATTTTCTGTCACGGATCTCATCGATGGTGGTATAAAATTTGTTCAGATGACTGGCCGGCGTATTGACGGACACATGGCTCTTCACATTCATAAAGGTCACGTCGATCTGCAGGGGCGTGTTGGACAGCGCCCGCAGCAGCTGCAGCTCCGTATCCTGCTTGACCGGCATGTTGTTCAGGATCAGCACGTTCAGGGCCCGGATGTCCTGGTGCACCGCCCGGGATTCGTCCATCACAAAAATATTTTCATTTTCCAGTATCTCCTTTGCAGGCAGATCACTCTGTGTTTTGATCGGCATGATTCTCTGTTCCTCACTCTTCATTTATTTTACGGACAGCTCTTTGCGCTTTCCCTCAAACTGCGCCGTCTTCCTGTCCGCCCCCTTCCCCCAAATCATACCGGGTCAGGAAATCCTCCTCGGACAGGATCGGCACCCCCAGCTCCTTGGCCTTTTTATTCTTGGAGGAGCCGGACATGACATCATTGTTGATCAGACAGGCAGTCTTGCCGGTGACGCTGCCCGCCACCTTTCCGCCCTTTTGCTCTATCAGCTCCTTCAGCTCATTTCTGCTGGCAAAATGAATCAGGCTTCCGGTGATAACAAAGCTCATTCCCGCCAGCGTCTGGCTTCCCTCCTGCACCACGGGCCTCTCCACCTGCAGCTCCTCCATCAGACGGCTGATCCGCAGCAGATTGTCCGGATCATGCATGTATTGCACAAAAGCGGCGGCAATGACCTCTCCCACTCCGTCGATGGCGCTGAGCGTCTCCGCGTCGGCCTCCTTCATTTTCTCCAGATCATACTCAAAACAGCGGCACAGCATTTTTGCATTGGCCACACCGATATTTTCGATTCCCAGCCCGTAAATCACTCTGGGCAGAGTGGTGCTGCGCGCCTGGTCAATGCTGTCCAGGAGATTTTGACAGGATTTTTCTCCGAAGCCCTCCATCTCCACGATCTCTTCCCGATATCGGTCCAGATGGAACAGATCGGCGTACTCCTGGATAAATCCCCTGTCTATCAGCTTTTCCAGCGTTGCCTCCGAAAGACCGTCAATATTCATGGCGTCTCTGCTCACAAACAGGGTGAAGGCCTTGATCCGTTTCGCCGCACACATATCGTTGGTGCAATACAGGGACTGCACCTCGTTGACCTGCCGGATTTCCGCAGGACCGCCGCAGACGGGACATACCTTCGGTATTTCCAGCGTATCGCTGCAGGTCAGGTTTTCGGCTATCTGAGGAATGATCATATTGGCCTTGTATACGGTGATCCGGTCTCCCAGCCCCAGCTTCAGTCCCTTCAAAATGCTGATATTATGAACAGAGGCTCTGCTGACCGTGGTTCCCTCCAGCTCTACCGGCTCAAAGATGGCCACCGGGTTGATCAGGCCTGTGCGGCTGGCGCTCCACTCCATTTCCAGCAGACGGGTTTCCCGCAGCTCATCCGCCCATTTAAAGGCAATGGAATGTCTGGGAAACTTCGCCGTCCTTCCCAGAGACAGGCCGTATGCAATATCGTCATAGGTCAGAACAAGACCGTCGGAGGGAATATCGTAGGTCTCGATCTTTTTTTCAAACAGCTCCACTGCATCCAGGATATTTTCTTCCGTAACAGGATAATGCTCCACCACCTCAAAGCCCTGCTCCCGCAGAAATCCAAACTGCTCCCGGCGGGAGTTATGGAAATCCACTGATACGGCAGTCTCTCCCGCCCCCTCTTCGGCCTTTACCAGGGAAAATGCATAAAACCGCACATTTCTCCGGGCAGTGATCTCGTTGTTCAGCTGGCGCACGGAGCCGCTGCAAAGATTTCTGGGGTTCTTGTATCGGGACTCCGCGTCCTCAATCTCCTGGTTCATCCGGTTAAAATCAGAGTAGGAAATGACCGCCTCTCCCCGCAGTACCAGCTGTCCCTTGTAAGGAATCGTCACTGGAAGATTCCGGAAGGTCCTGGCATTGTTGGTAATAACCTCGCCGATTTCACCGTTTCCTCTGGTAACCGCTTTTGTCAGCCTTCCGCCCTCATAGGTCAGCACGATGGTCAGCCCGTCCAGCTTCCAGCTTAAAACGCCGGAATTTCCCTGCAGCCAGTCCCTCAGATCCTCGCGGCTCTTGGTTTTATCCAAAGACAGCATGGGACTTTCATGACGCTCCTTGGGCAGCTCCTCCACAGCCTCGTACCCTACGCTGACCGTGGGGCTGTCCGCCAGCACCATTCCCGTCTCCTGCTCCAGTCTCTGAAGCTCCTCATACAGCTCGTCATATTCCCGGTTGCTCATGATCTCCCGGTCCTGGGCATAATAAGCCCTGGATGCCCGGTTCAGCGTCTCCACCAGCTGTCTGATCCGTTCTGTTTTTACTGCTTTATCTGAAATGTCCGGTCCCATACGCTCACTCCTTGTCTGATCTGCTTTCTCTCCCAAAATGTTCCGGCTTCATTCACTTTACCTTTATCCGATCAATGTGCCAGCCCACAGTCTCTGTAAAGCCGCTCCACATCCCCATCGTCCAGCTTCCTGTATTCTCCGGGCTTCAGCTCCCCCAGAGTGATATGCATGACCCTGATCCGTTTCAGGCCTCTGACCCGGTATCCGCAGGCGGCGCACATTCGCTTGATCTGTCTGTTCAGGCCCTGGGTCAGAATAATCCGAAAGGTATATTTTCCCGTCTGCTCCACCACACATTCCCTGGTTCTCTGCTCCAGCTCCTCCAGGTATATGCCGCCGGACATTTTTTTCAGGAATTCCCCCGTAATTTCTCTGTCCACCCTGACCTGATATTCTTTTTCATGACGGTTGGCTCCCTTCATCATACCCTGAATCAGATTACCGTCATTGGTCAAAAGAAGCAGTCCCTCCGAGTCCTTGTCAAGCCTTCCCGCATAGGTGACCCGCACCGGATAGCGGATCACATCCGTTATCTTTTTTTCTCCGTGAAAGCTCCTCTCGGTGCAGACCACCCCCGCAGGCTTGTAAAAAGCCAGCACCACTGAAGCGTCGGGGTTCCCGACTTTTTTCCCCGAAACAAATATTTCCTCCGTTCCGAAAACGGATCTGCCGGCAGCCGCCGTCTCGCCGTCCACGGTCACGGCGCCCTGCCGGATCAGCTTATCCGCCTCCCGCCGGGAACAGACTCCGCAGTGCGCCAGATATTTATTTATTCTGATTTGTTCCATTCCCCGCTGTCCTCCAGGTCATGCACCGCCGGCACGCCATTTCCTTCCACAAGTCCTGTCTTTGCCATTCGATCAGCCATTTCATTATAATATACATTGGTGTGGGCCGCCACCTTGGTAAAGGTAATGGATATGTCCTTCCCCCACTCCCGCATGGCTTTTGCATACTTTCCTGTCAGCTCTGTCCGGGAGCGCCACTCTCCCGTTGCCCATTTTTCAATTCCCTGATAGTCGTAGCAAAGCTCCAGCGCCGAGAAACCGTTCCGCATGGCAAACCTTACGGCATACATGGCTCCCAGCATTTCTCCCGTCACGTTTCTGTGCTGAAGGGACTGCTCATTGTCCCCGTTCCCGTACTCGGCCAGCACACGGCCGTCCGGCAGAATAAACACACAGCCGAAGGCGTACTTTTTCAGGGAATGGTCATAGCTTCCGTCCACATAGGCCAAAAGACACCCCTCCTGGGGAAGAGAAACCGTGACGCTTTCTTTTTCGGCGGACTCTTTCAGAGCCGCCTTCCTTTTCGGGGCAGGCTTTTTTAAACAAACGCCTCCCAAAAACGCCTCCGCTTCCGAAAGCGTCTTAAAGCTTTTGTATACCGCGCCGGGAACTCCCTCCACGGAAGCCCTGCACTCCTCCCAGGTTCTGTAGATCCCTGTGGTCTTACCCTTCCTTACCGCATAATATTTGCCGGATGCCATCATCGTCCCCCAATAATGTCTTCTGCCCTTGATTTTTGAAAATTCTCCCTTCAAATTGTATCATAATACGCAGGAATGTAAATGCTTTTCTGCCCCAAATACGCCCGAAGTCTCACAGAAAATCTACAGCCACCACCTGCTCCAGCTTCATAAGAATATCATATATGTCCTCGCGCACGACAGGCTTTTTTACATAAAGCACCATATGTACGGAGATTTCCCCGCCGCCGTCTTTGGCTTCACTCATATCCATGGAATCAATGACTACGCCCGCTTCCTTCAGCTTTTGGATCACTATATGCAGATCCCTGTTTTTTTCCAAATCGATGAACACGTTGCAATAGCTGGAATGGCGGGCGGCAAACCGCTCCACAAAGGGAAGCACATGCAGAAAAATCAGCATCATTGCCGTAATCAATACGCCGCCCTCAACAAAGCCGATCCCCACTGCCAGTCCCACACAGGCGCTTGCCCATAAAGTGGCCGCCGTGGTCAGCCCCCTGACCCGGTGCCTGGATATGATGATCGTGCCCACTCCGATAAAGCCTACTCCGCTGATTACCTGGGCCGCCATCCGATCCATGTTTGCAAGACCCGGAAAGTATACCTGTATATACTGCTCCGTCAGCATAACCAGCGTGGCGCCCAGGCAGACCACAGTAATCGTTTTTGTGCCCGCACCGCGATGCTTCATTCCTCTGTCCAGTCCGATGACACAGCCCAAAATCGCGGCAGCAATCACACGTATCAAAATGTTCTGTATATTCCAGTCCGCAAAATTTCCAAGAATCACGGGCCGCCTCCTTTTGTCTGTTTGTACAATTATCATCCGCAATATATCTGTCAGCCGGCTCTCGTCCGCACCTCCTTATCTGACAACTATATTATACTTAGAACCGCGGGGAAGATCAATGTAAAATTCTCTTATTAGAAAATCAACAAGTCCCATAAGCACGAAGCTTACAGGACTTATTCGAATCATTTATTCACCTGGAAAATCTCTGATCAGCAGACACCCTGGGCTGTCATGGCCTCGGCCACCTTCAGGAAGCCTGCGATGTTCGCGCCTGCCACATAGTTGCCCTCCATGCCATATTTCCTGGCGGCGTCGTCAAGGCTGTGGAAAATATTCACCATGATGCCCTGAAGCTTGGAGTCCACCTCCTCGAAGGTCCAGCTCAGTCTCTCGCTGTTCTGGCTCATCTCCAGCGCGGAGGTAGCAACTCCGCCTGCGTTGGCCGCCTTTCCAGGGCAGAAAAGCACGCCGTTTTTCTGGAAATATTCCGTGGCCTCCATGGTAGTGGGCATGTTTGCGCCCTCCGCCACCGCCATGCATCCGTTTGCCACCAGCGTTTTGGCATCCTCCAGCCCCAGCTCGTTCTGAGTGGCGCAGGGAAGGGCCACATCACATTTTACAGTCCATACACTGGCGCCGGCGCTGACCTCATGGTACTGGGCGCTGGGTCTTGCCGCCGCATATTCCGTAAGCCGGGCTCTCCGGACTTCCTTGACCTCCTTGAGCAAGGCCACGTCGATCCCCTCCGGATCGTAGATCCAGCCGGTGGAATCGGAGCAGGTCACCGGCTTTCCGCCCAGCTGCTGTGCCTTCTGGATCGCATAGATCGCCACATTTCCGGCTCCGGATACTGCAATGGTCTTTCCTGCAATATCCTTTCCGTTACACTTCAGCATCTCCTCGGTCAGATAAAGGAGACCATAGCCGGTGGCCTCCGTTCTGGCCAGGGAACCGCCGTAGGAAAGCCCCTTTCCGGTGAGCACGCCCTCGTAAAGGCCTGTCAGTCTCTTATACTGGCCGTACATATAGCCGATCTCTCTGGCGCCGGTGCCGATGTCGCCGGCAGGCACATCCGTGTTGGCGCCGATATATTTGTGAAGCTCGTTGATAAAGCTCTGGCAGAATGCCATTACCTCCCGGTCCGACTTGCCCTTGGGATCAAAATCGGAGCCGCCCTTGCCGCCGCCGATGGGAAGTCCGGTGAGGGAATTTTTAAAGATCTGCTCAAAGCCCAGGAACTTGATGATTCCCAAATTCACACTGGGATGAAGCCGCAGGCCTCCCTTATAGGGTCCGATGGCGGAATTGAACTGCACACGGAAGCCGTTGTTCACCTGTACCTGTCCCTTATCGTCCACCCAGGGCACTCGAAACAGCAGCTGCCTTTCCGGCGTCACAAGTCTCTCCAGCAGAGCGTCCCGGCGGTACTTCTCCTCATTGGCCTCGATCACCACCCGCAGAGATTCCAGAACCTCCTTCACAGCCTGATGAAACTCCGGCTGGGCAGGGTTCTTCGCCACCACCATATCAAATACCTCATCTACATATGACATATGTCAATTCCTCCTTCTTTATCCAAATGACCTTGCCGCTTCGGCGTTTGGTTACGGTTCATTATACCCCCACAGACGCAAATCCACAACACACTTTACCCCACTAAACCGTAAAAGTTTACCGGGGTTTTTTATCCAAATTGCACAATATAATTTCACCTGTTTGTCTATTTTGTCCTTTCTGTTCCCCTATGAAGCCCGGAGATTATCCATAATAACCCGCCTGTGCCCTCTTTAACGGCTTCCACTCCAACGGCTTCCTCTCCGGCCCCGCCTCGCTTGGCAGGCTCCACATCAGCAGGCTCACAGATAGCTTTTCAGCCGGGCCACGTTTTTTTCCTCGAATTCGATCAGCCGCTTCGCCAGCGCCACCGGCTTCTCTCCCGCAGACTCATTGTGCTTCAGAGCCTTTTCCATCTCCAGAATTCCGTTGGTGCTGTTTTTGATCATCAGCTCCGCAATGCGTCCGGTGCTGGTGTTAAGCATGGTATTATAGCGCAATCCTGTCTTCAGCACCGCGTCCGCAAGCGCACTTCCCTGATAGCTCTGAGCCTTGGCCGCCACCAGCTGCCTGGAGGCTTCGTTGTGGAGCTCTGAATATCGAATGGACTGTCTGGACATCTGCATGGCCAGCGCATCGTCATATATTTTGTCCGATATGGTGTCGATGGCCTTCATAGCCATCTCCGTATTCCTCTGGATTTCCTGATATAGTGCCACTTCCTGTGATTTCATGGTCTGCCGCCTCCCGTGAGTATATGACTTTCAAGTTCTCCTGCGCAATCGAGCAAAGGAAATAAAAAGAGAAAGCCCTTTACTTATTTATAAAAGGCTTCCCCATTTTTCATATAATTATGCACTTTAAAATCATGCTTTCAACGTCATGAGAAATAACTATTGGACATACTCGGATTTTACATAACCCACCTGTCCGTTGTATTTTACCTTGCACCAGTCGCCTTCATTTGCCAAAAGCTCCAGCGTCGTTCCTCCTGTAAGCAGTCCCAGACGCTCTGCCGTCTCGCTGGCCGCCGCACGAACATTCACGTTCTCTGTGGCCGTCACCGTTCCGATGGAAGCAATTCCGTCCGCATTTTCCACTATCTGCAGGTATTCCGACTTAATAAATCCGTCTGCGCCCTCATAGACAATCTTTGTCCAGCCGTTCTGCAGAATCTGCTGAACCTGCACCTTCTCACCGCCGCGCACCTTGCCCAGCTTTTCCGCCAGCTCGCTGTCCGAGTCTCTCACATTGACGGTGGTGGTTGCGGTAGCATACTGGGGCCCCGTATTTACAGGCGCCTCCGGAACCGGCTCCTGGCCCTCTCCGGCAGCTCCGGGATCCACGGTGCTTCCCGGGTCAGCGGTATTTCCGGGATCCGTACCCGGATCTGCTGCCTCTCCGGGATTCCCCGCCTCTCCGGGGTTTTCAGAGGATGCCGGATCTGCGGTATCTGCAGGATCCACAGGCATATCCCCGTTTTCCCTGGCCAAAGCCTCGCCCACTGCGGTGTCCACCTCGGCATCCAGCTCCGCCAGATATCTGAGCAGATCCTGATGCGTATCCATCAGCTCGTTATACTCCATGTTTACCCGATTGCTCAGATCTACCACGTCGCTCTGCCGGCTGACACTCATAAAATATTCATTAATCTCGTCGCTCACGTTACCGTTGTTAATATAAAGCTTCCCCTGATCATCGGTACACACATAAAATGATCTCAGCCCGGGAACCTCTTCCTCTCTGTTTTCAAAAACCACCTTGTAATAGACAAGGGCAATTATGGAATTCTCCTCGGGCCCCGGCCTCGTGTATATCTCCAGATTGGAATAGCGGTTCAGATATTTTGCCTTTTCCTGAAATTTCAGCAGTTCATTGCTGGAGATCTCGCTGTATATAGCCTTTAACGTCTCCGTGTCTCCTGCGGCCACCGCATTATAATAGGAAATCATCAGCGCCTCAAGCTCTTCATTTTCATTGGGTATCAGAGGATTGTCCTCGGGGGCGGGAGGCGTCCAGGTTTCCGGAATTTCCTCCCCGGTGCTCTCCGTGGGAAGACTCTCCTCCTCAGCTCTGGCCTTATTGGCGTTCAGTGCGATGGTCACAGTGGCCGCCACAGCCGCTATCACCAGCACGGGAAACACGATCTTACAATGCTTCACAATATAGTCGAGAACTGCTCTTAATCTGTTGTCCTGCATCCTTTCACCTTTCTCAAAACTGTAACCGTTCCGTCCTGCCTCTATCTAATTGCTGCTCCCTCTGCACAGCCGCCTCCCTGGCGGAACCGTTATCTCATAATTGCAAAAAGCCGCAAGCGGCTCTTTTTTGACATGACCCTATAAAGTTCGGTCTGCTGTGGGCGGCGTCCCGTCCCGGCAGTCCGGCGATATTAAAACAGGGTGATGTAAAGTGCATCCGACAGGAATCGAACCTGCATTAAAGGCGTCGGAGGCCTTCGTTCTATCCGTTAGACTACGGATGCAAATGTTACAAAATTATTACATCACCCTGAAATATAATATCACAAAATTTTTCGTCTGTCTACATAAAATTGATGGATTTTTTTAGAAAATGATTTTTACCTGTTTTTCGTTCAGATCAAAGTAATATAGATTGTCAGATAAAACCTCCTCAGGAGCCACATGCTCCCGGTTCACTTCCTGGATCATCCGCTGCAGCTCCCGGGGGGATTCCCCACCGTCGTCAGGCAGCAGAATAACCTCGTGGACAGAGCTGGGCAGAATATACAGGCTCTTTCCCTCCTTCCGGGCCAGCCGTTCCAGCAGTCCCGGATACAGCATACAGACCGCGCCGTAAATCTTCCGGGGATTGGTCAGCACCATCATGGGAATGTCCTTTGCCCACTGCAGCTCCTTCCCGGCGTCATGCTTTCGAAATTCCATCATATCCCGCAGGACGTCCGCCATGGAACAGCAGCCTCCGGGAAACAGCCTCGGCGTGTTTTTGATCGAAAGTCTCATGAGCTGCGTCGTGTCCACGCCCCAATTCTCCATGTGGGAATTGTGGATCAGAATCGTCCCCTCTCCCAGCTCCCGTCCCCGGTAGGCATAATAAAAGCAGATTGCCAAGTCCAGAAATTCCACATGGGGAATTTCCTCCAGAAGCTCCTCGTTCCCCTTCCGGCATATCAGCCGATAGCAGATTCGCTCCTTAACCTTCTCAAAGCACCGGAAAAACTCCATGTTCACGTTTCCCCGGGGCATTTCCTCCCGGCAGACTCTGGTCAGGCGCCGCATCACTTCGCTGAAGGTTGTGCCGCCCTCATAAGCCTCCCAGAGAGAATCCAGGTAGATGGTGGGCGCTATATTACCGTTTTCGGGCAATACCATCAGTCCGTGCATCACGATGCCGTTGTTTTTCCGGACCTCCCTGATTTCCACCCGGTATTCCTCTCCCAGCTCTCTCATTAATACTTTTTGTACTTTCTCTGTGAATTCATTGATTTGCATATGTTTTTCCATACCTTTCTTCGCCGCTTTTGATGTGACTGTGCGGCCCGTCAAAGCTCCCTCAGGAATTTTGAGCCCACAGTATAATTGACAGGACCGGTATGCCGAAACCCCGGCGCGGGTTCCGTACATACAGAAAATCAGAAGAAATGAAAAAAAGAAAAAGGCAACAGCGCTTTCCCGCAGGAAAACGTCGTCGCCTTACAAGTCTGATAGAATAAAGGATGCGGACCGCCCTATACCCGGGAAAGATATTCTCCCGTCCTGGTATCGATCTTGATCTTGTCACCCTGCTCCACAAAGAGAGGAACGGAAACCTGTGCTCCTGTCTCCACTGTGGCCGGTTTGCTGGCTCCTGTAGCTGTGTCGCCCTTAAAGCCCGGCTCCGTCTCTGTGATCTCCAGCTCTACAAAGAGAGGAGGCTCCACAGAGAACACGCCGCCGTTATGAGAACAAACCTTGCACATCTCGTTCTCCTTGACGAACTTCAGCGCATCGCCTACTGTGTCCTGATTCAGGGCAATCTGCTCATAGTTCTCCGTATCCATAAAATAATACAGATCCCCGTCCGAATACAGATACTGCATATCTTTTCTATCAATACGCGCCTGGGGGCATTTCTCAGTGGGGCGGAAGGTCTTCTCAACCACGCCGCCGTTCTTGATATTTTTCAGCTTCGTCCTCACGAACGCAGCGCCCTTTCCAGGCTTCACGTGCTGGAATTCAATGATCTGGTACACATTATTATCGTACTCAATAGTAATACCATTTCTGAAATCACCTGCAGAAATCATATTATATTCCTCCTATATTCTGTTCACACTATAATTCCTGATTAGTTTAATATAAAAGTGTGATGATTGCAACAGGTTTTGAAAAATTTTTCATACTTCTTCCATTTATATTTCGCCGGATGCCGTTTTCCCGATAATAAAATCGATGGCCTGCAGGTATCCGTCCAGCCCCTGACCATAAATCTGGAGATCGCAGACCGGAGCCGTCACCGATACCCGGCGGAACTCCTCCCTTTTGGTGATGTCTGAGATATGCACCTCCGCCTTGGGAACGGTGAGAGAAGCCAATGCATCCCTGATGGCATAGCTGTAATGGGTATAGGCGCCGGGATTGATGACGATTCCTTCCGTCCCGTCAAAATAGGCGTCCTGCAGCCTGTCTATAATCGCTCCCTCATGGTTGCTTTGAAACACCGTAATATCCTGCCCGGCTTCCTGTCCCTTCCTGCGGATCAGGTCCAGAAGATACTGATAGTCCATGGCTCCGTATATGCTTTTTTCCCTGATTCCCAGGAAATTAATGTTGGGACCGTTGATAACAAGAATTTTCAAAGCCGTATCCTCCTTTGTCTTTTTTACGGCCGCCTGTCACAGGCATCCGCCTCTCTCTCAATGATATCCATAATATCCTCCACGGACTTTCCATCCACATCCACAATAATGTCTGCGCAGGCCTCATAGGCTTCGCTTCTGCTCTCCATCAGCTCCCGGATCCTGCCAAGGGGATCGGCACATTGCAGAAGAGGTCTGGAAATATCCCCCTTCAGCCGCTCATAGATGGTCTCGGGCCGGGCCCGCAGATAGACCACCAGACCCAGCTTTCCCAGCAGCTCTCTGTTTTCCTCCCGGATGGGGGTGCCGCCGCCCACGGAATAAATTCTCTGGTATCTGCCCTCTGTCAGCTCCCTCAGCAGGGCCGTCTCCTGCCGTCTGAAATATTCCTCCCCCTCCCGGGCAAAAATATCGCTGATGCTCCTCTCCTCCCGGCGCTCGATCAGCTTGTCCGTATCCTCCACCATGATCTGCAGCCTGTAGGAAAGCCGTAAGCCTATGGACGTCTTACCGCTTCCCATAAAGCCGATCAAAACCAGATTCCTGTGCTTCATCTATAACCTCCGGTACATTTCCTCGTTTAAATGCCCATGGCACTCTTCATCTCTGCATATGCCCGTTCGGACAGCTCAGATCCCACCCGGGCTCCCGTCCAGAGCTCGTAGGCAATAATTCCCTGGTACAACAGCATTTTCAGACCGTTAAAGGCTCTTCCGCCGTTTTCCTCCACCAGAGACATGAAGCGGGTCCTGGCGGGATTGAAAATCAGATCATAGCCCGTGTGTATTTTTCTGTAAAATTCCGCGTCCTCGATAACCGCATCCTGTACCCCCGGAAACATACCCACGTTGGTGGCCTGTATGGCCAGATATCCTTCTCCCCGGGGAAGCCTCTCATGCTCCTCCAGCGCCAGGCACCATGCAAATTTCCTTCCGGCAATGCGGTTAACCTCCTCTGCCACTCCTTCGGCCTTCTCCACTGTGCGGTTCAGAATCACCACCTGACGGGCGCCCTTTTCCGCCAGCAGCATGGCCACCGCCCTGGCCACGCCGCCGGCCCCCAGGATCAGTACCTGTCCGTCCTCTATCCGGACCCCGTCCCGGCACATGGCCCGGTAAAGCCCCGGCATGTCCGTATTATAGCCCCGAAATCCGCCCTCCGTTCGCACCAGGGTATTTACCGCGCCGATACGCTCCGCCAGCGGATCAATCTCCTTCAGAAAGGGAATCACCTGACTCTTATAGGGAACCGTTACATTCACTCCCAGCAAATTCAATGCATAAGCTCCCTCCACCGCCTCCCGCACCCGGCCCTCCGGCACCCGGAAGGGCACATAGACCAGATTCTCCCCCAGCGCTCCCGCCAGGGTATTGTGGATGGCCGGAGACATGGTATGCTCCACCGGATTTCCTATCAGCCCGCAGACGCGGGTATATCCGTCGATCTTTATTTGACGGTTCATTTCCTCCATGCTTCCGGCGCCTCCTTTCCTGCTGCCCCAAAGACCCTGACCCTTTCCTCTTCACTCTTCCTGTGGTAAAAAAACAACACGATCCGCTCCAGATACCGCTTTAAAACGATCTGAATCTCCTCCTTGGGATGGATGGGCTTTACCAGACAGGCATAGATTCCCGCCCTTTTTGCCCCCCAGACGTCCGTGAAAAGCTGGTCTCCCACAAACAGGGTAGTTTCCGGACCGGTTCCCATGCGCTCCATGGCCCTTTCATAGCCTTCCCTTCCGGGCTTTCCCGCCTTGAAAATATAATCCGACTCCACCTGCCGGGCAAAGCTCTTTACCCTCGGCTCCTTATTATTGGATAAAAGCATTGTCCCAAGCCCCAGCCCATGAAGTCTTTCAAACAGCGCTTTCGCCCGCTCGTCCGCCGGCGCACCATGGGGAACCAGCGTGTTGTCCACATCGAAAATCACTCCCCGGCAGCCCATTTTGTAAAATCCGGCATAATCAATCCCATACGCGTCCTTCGCCTCTATATCGGGATAAAATTGTTTCAACATATCACAGATCCTCCAGCCTGTCCGCGGCCTCACGGATATAGTCCCCCAGCTTTCTGTTCTCCAGCCCCATCACCTGGGCGCTGCAGCGGCTCATGGGAATCAGCAGGATACGGGCGTCACTGGATGCCACCGCCTCCGCCATCCGGGGCGTCACCTCCCCCAGCATGGAATTGGCCATGATGATGCCTATGGGGCCCAGGATAGCGTCCGCCCGGCGGGCGTTGCACACCACTGCATTCTCACCGGTGGCCCCCACGGCACAGCCCCCCTTCATCATATTGGCCGTAGCCATGGCATTGGTGCCCACGGCGATCAGCTCCGCCTCCGGGTACCTGGCGGACAACGCCTCCACAAGGCTTCGGCCCACACCGCCTCCCTGTCCGTCCATGATCATGATTCTCTTCATTCTCCGCCTCCCTTAATGCTGTACCTTTCCCATCACCTCCGCCATGCGCTTCATAAAAATGGGGCCCATGTATTTTGCAAACACGGGAACCAGCTCCCTGTCGTGGTTTACTCCGAGATAGGTATTTTCATTAAATATCATCACGTTCTCCGTCTCCGGAGTGCTGGCCGGCCAATGAGGTATGGAGGGATTCTCCGGGCTTCCTGTTCTGGCAAAGGCCATCACCGTGTCAAAAATCTGCTTCTCCAGCCTTTCCGTAACCCCGGAAATCTGGGTGGAGGGCACCAGCTGTGTATTGTGAAACACAAAAGGAATATCGGCGCAGTGCGCCGGCACGGATCTGCCGTTTATGGGCATGTCCAGGTCAAACAGATAAGAATAGGTACACTCATTCAGCGCGCTTCTGTTACGGATATACCGCTGGCCCGGAAGCCGGAAAATAAAATCCAGGGTCAGCAGATCCACAGGATTCCTGTGGGGATATGCGGATTTGTACAGCGGCAGCAGCTCCTGCGCCGCCTGGAGCCCCAACGCTTCCGTCACCATGGCCGCCCCCTGGTTTTCCGTCAGTTCCTCCTTGCGCACCTCAGGGGAGGCGAATGCCGTAAACTCCCCGTAGGTGGAGCCGATCAGCATGGGAATATGGGCCGTCTCCTTCCTAAAGCCGATCCGGTCCGGGGATCCTGCATAAATCCCGTTGGCCCGGGGAATACAGCCCACATATTTTCCTGCCGCCGCCAGCCGGGGCTTCACCCTCTTGTAGGCCTCCGCCAGCGCAGAATAAGGCACCTCCTCCAGCTCCTGAATGTCTCCGTCGATGCCAAGCTCCGCCATAATATCCATCGCCAGCTCCTCGCCCGTTTCGTCGCTTTCCGCAAACAGCTGGTCGATGGTGCCGCTCATGTTGATCCCCTTGGCGTACAGGCCGTCTGCCGCCGGAGTCTGCAGAAGCACCGTAACCTTTGCTCCTCCGCCGGACTGACCGAAAATCGTTACGTTTTCCGGGTCTCCTCCAAAGGCCGCTATGTTTTCGTGAATCCATTTAAGGGCCGCCACAATATCGTCCCCGCCTGCATTTCCGGAATTGGCATACTCCTCTCCGAAATCCGAAAGGTCAAAGTATCCCAGAATATTCAGCCGATGATTGATGGACACCACCACTGCCTGTCCCTCCCGGCACATATTCTCTCCCTCATAAGCGATCTGCTCGATGGCCGACCCTGCCTCAAAACCGCCGCCGTGAAGCCACACCAGCACCGGGTGCTTCCCGCCGCATTCCGGCGTCCAGATATTCAGATTCTGGCAGTCCTCATCCATAACCCAGTACCTGTGGGGAACCATCAGCTCTCCGCCGGGCTTTCCCATTTCAAGCAGAGGACACACATACCCGTAGCTTGTGGCATCCATAACCCCCTCCCAGGGCTTCACCGCTTCCGGCGCGTGGAATCTTCGGGCGTGCGCATAGGGAATCCCCTTGAAAATAGATATACCGTCATACCGGTACCCCCGAACCTTTCCCTTGTCTGTGTCAACAATTACATGATCCCGGTCATATAAAAATTCTCGTTCCATATTAACCTCCCCGCCGCGTCTTGCACGGCACAAGCTGATACTTTTGTCACCTTCCCCGGCCTTCCTTCATATTTTATTCATTATAGGAAATAAGGAGAAAACTATTCTATGGCTATCGGATATCTGATCGTACAGGTACAGACGGCCCAGGAGGCTGTCCCTCTGGCAGGAGTGCAGGTCAGCGTCCTGGATTCTCAGGGCAGCGTCGTCTATGATCTGACAACGGATGAAAGCGGGGAAACTCTGAAGGTTCCCCTGGAGACACTGGATAAAAGCTTTTCCCAAAATCAGTATTTTATGGAATTACCATATAAGAGCTACAATGTCCTGGTCCGGGAAACGGGCTTTAACACAATCTATGTCTCCGACATCCCCATCTATGAGGGGGAAACCGCTCTTCTGCCCCTGGAGCTGGTTCCCATGCTGCAGATGCAGCGCCGTCCCCAGCAGACCAGGATCTTTGTAGGCCAGCCTGCCGTGGCCTCCCGGACGCCCCGGAATCAGGAAGGCACCACCGACAGCGCCAGAATCCTGCGGCAGGTGGTGATCCCCAATCCCATCACCGTCCATCTGGGAGCCCCCGGCTCCTCCGCCTCCAATGTACAGGTATCCTTTCCCGATTACGTGAAAAATGCGGCCAGCAGTGAAATCTATCCCACCTGGCCGGAGGCTGCGCTGACTGCCAACATTTACGCCATCATCACCTTCGCCCTGAACCGGGTCTTTACAGAATGGTACAGAAACCGGGGCTATAATTACGACATTACCAACAGCACTGCCTACGACCAGGCGTTTGTGCCGGGACGGCCCATCTACGAATCCATCAGCAGAATCGTGGACAATATCTTTAATGAATTTGTCCGGCGGCCCGGGCAGGACGCGCCCTTCTTCACGTCCTTCTGCAATGGGACCACTGTCACCTGCCAGGGACTCTCCCAGTGGGGCACCGTAACCCTGGCCAATCAGGGCCGTACTCCCCTGCAGATCCTGCGAACCTACTACCCTCAGGATGTGGAGATCGCATCCACAAATACAATCACAGGCGTCCTGTCCTCCTACCCCGGCACGCCTCTTAAGCAGGGAAGCACCGGTCTGGACGTGCAGACGATCCAGACCTATCTGGGAAGGATCCGGAGAAACTATCCGGCCATTCCTGTGATCACCGACCCCGCAGGCACCTTCGGAGACAGCACAAAAGCCGCCGTGACCAAATTCCAGAGCGTTTTCGGCCTGTCGCCGGACGGTATCGTGGGGAAATCCACCTGGTACAAGATTTCCAGCCTGTACGCTGCCGTGACCAGACTGGCGGAGCTGGACAGCGAGGGCACCTCCTTAGGGATTGGAACGGTGCCGCCTTCCTCCATCCTTCGCCAGGGTTCAAAAAGCCCTGATGTAATCACCCTGCAGTATCTTTTGAATATGGCGGCCCTGTTTTATCCCGGTATCCCCGCCCTGGCCCAGGACGGCGTCTTCGGCCCCGGAACCAGGCAGGCCGTCATCGCCTTCCAGCAGGCCGTGGGAATCACTCCGGACGGCATCGTGGGACCTCTTACCTGGAAAAATTTATATGATGTATACTATGGCATCGGCCAGAATGTGCCCTCCCCCGGTCCCCAGCCGGGCGAACGGGAATACGTGGTCCAGCCCGGAGACAGTCTGTGGCTTATCGCAAATCGGTACGGCACAACGGTGGAAGCCCTGAAAAGGCTCAACGGCCTTACCAGCGACCTGCTCAATATCGGCCAGGTGCTGAAGCTTCCCTCCGACACAGACGCCTCCTATTTCGAATATACCGTCAAGGCCGGGGACACTCTATGGCTTTTGTCCAGGAGATTTGACACTACGGTGGAAGCCATCCAGAAGCTGAACGGACTCTCCAATGATAACCTGAGTATCGGACAGGTGCTTCGGATCCCCTCCCGTTAAATGCCGCCTTCCGTAAGTCGATTATGTCTCCACAATTTACAGTCCAAATCTGCGCGGTGCAAAAATCAGATATTGCGGCCCGCGCAGAATTGGACTGATTACGGTTCCGAATCGAACCCTATGCGTCCAAAAATCCTGCCATTTTATGAAAACGAAAATTCACATTTTTCCAGAAACGCCCTGGCCATCAGCGTTGCCCCCACCTGATTGGGATGAATCTTATCCCAGGCCACACAGGAGGAATGGCGAACGGCGCAGAAATCATCATACACCTTCTGAAAATTCACAAACACACACTGATGCTTTTCGGCCAGCCTCCTGCAGATCTCCGTATACTCGTCCATCCTGGCCCGCATCCGGTCCTGTCGGTCAAGCTCCATATAATAGGGAGAAAGAATAAAAATGCCCTTCACACTGCCCTTCACCGCCAATATCATCTTTTCCACATTGGCCTCATATTCCTCCGGCATCAC
This sequence comes from uncultured Lachnospiraceae bacterium, assembly GCA_947177445.1. Taxonomy (GTDB): domain Bacteria; phylum Bacillota; class Clostridia; order Lachnospirales; family Lachnospiraceae; genus Acetatifactor. The sequence continues at coordinate 3,583 of CAMWUL010000020.1, read as the reverse complement.
CTGGGCATCCACAATGGCCGGTGAGTCAAACTGCCTCCACACATCATTAATCCCGATACAGATGGAAACCCAGTCGGGCTTTAAGTCCACCACGTCCCTCTGATATCTGGCCAAAAGGTCACGGCTGGTATTGCCCGATATGCCGGAGTTGGTCACACGGATCCTTCTCTCCGGGTACCAGACAGCAAGCAGGTTGTCCACTACCCTCACGTACCCCTGTCCCAGATTGTCAAACAGGCCTTCTCCCACCGGCTGGGCGCTTCCCATATCCGTCACCGAATCTCCTGCAAAAACAATTCTGTCCATATCTTCAAAAAGCATCTTTTCGTTATCCTCCTTTACAGCACGGTATGGATGGCCATCCGGCCGTTTCCTGCCCTGAATAAAGACATTATAACATAAAGTACATCCATGTGGAAAGCACTTTTCCTTCCTCTCTATGAGCCGTGAACAGCAGCTACCTTTTTCCATTTATTTCCAGCTCTACTTTTCATTATAAAGGCAATAACCATACACATATTTTGTATTTCCAATTTCAAACAAGGGTTAGAATAGAAACAAAAAAGAGGATATTGTCGAATGGATGCACATCAGAGGCTGCGCCAGCTTTTAGACGAAAGAGGCTGGACAGAGTACAGGCTGTCTAAAAACTGTGGACTTTCCGAGTCCACGCTGGCTAATATATTCCGCCGCAATACGGTTCCTTCTATCACCACGCTGGAGGCCATCTGCAAGGGCTTCGGTATTACTTTGTCTCAGTTTTTTGCAGACAACGATATGGTGGAACTTACTCCGGAGCTTAAGGAATTATTTGACCGTTGGGTGACCCTCACCCCGGAGCAGAAATCTGCCGTTTACACCATGATTGCCGCGTTCAACAATACTCTTTAGCCGCGAAAAAAGAAGCCGTGCTGTCAAGGCACCGCTTCTCTCAGTCAATTCAGGCCGTCATTTCCACCTCTTTTTCCATGGGAAGGCTTTTTGGGGCTTGCTCTCTTCCGTCTGGCATTCGGGATTAGCCGCCTTTGCGTTGCGTACCACCTCATCAATCCATTCATAGTACTTCACCCTTTTTGTGATCCCCACCTGCCTTTCTATATCCGTAATCTCTGCCATGCTTAAAACAATGGTCGAAGCTCTGGCCCAATCCTCCGCCGCCCTCGCTTCCTCAAATTCTTCGTCAAGCCGTGCATTCTGTTCCCTCAAAAAGACATTCAGCCTCCTCTGCATGTCGGTCATGTCCTCTTCCTTTTTTCTGATCATCATAGTGCCTAACATTCCAGCACCTCCTTATTTTATGATTACGAACAGCTATTATGACTACAGTTTATCATAATGGCAGTTGCAATACAAGTCTTTTGTATAATGCTTTTCAAAAAAGCCGTAAAATAAGTACAAAAAAAGAGGATATTGTCGAATGGATGCACATCAGAGGCTGCGCCAGCTCTTAGACGAAAGGGGCTGGACAGAGTACAGACTGTCTAAAAAATGCGGACTTTCCCAGTCCACCCTGGCTAATATATTCCGCCGCAATACGGTTCCTTCTATTGCCACCCTGGAAGCGATCTGCGACGGTTTCGGCATCACCATGTCCCAATTCTTTACGGACGGCGACATGGCAGAGCTCACCCCGGAGCAAAAGGAGCTGTTTGACAAATGGGTGACGCTTACTCCGGAACAGAAAAACGCCATATATGGATTGATCACCGCCTTTACCGGGCAGGGCTGAGCTTTCGTTCGTATCCGCTGTTATCCGTGGCGGACTACTCTCTCCACAGCACAAATCTTCTGTCTATGGCATTGGATCTTCTCACGCACCGGCTCCACCAGCGCATATAATCACGGCACTCACGGGAAAACGTCTCCCTGTCGGAGCAGTCCAGGCCGTAATCGCCTGTGAGCCTTTCCAGCGTATATTTTGTAAACGGAGAATCATCCTGAAAAACCGCGGTCTCCTTCAGAGGATTGCACACCAGAAAAATCTGGTAATCCTTCAGCTTGTATGGTTCCTTTGACAACCTGGCAAGCTCCCTGTATTCAGCCTGCGCATCCTCACTGTCATAAGCATAAAACTCCATTCCGTCCTCCAGGCAAAAGGCTGCCAGATTCCCGCCATTGCTCAAGCCCATAAAACAGCCGCAGTCGATATTAATATTTGTATCCCCAAGACGCACAATTCTATTTCTCACGCCCTTTTGAGACGCATCATAATAGCTGCTGGAGGTGATGGTATGTCCGTGGATGACCCTGCAGGAGGCAGGACGGTCCTGTACCGAATGACACCTGTCCCACACGGATTCATTGATGCTGAAATCCTCTCTGATGCTGCCGTCATCCTCAATGGCTGTATTTCCCGCAGCGTCGCAGACCCAGGAGTGTGTGATAATATTTCGAAAGCCTCCTGCCTCCACCTGCCGGTACAGCGGCAGCTTCCGAAGCGCATTGGTCACATTCCTGATACTTTCCAGGGTATCCTCCGTGGTCAGCATGGACATTTCCGGCATTCCTTCAAAGGCCGCCAGCTCCCGGTATGTGTCCAGCATATCCAAATCATGATTGCCGATCACCGCCCGAAACTGCCCCTCCTCCGAAATGTGCTCGCACACCCACCGGTTTGTTTTCAGCATCTCCTCATGAGAGGGCGCCCTGTCCACAAAATCACCCACAAAAAAGACTATGTCCTCTGACGAAAGACAAAGCCTTTCCAGCAATCTCATCAATGCATTATAGCACCCATGCACATCTCCTATTACATAATGCATCACCCGATTCCTCCCTATATCCCGCAGTAAATTGATTATACCTCACCCTGGCCGTACTTTCCAGAGGCTTATGCTCTTACATTCTCCAGAAGTATTTCCCATTTGTTTTCTGCTCATAATGGTATCAGTCAATCACCCCGCCGCAAGCCCTTATTAGTGCGGCGAGAAACGGGGCAGAAAAAGGGGGCGCAAAACGCGCCTGTGAACATTTAGAAGCCGTTTTTACGGGTATGTAGCAGTAAACCTTGCCCTGTGGGTTTTCGTGTCTGAAACGCCTTAAAAATCAAGCCTTTTCAAGGCCGTCAAAGTAGTGCAAACGGTTTTGCCGTTAGAATGAAGCGGACGAAAGCGGTGGGCAGGATTGTAAAATCCTGTTCCCCGTTTTCGGCGGCGAAATGGCAACGGCAAAAATCCAGACGGTCAAGGGACGAGTAGGCGGAACGGACGCAGAACGGGGATTGCCTTTTGTAATCGTGTATGATATAATTTCCCCCAGTACAAACCGATAAATCGGTATTGTAGAAAAGAGGAAAAAGAAATGAACATTATTGAGAACATAAACAAAAAGCTGGTTTTTGATGAAGATGAAATTTGTGCTGGTGGTGAAAACGATATTGAAGAAATCATTTGCGTTTCACCAGTCCCTTTGCCCAAAGACTATATTGATTTTTTGAAACAAGTTTCTGGAGAAGATAGCTATGGCCCCGAATTTGAAGTGGAAGGCGAAGGGCTATCTATTTGGATTTGGAGCGCAAAAATGGCATTGGAAAAATTGGAAGAGTTTAATCAACCTTTTAATCAAAAATTTATCAATAAAGCAT